>JAHHUI010000002.1 GCA_020024055.1 Spirochaetaceae bacterium | reverse complement strand
GTATTCTCTGAAAAAAATATGCACAAAATCCTGCAAAGACTGGAAAACCTGGCAAATCTGGGAAGCAGTGAACAAAAGCAGTCAAAATCCTATCAAAATGAAGTCAAAGAAAATCTACGACAGCTTTTCAGTCTGACAAAATCTCAAATACCCAAAAACTTAAAAAAACAGCTGCGCAACGGGGGCTTAAAGTCAGACCTGCACATGAATAATCTAGTGAATGACAGCCTGTACAGTGTGGCTTTCCAGATGAATACTCTCACTCCCGCACATGCCCTGGATCAAATTGATACTCCTTTACGCACGCTCTCACGATCCATGGAAAATACAGTTGATGCCTCATCAGCAGCTTCAGTGCCGTCAAGTGTGAGAACTGCACCTATCAGTCGTTCCTATTCTGCCTTGCAAAGCCCCAATTTTTCTGATGTGGATCGCATTGCCACAGCCGTGGTGGAAAAAATGATTCAAATACTCGAGCTTCATCCGCGCTGCTCTTCTTCATCGGCGAATAAGGCCAGTTTTGCTGTCTCATCTTCTGAGTCTAAAGACATAGAAAATACAGCAAATAATATTGAAAGAATGACAGACGACAAAATTCTCAATCGCCTGAATGATATGAAAAAAACAATCTATAATGTAGACAAAAATATCATGGCTTCTGTCACAACAATCAGCAGCATCAGCCAGACTCTTAATGCTTACAGCGATGCAGCAATTGCGCATATTCAAAGACAGGCCCAAGCTGCACTGGACAATCTGGCCATGATCTATAGCGGAAGCCAGGGACTAATCACCCAAGCAGAAGAAGAATTGCAGACTTTTCGAGAGGCAAGAGAGGCCGAAGAAGAAGAGAGAAAACTGCGCAAAGAGGAAGAAGAATTTGCCTATCAGCAGGAAGTATATGAAAAAGAACTTCATCAGCTCGAAGCTGCGCTCAGCAGTGAGACAAATATCCGCAATGCCAAAAAATTAGAGGCAGAACTTGAGAAAAAACGCACAGAAAAACGCCAGCAGCAGGAAAAACGCGCCGCCGAGCAAGCAGAGAGAAAACGACAGGAAGAACTAGACCGGCAGGAAGAAGAACTTCTGAAAGCAAAGCAATTACGTGAATGGGAATATGAAGTTCAGAAAACGCAAATACAGAATGAAGTGGGCCAGGCAAAAGCACAGGCAGAACGCCAGGCAGCCATTATTTCAAAAACAACTCAGACAGCACAGCTGACAGGGCAAATTGCCATGACAACTGCGCAGGCTATTATTAATATGGCCAATCCAATGACATTAGCCATTGGTATTGCTCAGCTGGCTGCGGTGGGTTCTGCAGTGGCACAGATTGGCCTGATTGCAGCGACACCTCTGCCTCCTGCCTATACACCCATTGCGGCCCCCGCACGCCCATTTGCCACAGGAGGCATCGTGCCAGCTATTCCCCATGGGCTTCCCATACAGTTTGGAACAGGCCGATTAGGAGTGATGGCAGAAGCAGGCCATGATGAGCTGGTTTTGCCTTTGACACAAATGAATATTGATAAATTCTTGAAGCCTTTTGCACAAAACACAGAACAAACAGCTTTTACTTATTCCCCTTCCATCAGTATCAGCATCGAGGCGCAAAAAACCCCTGAAGAGACACTTGCCTATATTCGTGAACATCTGCAGCGTGATCTCTTTGAAACAGTGGAAGAAGCAAGATCCAGATTCCGTCTGCGAAGCAGCTGAATCACATTGCCTAAAAACAAGCATTGGTACAGATTGTGGTGCATAATTCTTTAAAAAGGAGAAAAATTATGTCTATTGCTCTCAATGACCCAAGTCTGCCACCAGTCATTCAAAAAAACGGAGGAAAATTTCGCTGCCTGCTGGGCATTGCAGAAAAAGTAAACTCTCAAAATCTCTGCAAAGAACAAATGATGAAAATCTATCGTATTGCTGGCAGTATGATGGACGTGATGGATACGCAATGTCATTGTTTTAAAGAAGACCATCGCATCATCCGCATGGGATTTTTGAGTATGCACGATAAAAAATCATTTGCCCGGCAGGTGGGATATATTAATTATCAGGAAGATCTTTCAAATATCTGTGAAGAAGATGAAATGCAGTCTTCTTTATTTATCCCTAAAAAATTCGATTTTATTATCAAAGAATGGCTGGCAGATAATGGCCAGATATATGCCACTTTATTTAATCATAAAAAAGAAGAAATTTCTTCTTTTTGGAATGAGAGATATGGCCCGCCGCCGCGTTTTATAAGTTGGCAAAACTGTAGCTATTACAAGGTTTTTTATAATCATGAATGATGAAAATCTTTGGGGAAAAAACATCTTAAAATATCAAGAAATTCTGCAAGATTCACGCAACCTTCTTATCTCTGTACAGAATGATCCAAACACAGATATTCTTGAAGCTATTCAAAGCCTGCTCTCGGCAAAGCTGCTCACTGCTATTCGCGCGAAAGAGAATCCTGATTTAGCAGAAACCAAAGAATGGGTCAATATGCTTTCACGTCTGACAAATATACAGATAAAAATTGCTAAAATGCGCCTGTCTTTTTCTCACACTATCCAGGGGGCAAAAGAGGCTATCATCAACGAATTGGCCCTGAGTCTAAAAAATCATCCGCAGATGCTTCAGGAAATCTCGAACATTGTGCAGCAAGCACAAATCTCTCTTTAGAAATTGTATTGTTTTTATCTAAACCCAGGCAGAAAAACAATATAAAACGATATGATTAGATCTATGTCTGACATCTTACAAACAGTCTTACAGCAGAATACCCCAAAATTTCTTAGTTTTGAAGAATTTTGCTCCCAGTGTCTGCCTCACTTTTTTTCTCATCAGGCGGCAAAATATCAAAAAATTCTTATCCAGCTCATTGACACAAAAAACAGCTCTCATCTGCACAAATTGAACAAGTATGGACAGGTTTATTTCCACGAAGACAAAGAGATTAAAGCCCTTATTGATATTGAACCGCGCAATTTTGGCAAGTCAACACGTTTATCTTTTGCCTATCCGTTGTACGCGCTTTTAACAGGAAAATCAAAATTCACCGTGTTGTTCGCCGCAACGGAAAATCAAGCGCATAAACTTCTGGACGACATACGCATAGAACTGGAAGAAAATGAAGAAATTATCCGATTATTCGGGCCGCAGAAAGGCCCCATTTGGCAGTCAGGATTTCTCAAGCTTTCAAACGGATCTGCCATTGCTGCCAAAGGAAGTGCACAGGCCATCCGCGGGCTGAAAAATCGCCAATATCGTCCTGACTTAATTATTTGTGACGACTTACTCACCGATACATTTGTCTATTCCCAGCGCAGCAGAGATAAAGTGTATTCCTGGCTGCTGCGTTGTGTTTTGCCCCTGGGCCAGGAAGCATTCTTCATTCTGGTTAATACAATTTTCCACAGCGACGACCTGCCCAGCCGCCTGCTGGAAAGGGTGAAAAACCATCAGCTTCCCGGCTGGGCTGCGGTACATTTTTCAGCCCTCTTGCCTTCGGGAAAAAGTCTGTGGCCTCAATACTGGTCAGTTCAAAAACTGAGGAAAAGACGCTTGGAAATCGGCAGTTATGCCTTTGCCTGCGAATATCAAAATATGCCCCAAGATGAAGAAGATCGCGTCTTTAAGGCCCCTTGGATTAAAACATTCATACAAGAACCCCATCGGGATGAATTACAGATCTTTATGGGCATTGATCCTTCCATGGGAAAAAAAGACAGCAGTGCCATCGTCACTCTTGGCCGGCGGAATGATGGAGTCATCTTTGTGCTGGATGAATGGGCAGAGCCCTGCTCTCCCGACAGGCTAATCAAGAAAATCATTGAAAAGTATCTTATATTTCAGCCGATTAAAATTGCCTTTGAGGAAGTAGGGTTTCAGGCTGTATACAAAAATCATATTCTTCAAGAATCAGCCAGACAGGGATTATACTTGCCCATGGTAGGCATCAAACCTGGGCGCATAGGCAAAACAAGAATTCTTAGCCTGAGTCCTCTCATCGAAAATGGCCTGCTGCTGTTTCGAAGCAAAAATAGTCCCCTTGTGACACAGATTTTAGATTACCCGCATCATATCCATGATGATTTGAATGATGCTCTTTACTATGCTTTTTCTCTTATTGAATCATATAATGAACATGCACCTATTGTTGTGAAAACTCTGGCAAAGCATACTTTAAGAAATATTCTCAAATAATATTTGAAAAAGGCTTTGTACTAAGGAGGATTGAACAGATAATTACATTGTGAAAAAAACTTTTTGGTCCTTCTTTTTATTTTCTCTTTGCATACAGCTGCATGCCCAGGCCATCAGCAGCAATATTTATAATTTTTCTATTGAACCCCCTGTTGAATGGGAGGCTTCAAGCGACAAATCGGGAAAAACATTTTTATTCACGTCTGCTGACAAAAAATTCAGCCTGATACTCTCGGTGAAAGACAAAGGAAAAACTGACCATCCCCAGGCAGCCATGAGCAGCCTCATCAAAGACCTGGGGCCTCAAATCTCTGATGTTCAGCAAGCTTCTTTTCTTTACAATAATTATCCCTCGGCTCTGGGCAGCTATATTATCAAAGAAGAAAAAGAATCCCTTTTCGCATTTTTATTATGTATCATTGCAGAAAAATACGAATACTGGCTGCATGTTTCTTTTCAGGGAAATCGCCTGAGCAATGAAAATCTAGCCTTGCTTTATTCCGCACTGGATAGCTTTGCCCTGGGAAGCCTGGGCCGGATCACCCCCGGGCCCATCACTCAATTTGATGCACCTATGAACACGGTGAAAGCCCCGGTGAAAGCAAAATTGAGCTTAGGCGGGCAGGATTTAAGCCTGGATATGGACAAAGAACAAGCAGAAGCAGCACAGCGCCTGGTGGAACGCGAGGCCCTGATTATGAGTCGCTATAAAGAACGCAATACCCTGGCATTTCTAGCCTGGGTACGCTATTATCGCTTCATCTATCGCGATAATTATATGCGTCTTCAGCCGCTGGTGAAATTGCTCCAGGCACATATGCTTTCAAAAGACAAAGATGCCCTGGCTGCTGAACTATTGCGATTTTGTCAAAATTATAGCTATGAGCGATTCACCACTTCGTCTGACCTTATTGCCCCCTATGCTTCTATTCTTTCCCAAAAAGGCGACTGTGATTCCTCTGCCTTGACATATCTTATCCTGCTGAATCATATGCAGATTACAGGGGCATTGCTGCTGAGCCAAACACTTGGGCATGCTGTGGTTGGCGTGCTCAGCAATACAGAAGGCACATCAATGCAAGTGATGAAAGAACGCTATCTCATTGCCGAGCTGACCACCAAGCAGCCATTGGGCACAGTGCCCACTAAAGTGGCCAATACCAAGGATTGGTTTCCTATTATTTTCACAGCACGTTAAATTATGATCTTCTCGATCGCCAGCGGTCTATGATGAGCGATACTTGGCCCACGGGCAATTTCAGCTGTCCAGCAATTTGTTCGGGAGTCCATCCCTGCTGAGCCAGTTTAATCACTGTATCCGATGTACTGTCACCAGAAGACTCCGAGCGTTTCCATTCGGGTTCGGGCATGGTGGTGCGCATGCTGGATTTCATATCCTGCTGAACATCCTGAATACGTCGCTCGGCTTGAACAATCCAATCTCGCATATCATCAATACGTTCAATTCTAGACTCAATTTCATACAATTTATTGTCTGCATTCGAGACAAATCCCATCAGATGATCAATCTGGGGCTTCTGTTTGCCCAACTCTTCCAGGTCTTTACGCGAGACTTCCAACAGCTGGCGCATCGACTCCATTTCTGCATTGGTTTTCTCTATTTCGCTCTCCAAACTACGCATCTTCTCAAAGTTTGTATCAATACTCTTCGAGGTATTATCTGCCACCAGGGCTTTTTTACTCAGGCGCTCAAATTGCTTTTCCAATTCTTTTTCTGCGCCGGCCAGCTCGCGCAGATGCACCTGGATTTCCTGTAAATTATCTGAAACTTCAGTAATTTGTTTCAGTTTATTATCCACAGCCTCAGAAAGCTGCATGGCGTCCTCCATTTTCTCATCTAATGTATCAAATCTCTGGCGCTCGCGCGTCAGCACAGCTAATTTGTCTGCCAAGCTGTCGTTCACTTTAAAGGCACGACTGAGCTGTGACTCCAGTTCAGTCAAGTCATGGCGATGGCGTTCGACACGCTCCATTTTCTCGGAAAGATCCATCAGGGCATTCTGCAAATCATTGCGCATTTCATCGGCTTTCTTGAACACAGCCACATTGCTTTCAATTTCTTTCTGCTTCTGTTTAATTAATTCCAGCTGCTCCACAATTTTCTCTGAATGTGAACGGATCTCCTGCGTGGTCTGCTCGCGCACGGCATCCGTGCGTTCACGCAATTCCTGAGCCTCTACACGCGCATCTCTGAGACGCTCCTCCATTTCCTGCTGCATCGTGCGGCCGCGGCGCTGCAATTCGGCGACAGCTTCTTCACCCAGGCGCTGCAGGCTTTCCACAGCCATATCCGATCTGCGTTCAATTCCCTGACTGAGCACCTGGGCCTTATCAGCCAAAGCTTCCAGCTCATCTTTCAGGCGGCGTCGCTCATTTTCAGAAGCACCCATAATTTCGTCTTTTTCATTGGCAAAATGCTTACCCAGTTGAATGATCTGATCCTGCAGCTGCTGGCTCATTTTTTCTTTTTCGCTCATCAGCTGCTGTTGTACTTCACCAAATTGCGTATGCACCTGCTGCTTAAACGTATCGAAATGATGAATCAAATCTTCTTCTCTTTCTTCCAGGGCAACCATATTCTTCGAGCGCCACTGCTCTAATTCGCTCTGATAATCTTTGAGCATATTAGAGAATGTGCGTCGCTCTTCTTCCAGCTGGCGAGCAATGGTGTCAAATTCAGCCTGGGCTTTGGTATGTGTGTCGGTAATCTGAAAATTCGTATTCTCGCGCAGGGCGCTCAAACGCTCTTCCATCTGCTGATTTGCCTGATAGACAAAGCTCTCCATATGATTCGTCAGTTGCTCATGCAGCTGAACCACTTCGCTTTGAGTCTTGCCAGTGCGTTCTTGTACATCGGTGATGAAACTCTCCAGACGCTGATTGAATTTGTTAATCTCATTATCCACCTGTTCCTGGAATCTGGAAAAATACACCTTGCTTTCATGGTCAAATCTGCGTTCAACCTCATCGCGCTCCTGCTGCTTGCGCTTTTCAAAGGTTTCCATCGATTTTTCTACATTGCGTTGCCATTCGGCAATATACTGCCCCAGCTGCTCCTCACGCTTGTTAATCTCAGAAAGGAAACCCTGCTCAAATTCTGTAATGACACCCGTCACATTTTCCAAAGCCTGGCGGCGCAGATCATTGACACGCGACTCGAGTTCGGAAATGGCCACTTGGGTTCTGTTCAGCATCGTGGCCGCGCGTTCAAGCTCGCGCTCATGCTGCGTGCGAATATCTGTTTCAAACACACCCATATCTTTCACCACACGATTGGCCGTCTCTGTCATGGAAACACGCAGGCCTTCTTCCAAATTGTCTACATCCTGAATGAAATTTTCCAGGCGCTCCATTTTTGTCTTGAGTGCATCTTCATAGTCATTCAGACGCTGCTCCAGCTGGCCCATAAATTCCAGACTCAGGTCTTCACTGGTCTGCTGAATGCTGGAAGCAATATAAGCTTTCAATTCTTCAGCCGCGCGGCCAAGTTCTTTGCTCGTATTGTCGCGCAACACCATCAGGCGGCTTTCCAATGTCAGGCGCCCTTCTTCCACTTCAGTCTTATGCCGTTCTAAATCCTGCTCGGCCAAAGCCACTACCTGCTCAATCTCGACAAAATGCTCTCTGAACTGCTCGTGATGCCGGGCCAGCTTCTGGTCTACCTGGCGCTCTGCTTCGGCTACCACCTGGGCCAGGTTTTCCAGGCGCTGCTCTGTCTCGCGCGTCTGATTGAAAATCAGCTGGGAAATCCCTTCTTCTGTTTGCTTCATCTGCTCATCAAATGATGAGGAAATCTCCTGGCTATGCTTGCGTAAATGCTGATCAATTTCTTCTTTAAAGACATCCACATTGTCCTGCAATACTTTCTGCTGATCCAGAAGCTGGCGAATCTTGGCATCAATCTGTTCCTGCACATCATCAAAACGATCTTTAATCATATCATGCTGCAAAGAGAAATGCTTATCAATGGTTTCACGCCGACTGGCCAATTCTTTTTCCAGCTCTTTAAAGTCGACACCCAGATAATTCATATGTTCTTTAATACGATCATCTGCGCTTTCAATGTTTTGTCTGAGTTCTGTATAGGTTTCTTTCTGACGAATCTCCAGGTCTGTAATCAGCTGATTCAGCATTGTTTGTGCATCTGAAAGACGATTTTCCGTATCCTTGATCAAGCTCTGACTGCCTTGTGTCAGCTCTTTCTCCAGGGCATGCACATCATCCATGGCCTTGTCCATGCGCTTGTCAAATTCCAGCTCGAAAGCCTCATAGCGCTTTTCAAAGGATAAAGCCAGATTATCCACCTGATCATTAGCCTGATCTAGGCGTAAAGACAGCATATTAGAGAACTGTTCTCGTTTTTCTTCAAATGTCTTCTCCAGGTCTTTCAGGCTATCGCTCGCTTCATTCAATCGCGCGGCCAATGTGTCTTCAAACTGTTGCTGGCGCAGGGCAAAATCAGCTTCCATTTCACGCAGTTTGTCCATAGACTCAGAAAGTTTCTTGCTGAAATTCTCTTCGAATTTATCTTCTTTCAACGCCAGGCGCTCTTCCAATGTGGCCAGCTGTGCATCAGCTTGGCGCATGCGTTCTAAAATACCCTCGTCAAAACGATTCTGTTTTTCATTCAGCTGATGATTGAACTGCTGCCAGCCTTCATCCACCTCTTCCAGTCTGGCGGCAAATCTTGCCTGAAGCAGATCTTTCTCTGCCTGTAGATGCTCTTCCAGGCGCTCACGATATTGACCAATCTTCTGGAATTGCTGTTCCAATTCCTGGAAATAGCCCTTCTCTTTCAGTTTTAGGTCATCATCAAACTGAGCCAAGATTCTGTTGGCGCCATCCATGCTGCGGTTAATCTCCAGGCGCGCATTATCCAGGAAATTGTTAATTTCACCCTGTAAAGAATCTGTCGCCTCGCGCAGCTGGGCAATGCTGGAGGCCTGCCTCTCCTCCAGCCTGCCCACCAGCATACTATGTTTCTCCTCAACCTGCGAAAGCTCCTCATTCCACTTCGCAAAATATTTTTCCCTCTCATCCTTCATGCCGGCCTGGACATCTTCCCATTGCCGCCGGATATATTCTTTCTTCTCCTCAAACATTTCTTCCAGCATTCGTTTTTCTTTCTCAAACTGGCTATCCTGTCCGTGGAAAAGTTCTTGATTTCGCTTGTCAAAGAAGTCAATATAATCTTGTTCTTTCTGCTTCAGGTTTTTGGTAATTTCACCCATCGTCGCGCTCAGATGCTCTTCACCCTCTTGCCCAACTGCCTCCAGTTTATCATGCCAGCTTTGATAGGATGAGTTAAACTGTGAAAGCTGACCTTCAATACGATGGAAAAGCTCTTGCATTTCTTGATCATTCTTTGCAATCAATTCATTTTGAATGCGTTGGAAATCGGCCTCTTTCTCATTCCAGAGATTAATCTGATTTTGCCACGATGCCTCTACATCCCTCTGGCGCGAGGTGAGCTGTTCTAATAAGTCTTGCCATTCCTGGCGACGCTGCTCTATCTGTTTTTCAAAAATCTGTTTATTCTCGCTCAACTGCTCTTCCACTTCACGGTTTAGGGCAGTCAGCTCTTCCATGCTTGCATGCTGCAAATCACGCATTTCGCGCAGATGCGCATCCTGTTTCTCTTTTGAAGCAGTCAGCTGCTGATAGCTGCTGCGCAGATGCTCATTGAAATTTTCCTCATATTCTGCCTGCATATTTTCCAGCTTCCCGGCAATCTGCGCCAGAGCCAATTCCACTTTTTCTCGGCTGTCTTGATTCAGGCTTTCCTGCAAAGATGCCAATTCATCTTCCTTAGACTGCAAGTCAGCCATGCGCTGCTGCCAGGCCTGTTGCAGATCATCTTTCTGCCGGCTTAAATCATTTAGAAATTCATTCCATTCGGAGAGGATATTATCCTGTTTCTGCTGCACATCATTCTGTCGTTCGTGCAGCTGCATATCCATCATCCGGGCAATCTGGTCCACTTTTCGCAATGCCTCTTCATAAACAGCTTTAATACGTTTACCGTCTTCTTCCAGGTTCAATGCGGCGTGTTCCAGGTCAGCTCGATTATCCTGAAGTTGCTGAAGGAATCGAGCTTCATAATCTTTGCGCAGATGGCCCACCCGCTGTTCCACCTGGTCAATCATCTGCTGAACACGTTTGCGATTTTCGGCAGCAAGGGTTTCTTGCAATTCACTGAGATTGAATTCTTTTTCTTTCCAGTCGGTAATCTGCTTATACCATTTCTCTTCAAAAAGCTGCTGCTGTTCACTCAAATTATTGAGCAAAGACTGCCATTCTTCTTTCAGCGTTTCTTCCTGCTGGTCTAAATAGTCTCTCTGGCTTTGTGTATATTCTTCCACCTCGTTGCTCAGATTCTGGACCTTTGTCATACTGGCATTATACAAATCTTCCAAATGCGAAAAACGCGCGTCGTGCATTTGTTCAAATTCATTCAGCTTAGCTTCAAAGTCAGTTGTAGTCTGTGCAAATCTGTTTTCATAATTGTCTTTCATCTGCATCAGATTCTGCTGAGCATCGCTCAAAATATTTTGCAGATTTTCTTCTGTATTATGCAAGACAGCCTGTAAATTTTCCCTGCCTTGCTCAGCCAGACTTTTTTGGGCTGTCAAAATTGCGTGATTCTTCTCTTCAAATGCAGCAACATATTTACCCCAGTTGGCATCTAATTCCTGCTGATATGAGGCAAAATGATTCTGTACGGCTTTGATATTCTCACCGAAATCCGTCATTTCTTTATTCATCTGCTTGGTAAAGATTTCCTTATCTTTTTCCATCTGCTGTGTGAATGTTTCCCATGAATCACGCAAACGTTGCACATGAGAATCTGAACTGCTTTCCAGCTGGCCCAGGCGTGTCATCAATTCATTCTGCGCTTCATCCAAATGATTCAGCTGCTCATTAATACGATCAATAAATCCGCCCAGCTGTGCTTGCCAGCTTTCTTCGCTGCGATTAAATCGGCTTTGCATATCTTCTGTATTTTGCTCTATCCAGGCCTTGCTCTCATAGAAAATATTGTCTACTTCTTTCATCATCTCTTGCAGGCGATTGATAAAATGAGACTTCTCTACAGAGAGACTTTCTTCTGTCTCTTCAATATTGGCCGCATATTTTTCCAAATCTTCCACACGCTGAGCAAAATTCTTCTTTACATCATTGAGACGACTTTCCCAGTCATCACGTGTCTGCTGGGCTAAAGAAGCAATACGCTCTGACACCAATTCTTCCAGGCTGCGCTGCTGATCGACAAAGTGATGATTGATACTGCTTTCCAAGCTCTTAAGTCGCTCGTCAATCATTATTTTATCTTGATCTAAACTTTGCAGTCTGTTCTGCAACTCTTGATTATAATCCTCAATTTGAGTATTCAAATCACTCATACGATTGCGCCATCCGCTCTCGACTTCAGTGGCATATTGCTCTACTGTTTTCACATGAATGGCAAATTGATCATTCAGGTTTTTATAATTATCTTCCCATCCAGACTGAATATGCTGCATCTCTATGCGTGACTGATCTGCAATATTTTGCTGTAACTCTTTTAATTGGGCCAATTCCTGACGCATTTGAGTATCCAGGCTTTGATAGTTTCCTTCCCACTCAGATTGAATATTTTCTGCTTTATCACGCGACGCATCAAGGATTTCTTGCTGCAGCTCTCTCAATTGATTCAAATCCTGCTCTATACGACTGCCGAGGTCTTGATAATTGCTTTCCCAGATGCCTTGGATATTTTCAACTTCCTGCTGAGATTTTTCCACAATGCCCTGCCGCAGCTGCTCTAATTCATTAATCTGCTGCTGAACCCGATCCTGTAAATCCTGATAATTATTTTCCCAAATAGCCTGAATATTGCCCACTTCCTGTCGGGATTTTTCTACAATCCCTTCCTGCAGCTGACTCAGCTGAGCCAGCTGTTCCTGCACCTGTTGGCTGAGATCGCGATAATTATTTTCCCACACAGCCTGAACTTTATCCACTTCCTGCTGAGACTTCTCTACAATGCCGCTCTGCAGCTGCTCCAACTCTTCAATCTGTTCCTGCACTCTCTGGCGCAGTTCATTGTAATTATTTCCCCAAATGGACTCAATATTTTCAACTTCCAGCCTAGACTTATCAACAATGCCCTGTTGCAGACTTTCCAGCTGCAGCATCTGCTGTTCTAACTGCCCTTCAAAATCATTTCTTCTTTGATTAAACTGTTCATTCTGAATACGCATGGCCTGATCCAGCTCATCCACAGCCTGATGCCAGCGATCTTCGATGCTGCGCGTTTGGGCGGCCACATCTTGCACTCTGCGTTCAATTTCTTCTCCGGCAACATCCAGACTTTGTTGCCATTCTTCCTTGGCTTGGCGAATCTCTTCTTCAATATTGCCGTGCGATGTCTTAATGTAACTATTGAGAACTTCTGTCAATTCTTCTGTTTTCACGCGCCAAGAGTGCACCAGTCTCTCGCTGTATTGATTCAGCTCATCACGGCGCACATCTTCCATCTTGCTTATTTCAACCAGGCGCTCTTCCCATTGAGCCTGTAACTCACGCAGACGCTGTTCCACACGCTCATCATTGCCACGAAGCCAGCTTTCCAGTCCTTGGTTGAAATTCTTGAAACGCCGACGCCATGTTTGCTCTAATTCATCAATGAAATCTTTGCTTTCTTCCTGTTTTTTCAATGCCAACTGGCGCAGATTGTCCACTTCTTTCTGCCAGCTTTCATCAATACTTTGCGTTTCCTGATCTATAAGCTTAATATGCTCAGAAAGCTTCTCTGAGAGGCCATCATAATTATTTCGCCAATGCTCTTTGATCTCTTCCACCTGCTGCTGCACCAGGGCCATCTGGGCCTGATAGGCATCACGCGATTGAGCAAACTGTTCCTCGCTTTCCTCTAAAAGAGCCTGATTTCTTTCTTCAATTTCCTGGCATTTGCGGCCGAAGGCATCCTGCCATACATCTTCTTTGCTGCCCAGGCCAGTAATCAGATCTTCTATCTTGGCCACCGCAGCAGTGACATTATTCTGCAGATTTTCTTCCAGGCGATCATAATTCATGCGCCAATGCTGCTCAACTTTATTCACAGCCTCTTCCACATCTTTCTCTCGTGCAAGGATATCTGTATTCAGCTGTTCAAAACGCACCTGCCAGGCTGTGGAAAGCTCCTCTGCCATATGGTCTGCTTGGGCCCGATGTGTGCGATAAATTTCTTCCCAATTAGAGACTTTATCTCTAAGTTCTTGGCTGCGCAATGAAAGCAGATGGTCCATTTCTTCAGACTTTTCTTTGAATTTATCTGCAAATTCACTATAGCGAGACTGCCAGGAAGCTTCAATCTGATGCACAATATTATTAATCTGCTGTGTGCGTTCGCGCAAATCCCGCTCAGTCTCGTCATAGCGCTGCTGCCAGCCCTTTTCCAGATTTTCTGCCCAGGCGCGAGAACCTTCCAGTCTTTCGGTAATCAGACGCTGCACTTCGCTAATCTGCTGCTGCCAGCCGGCTTCTGCATTCTCCAGCTGCTGTTTGCTGCTATGCGCCTTTTCTTCCATCATTTCCTGCAGCTCTTCAAAGCCGTCTTTCCAGCGCCCAGAAATCTCATCTGCCAGGCGTGTGGCCTCGCCCAGACGAGAATCCACTTCCTGTTTCAGGTGATCCAATCTTTGCCGCCATTCTTCAAGGGTGCCGTTAATCTCTGTTTCGCGCTCGTTCAAACGCTGGGAAAAATCCCTTGTATGCTGTTCATAATGCTGCTGCCAGGCAGCTTCAATGAGTTCAGAGCGCACATTCACCTGGGCCAGGCTTTCATCCACACCCTGAGACACCGCGGCAAATCGTCTTCCCAGCTCTTCACTGAACATCTCCATTTTTTCATCAATAAGGCTTTGTATCACCTGCATGCGATCTTGTATCTGCTGATGATGCTCCTGATACACCTCTTCCAGGCCCGCATGGCCGCTGCTCCATTCGCGCACGGCATCCTGCTGCTGTCGGCGTATCTCATTCAGCTTCTCATTGATCTCTACAGACATTTGATTGCACAAATCTTCAATCTGCGTATTCAGTTCATCCAGCCTCCTATTGCCGGCGGCTGTATTTTCAGAGAATAAATCATCCCATTTTGCGCGATCTTCAGCCATCTTACGCGCCACATGGTCGCGCACCTCGGCCAGGTTTTGCTCAAATTGCCCCGAAAGCGTCTTGATATTCTCTTCCCAAGACTGAACCTGATCAGCCTGAAGACGGCTTAGGCCCCTAATTTTCTCTTCATGACCCGCTAAGTCTGTGCCAAGGCCCTTTTTAAATTCATCATATTGCGCAAGAATTCCTTCCTGCATGCCTGTCAGCTCCACCAGCATGCGGCTGTGGAATTTGCCCAATTCCTCTTGCCAATGATTATTCGTCTCAGAAAGATATTTTTCCTGATCCTGAATCTTAGACATCTGCTGCTGCTGCCAGTCATCAAATTGCGCCGTCAGCTCTCGTTTTCGCTCATCAGCATAAGTTTCCACTCGCATCTCCACGGCGCCCACTTTCTGCTGCCAGATTTCCAAAGACTGATTCCATTGCTGGCTCTGCTTCTCCAACTGTCCAGCCAAATTATCACTATGTGCCTTAATCTGATTGTCTAGCAAATTAAATTTTTCATTCACAGAGCCCTGATATTGCTCGCCCAATCCCTGCAGATTATGCACATGATTCGCCACTTCATTAGACAAATGCTTGAGCTCACTCTTCCAGCCGTCAGAAGCCTGATCAATATGCTGATGCAGCTCTTGTGCAGCAACCTCTAAAGAATATTTAATATCCCTGTTCAGTTGATCAATCTGCTGTGTGAAATTAAGTTTTTCATTGTCCAGAACCTCTTGATTCTGAATGACTGTTGCCTGAATCTCATCATGCAGGCGATTCAGCTTTTCCTGCATTTCGCTGTTATATTCAGCGGCGCGTTCATTCAAAGTCTGCTCTAATTCCTGCCATTGCATATTCTGCTGATTCAGGCGCTCTTCAATGCCCAAGATCTGCTTTTGAGCCTCTAGGTTAATCTCATCAAATTGCTGATTAATCGCGGCCTGATACTCATGGCCCATCTGGCGCGTATTGGCAATATGCCCCCCAACCTCTTTCTCCAGGGCAGAGAGCTCCTGCTGCCAGCGCTGCTCCAGCGAGGCACGCTGATCTTGGCTGTGTTGGCCCAATTTCTCAATTTCATCACTCAATTCATCGTGCATCTGCCCAATACGCCGGGTAATAGCCTGCTGTTCTTGCTGCAAAGAGGCACTTTTATCTTGAATCTCCAGGTTCAAATGCTCTTGCCACTGGCGCACGCTGTCTTCTATCAGGCGATTCTGCAATTGCAGCTTTTCATTAATATCATGCTCTAAGTCATTCCATTTTTCCCTGTGGGCGGCCACCTGGGCCACCACGTCGGACAAATCACGCTCAGCCTCTAATTTCATCTCGGAAAATATTTTGCGCACATCCTGGCCATAGGCCAGGCCCAGCTTCTCTGTTGCCAGAAGATGATTCTGCACCTGTTGATTCAGACTTTCCAAATCTTCCTGCCAGCGCTGTTCTAAATTACCCATGCGCAGATGATTGTCTTCTTTCGCCTGATTTAAATCCTGTTCAAGATTATTCCTGATGCCTTGCATCGCATCGGCAATAGCTCTCTTTTGATCCTCAACAAAACTCTGACTGTCGCGATCAAAGCTATGCAACCTCTCCTGCCAGGCGATGAGATTCTGATTCAAGAAATCTTTCTGTTCTTCCACCTGCTGGCTGATAAGGTCGCCGGCATCTTTCCAGTGCATCTGCTTATTCTCTAAATCAGCCATAATTTGTGTAATTTGCTGCTGCACATTTTGAGAGATAGCATTTAATTGATCCTGCATTGTGGCTTCACAGCTGTATCCCATATTTTTAGCCGCTTCCACATGTTGATTCATCTGGTCCTGTAGGCGAGCCATGTGGCCTTGCCAGTCTGAAGCAATTTGATCAACCTGGCCTTTGCCCTGCTCAAAAAGCTGCTGCATCGTATTTGAAAGTTCATCTTTTGCTTCTGCAATGCGCTCTTCCAAAGCCTGCCGCTCTTCTTGAAGAGCGCGGCGGCTTTCGTCCTGGAATCCATGCAGATTTTCATGCCATTGATCCATCATATTCGACAGCTGCGCCTGCTGCGTGCCAATTTTTTCGGTCAATTCATGCTCAATTTCTTTCCAGTGCTGCTCATGTTCATCAATATTGAAAGAAATACCGGTGATGCGCGATTGAATTTCTTTATCGAAATTCTCAAATTTCAGGGCAATATTTTCCCGATAAGTCTCGCCCATCTTGTCTATCTCGGCCACATGACTGCGCACCTGCTGCTCCAGGCGTGTGATTTCATTCCGGGCCCGCTCATCCATATCCCTGCTTGCGCTTTGCCAGCTGGTCTCCAGCTCTTCAGCCCGATTTTGCACCACTTCACGCAGCTCTTCGGCCTTATCCTGCAGCTCGCGTGCAAAGGTATCCGATCTATGCTCTAAATCACCCAGCTGAGTACGCCATTTCTCATCTATTTCCGCAATGGCGGCATTCCAGTCAATCTGCACGCCATCGGCTTTCTCCTGCATCTCATTCGCCAGGCGAAGCGAACGCTGCTGCATTTCCTCCAGCTGCTGCTGCCATCTGTTATCCACATTTTGAATAGAAGCATTCCAGTCATTCTGCACATCAGCAGCCTTTTCCTGCATCTGGCGCATCACCTCATCAGCTCTTTCCTGAAGCTGGGATAATTGAGTCTGCCAGCGTTGGTCAACCTTTTGCACAGCACTGTTCCAATCACCCTGCATTTCCTGAGTCTTCTGCTGAATATCTTCACGCATCATGGATAGCGCATATTCCATCTGCTGCGCCAAATCACGCATATCGGTGGCCACAGTGTGATAGCGTGTTCTATCACCTTCAATAATCTCTTCCTGCTCTTTGCACCAATCCTGCCATCTGGCTTGCCAGGCTTGTTCCTGGCTTTCAAAATTCTGCTGCCACTTCTCATCCAGCAGCTTCACTTCATCACCCACACCCTGAATCTGCTGCTCTAGGCGGCGACGCAAATCATCCGACTCACTTTGCCAGGATTCCACACGCGTGCGCCATTCTGAAACAAGACTCTGTGCATCATTGGCATAACGATTCAGCGCTGCGGTGGTGTCGCGCTGTATACGCTGGCGCTCCTCTTCAAAATGATCGCGCCATTGATCCACAAATTCATTCACATAATCCTGCTGCGCCCGCTGTTTGTCTTCCAGGTTGTTTTGATGCTGATTGAATGTTACTTCTAAATTTTCCAGGCGCATAACGGACTGGGAAATGCGTGTATCCAGCTCTTCAGCCACTTTGTCTAGGGCCGCACCATATCGCCCGCGCCCCTCGGCCATGGCCTGATTGAATGCCTGGGCATAGCTATCCTGCCAATCGGCCACAATTTTATCTACCTCTTTGCGCAGGCCCTGCTGCGTATCGCGCATCGTGCACTGCCATTCTTCATCAATATTGAATAGTTCATCCTGTTTATGCCGCAGCTGCTCTAAAATATCATTATAAAATTCTTCCGTATTTTCAATTTTAGCCCGCAGGGCCGATTCCAATCCCTCATAGCGCTCATGAATATCTTTAGAGAGCGTTTGGGTATAATTAGATTCCACATCCAGGCGATTATGTGCCTGGCGCAGGCTTTCTTCCAAATTCTGCTGCAGATAGTCTAATTGATGACGCACATGATCTTTGGCTTCATTAAGCAATTCTTCATTGGCAGTCTGCACCAAATTCCGGCTGGCCTCTTTCGCCTGCTCAAATTCATAGGCCAGGCCTTCCAGTTCACTTCTCAGGTGCTCCTGTTCATCGGCAATTTTCTGTTCCAGCTTCTGCTGGCCTTCGGTGATATAGCCATAGCCCTGACCCATCATATCATCCAAATGCTGCTTCAAAGTAGCAATCCTGCCATCAATTTCACCTTTATAATGCTCTAAATCATCTTGATAGGCATAGGTCTCTCTTTGCAGCTGCTCTTCCATTTTCAGCCGAGCATCAATAATACCTTGATTCATATCATGCCATTGGCTTTGCAGGCGTGAAGCTTCTTCTTCAAATTTGGCCAAAATATGTGTCTGCCTGTCCGCAAGATTTTCTTTCACTTCATTCTGCCACTGGGCACAATGATCAGATAGCTCATTGGCCGACTGGCGCAGGGCAATGCGCTCATTTTCTATCTGATGCTCCAATTCGCGATTGCTATCATCCATTTTCTGGTGCATTTCGGCCAAAGAAACAGCCAGCTTGTCCTGCCCCTGGGCCACAGTGGCATCCAATTCCACCAGGCGCTCTTCGGCATTGGCCGCCACATGTTCCACATCGGCCAATCGCTCCATCAGGCTGTTTTTAGCATCGCCCAATCGCTCCATCAGCTGCTCTTTCGCATCCTCAATCTGCTGCGAGTTTTCTGTTTCAAACTGCTCTCTTAGACGGACAAAGCGCGTGATGAGATCTTCTTTAAGAATCTTCGCTTCATCCTGGAAAGTATTTTGAATATAATCGTACAGGCCGTGCATGCGAATATCAAATTGATTATATTCCTCGGCAATATTATTGCTCTTAAGCGTCAATTCATCAAAGCGCTGGGTCAATGCCTCTTCCATCTGGCGATACTTATTATTGAAGGCACTGAATTCTTCCACTTGATCTTCAAGTGTCTCTTTGAAGCGCAATGTCTCCTGCAGGAACATCTGACCGGCGACTTCCTGAATACGCGCAAATTCCTGCTTTAAATTCTCTTTTATTTTCAGCAGACCCTCAGTTTCCATATTCATGGCATGATCTTCCATTTCCTGAATACGCTGAGTATATAATTGCTCAATGCGCTCCAATTCACTCGAATAAGCCTTCAGATTGCGCACCAACACTTCTTCTTTCTGGGCCAGAATAGTGCTCAGTTCATCACGAAGTGCATTGGCTGTCTGCATAGCCTTGGCCAAATCTGCCTGCAAAGTTTCTCTCTCTTTCTCAAGAGACATCTGCAATTTCTGGCGATGATATTCCAGGGATTTCTCATTGCGATCGGCCAGCTCGGCCAAAAGACGATCGCCATTGGCCTCGACCTGATTCACCTTTTGCCCCAAAATCTCAATGCGGCGCGACGTTTCGCTGACATAGGCCGCATCATCTTTCAGGTTTTCCAGACTCTCCATCACATTGTCACGCACATTCAAGAGCTCGACCATGACTTCCTTCACCTGATTCAGATTTTCCGCCTGCTGGCGCACTTCATCTGCATCAGCCTCAATACGGCGCAACACTTCTTTACTGGTTTTGTCATAGCTGGAAAGTTCACTGGTCAAATCATAGAGGCGTTCCTGATTTGTTTTAATATATGCGTCAAAGTCTGCTCTAGTTTTTTCAAAGAATCGCCGAACATTATCAATAGAACGGTTCTGTCGATCCAGCCGGCGCGTGGCCAGGATAATAAGTGAGACGACGCCTAAGACTATGAAATCCCCAATATCAAAAATACCCACTGAATTCCCATTTTTCCGTGGCCCTGTATAAAGACAAGGCCTACAGCCACTCCTCTAGCTTTTCTTTCAGCTGGCGATAATCATTAAACTGAAAATCAGCCTGACTTGAAGGATTCTTCTTTTTCACATAATGCGCTGTGCGCATGCCTGCGCCGCGGGCACCCAGCACATCATACTTATAACTGTTACCCACAAACAAAATATCCTGCGGTTCTTCTCCAATTTGCTTGGCAGCGTCCAGAAACCCCTTTGGGCCGGGCTTCAGGGCACCACAGTCCTCGGTGGAAAGCTGCACATTCCAATAGCCAGAGAGACCCAGACGCTCTATTTTTTTGCACAGGGGAAAATCTGAGAGCAATCCCATTTTCACTCCTTTTTCCTGACAGAGCTTCAACATATCCACCACATAAGGCACCGGACCCACATGATTGAAAATCTGATCAAAGTCTGCAATAAACCGGGCCCGCCACTGAAGCATCTTCTCCCGGCTCTCATGTTTTTTGCGCATCTTGGCCTGAAGGTCTGCCTGAAAATTGACAAAATCCATCCCCGCATCAAGCGCGGCATTCACATGCTGATGCAGATAATGACGCACTTTGCGAAAACTCAGCAGCATGGGCCAATGTTTTAAGATCAGCGGAATGCCCGGCCACAACACATCTTTGTTGTCATACAGCGTTCCATCAATGTCAAAGAGAACTGCCTTAAATTTCATTTGGCATAGTTTAGCCGAAATTCCTTCAATCTTGCAAGTTTTCTTACAAAGTTTTTTCATTTACTTGCCGATAATTCGCAGATTTTTCCGCCCCGGAAGCACAATTCATACCCAAAATCATTCTAGACACATTCTTTTTTCTGTGTTAAAATCTTTTAACTGCTTCTAATTTTTGAGGGAATTAATCAATCATGCCGTCGCATCAAGATGAGGTTAAGAGAGCACTTATCATCAATATTCTTAACAATATTGATGATAAAAATGTTCATGAAGCAGCACAAAGCGGCATCTTGGAGGCACATCTGGCCGACATGATACGCCCCCTGGCGGAAGAACAATTGCCTGCTTTAATACAAGGCTGTACAAAAATCCTGGAAATTGAAGAAAACTTCTTCACCAGCCGGCGTTCTTTTTCCCGGCAGTTTGGCCTTATTGTCTTTCCGTTTTTTACTTTTTTCGACAGCATGATGGAACGTTTCACTATTGAGCTGACACAGTCAATGCGCCATCCTTCTTTGGGCACTTTGGTCAGCCTGGGTCTATTTGCCCAAAAAGACACTCGAAGAAAAATTGCTGCCTCTTTCCAGTCTTTCTCTTCTGCCATGCAGTCTCAGCTGGCAGGCATGGAGCATGAAGGCGCGCAGCCCTTTATCACACAGCTGAGTGCTTTCCTTCAATCCATTGACCAAATACCCCTCACCTGTGAAAAGGCTATACAGGAAAAAGAGGCTTTTCTCTTTAAAATTAAAGATGCACATCATCAGCTCTTTTTTTCCGAAGGCGAAGAATGGGAAGACACAGCCATGACAGCCATGGGCGATGTGCTGGGCCGCACGGCCCTGGCCGCCATGCCTACAGAACAAAGTTTCATTCTGGCCTTGAAAAGACTGCATAATATCAGCATGAAAAAACAAATAGAAAAATTTATTTCAAATCAAAGAACCACTTTCCAGGAAAATCTGATACAATCTTGTAAGCCAATGTATGAAGATGCCGTCAATGCTATTACAGCAGCCTGGCAAATTCATAAGGCAGACTATGAACAAAGAACAAATTTGTTCAGGGATTTTTTACAGAGCTTTCCAGCTTAAGCTTTTGCCGGCGAAGAGAGCCTTAAACATACATTTAGGAGGATGAAGCTATGATAGAATTTTCTTCATTACAAAAGGCTCGCTTTGAATATCAGCCAAAAGTCCCACAGATCTTGACCACAGATCCCGCTTGTATCGAGGTGGAATTAGGCAACAAAACTACATCAGTAGCAGATGAAGAAGATATTGCCCAGATTTTCCCCCATACCTATGGCGCTCCCACGCTGCGCTTTGTTCCGGCAAAAGACAGAAAAGAAAGCATGTTCCGCCCATTAAGAGTGGGCATTCTTCTTTCCGGCGGCCAAGCCCCCGGCGGACATAATGTCATCACCGGATTGTTTGACAGCATGAAAAAAATGAACTCAGAAAGTCGTCTGTACGGATTTCTGGGCGGACCTCAAGGCCTGGTGGACGGCAAATATAAAGAATTGGATGATGATTATATCAATTTGTTCCGCAACACCGGCGGCTTTGACATGATTCAATCGGGCAGAACAAAACTGGAAGGCCTGGAAATCTTTGAAAAAGCACGAGAAAATTGTCAAAAGCTGAGCCTGGATGCCTTGGTCATTGTTGGGGGAGACGACTCGAACACAAATGTAGCCGTGCTGGCGGAATATTTCCTGGCCCAGGAAGTGCGCACCCAGGTGATTGGCTGTCCGAAAACGATTGACGGTGATTTAAAAAATGCCTGTGTTGAAGTCAGTTTTGGCTTCGACACGGCCTGTCGCACTTATTCGGAACTGATCGGCAATATCAGCCGAGACGCCTGCAGCGCACAGAAATATTGGCATTTCATCCGCCTGATGGGCCGCAGCGCCAGCCACATCACATTAGAATGCGCCTTGCAGACACATCCCAATGTATGTATCATCAGCGAAGAAGTGGCACAGAAAAAAATGACTATTGATCAAGTCATTGATGTCATTGTGCAGTCTGTTGTGGCACGCAGCAAAGAAAACATGAATTTTGGCATCGTGCTCATTCCCGAAGGCCTGATTGAATTTATCCCCGAAATCAACGTATTGATCACAGAGCTGAATCATTTGCTGCATAATGATCAAGAGCTCTCCAAAATATCTTCTGTTTCCGAGAAAGTGAACTGGGTGGCTAAAAATCTGTCTTCAGCGGTGCAGAAAACCTATACCAGCCTGCCTTTTGATATTCGTGAACAGCTGATTCAAGACAGAGACCCGCATGGCAATATTCAGGTTTCTGCCATTGAAACAGAAAAAATGCTCATTGATTTAGTGAAAGAAAAATTAGAATCTTTAAAAACCCAAGGAAAATACAAAGGCAAATTCAATGCCTTGGGGCATTTTTTCGGCTATGAAGGACGTTCAGCTTTCCCCAGTAACTTTGACGCAAATTATTGCTATACACTTGGCTATGCGGCTTTCATCCTGATTGCCCATGGCCACACAGGATATATGAGCGCAGTGCGCAATTTGAATCAAAACGTTGACCAATGGGAAGCAGGGGGCATTCCCTTGACCATGATGATGAACCTGGAAACGCGCCATGGCAAGCGCAAACCCGTGATCCGCAAGGCTCTTGTCGATTTAGACGGCAAACCCTTCAAAGAGCTGTGTAAAAACCGTGAAACCTGGGCAAAGAAAACCAGCTTTATTTTCCCGGGGGCGATTCAATATTACGGCCCGGCGGAAATTTGCGATCAACCGCCCGTCACATTGCAGATAGAGAAATCTTAATTCTCAAGAATTTTTCTCTTTCCGTTTGCAAATGAGCACACAATAGTGGCGCGGCCACATCACTGCGCCACGATGCTGCATTAATTTAGACTCTATTGCCTGCACTTCATTGTCATCGGCCAAATCATGCAAAGCTTTGCCCAAAGGCGCCTCTGGAGAAAACCAGCGCTGAATCTGCTGATCGGCGATATCTATTTCTTCTTCCACGGAAATATGCAGGCGTTTCGTCTCAAAATCATACTCTTCCAACACGGCCGTCCAGGCCTCATCCCATAAAATTTGATTCAGTTGATCTTCGGCCTTTTTCAGCAAAGCCTTTTGTTCATCATTGAGCAGCGCCTGGAAAACATTTGCCAAAGAAACAATCTGTGCCGGCAAAACCACAGCCAACACGGAATCAACCCTAAGCTGTTCCCGCACACGCGCCAATAATATCTTTGGATCTTCAGAAGGCCGATATAAAATCACCCCCTCATAACAGGACGGGGAATGGGGAATTCTCTCATATTCTTTTGCGAGATGAATTTGCGGCTGATGCAGCGGGTCTATTTCACGGGTTAAAAATTTGACGGCATCGGCATTTTGTTCTTTGGCTGCCAAGACATACACACCGCCCGCTTGAAATCTTCGCACGGCCTCGTGAATTAAATAACCGGTATGATCGCCATAAATACAGACGCAGCTATGGGCAGGCAAGGCCATGGCCTCGAATAATTGATCTCTTAATTCTGTCAATCCCCGGGCCGCCGATAAAGAACTGCGCTGCCACCATGTCATGGCCGCCGAGAAAGCCGTATAATTTTCATGAATGAAATCCGCCTCTTCGGCCAGCTGCATCTCTCTGCGGCGCAAAACACGTTCTTTAATTTCTTTTTCATAGCCCGCGTCAGAGGGATGATAAAAAATCTTTCCCTTCAGAGCCAAGGGTAAATATTGCTGGGCGACCCAATGATCATCATAGCTGTGGGGATATTTATACCCCCGGCCATGTCCAAATCCCGCTGCATCGCGATTGGCATCGCGCAGATGATTGGGCACAACCGCGCGCGAGGCAGCCTCCACTTCTTTCAGTGCATCAAAAAACCCCATCACGCTGTTTGTTTTCTCGCATGTGGCCAAATACAGCGTGGCATGGGACAAGGGATAATAGCCTTCAGGCAGGCCAATGCGCTCGAAAGAAGCAATGCAATTATTCACCACTGTCAAAGCATGAGTGTCGGCCAGACCGATGTCTTCGCTGGCCAAAATAAGCAAACGACGCCAGATATAATCAGGGTCTTCGCCCCGATACAGCATCTGGGCCAGCCAATACAATGCCGCGTCGGGGTCGCTGCCTCGCACGCTTTTAATAAAAGCACTGATCGTGTCATAATGATCGTCGCCACTAGGGTCATAGGGCACAGCCTTGCGCTGAATAGACTCTTCCGCGATGCTTAGATCAATGACGATTTTTTCTCCCTTGGCCGGGGGAAATTGGGTCGGTGTTGTCTCAACAGCCAATTCCAGGGCATTGAGCAGGCTGCGGCAGTCGCCATTGGCAAATTGGACTAAATGTGCCAGGGCCTCATCCGAGATCTCAATATCATATTGGCCATAGCCACGCTCTTTGTCGGCCAGAGCTTGCCGTGCAGCCTTCATCAAATCTTCATTGGTCAATGCGGTCAGCTGGAAAATATGGCTGCGGCTGACCAGGGCGCGATTCACTTTAAAATAGGGGTTTTCCGTGGTGGCGCCAATGAGAATAATGGTGCCGTTTTCTGTCCAGGGAAGCAGCGCATCCTGCTGAGATTTATTCCAGCGATGTACCTCATCCACAAAGAGAATGGATTTTCTGTTATACAATTTTTTTAATTCCTGGGCCTTGTCAATCACCTGGCGTAAATCGGCCAAGCCGGACAATACAGCATTCAGGCTGAAAAATGCGCTTTGAGTAGTGTGGGCAATAACATGCGCCAGGGTGGTCTTGCCGCATCCGGGCGGGCCGGTGAGGATCAAACTGGTGAGCTGATCGGCCATAATAGCACGGCGCAACAGACGCCCAGGGCCCAAAATATGTCCCTGTCCAATAAATTCATCCAGATTGCGCGCACGCATGCGTGCAGCCAAAGGCCCAGGTTCAACAGCTGTATCAAAGAGTTCGTCCATAAGTTGCCGGTATTATACCAGGCTTTCTCCAGGGCGCAAAATGATGACTTTGCCTTGTCGTTCTTTCTCGCGCAGGTCTTCTAAAAATTCCCTGGTGGCTTTGTCCACGTCTCTCTTGCGCATGGGGCCCATCAGCTGCTCCTCTTCAAGAACCATATTGCGCTTGCGCGCAGAGAGAGATTCTAAAATGCGCTCGCGCACTTCGGGGGTTTTGCCTTTAATGAGCAGGCCAATATCTTTTTCTTCCATGCGGCGGAAGATTTCATGCAGATCACGATTGGTCATGTATAATAAAGAATCAATAGTGATAAGATGATCTTCCACTGTTTTGGCCATTTCGGGCTCTTCTGTGGCCAGCTGGCCCAGTAATTTCTTCTCATCACTGATGCTCATATGCCGCAGAATATTTGCCAGAGCTTGATGCCCGTCAATTTCTTCGGATATGGCCACAGGGCCGCCCTGCTGGCGGATGCGCTCACGCAGAATCTCTTCAATTTTAATAATCACGGCGCTGTCTACGCGCCCCACAGTCGCTATACGCTTCACCACATCAGCCTGTCTAGAAGGATGCACATGTTCCAGCACCACCTTGGCCACAGAAGGCGTGAGTCTGGGCAAAATCACTGACAATGTCTCTACAGATTCATCCTTTAAAAGGCCCAAAAGCTGGGCCAGTTCCAAGTCCTCTAAAAAGGCAAAGGGGCGATCTAATAATTCTCCTGCGGCATTGCGCAGGATGCGCTCGCCTTCGTTCTCGCCAAAGGCTACCTTCAAAAAACCACGGGCAATATCCACACCGCCGCTGTAAATGCCCCTTTCATCAGCTTCACGGCCAAATTCAGCCAGGGTTTTTTGGGCGTCTTTGGGGTCTAAATGCTTGATGCGCGCCAATTCATAAATGACAGATCGCACTTCCTCGACAGACATATGCTGCAAAATATTACTTGCTTCGTCTTTGCCCACCAAAAGCAAAAGTTCTGCGGCTTTGCGTACGCCGCTTTTTTTCTGTGCGGAAGTTTTTTTCTTCTTATTTCGGGCGGCTCTTTCTTCTATTTCGGTGCGAAAATACTCACTGATATTTTTCTGCACAGCAGAAGCGCTGGCTGCCTTGGACGAGCTGGCCGCAACAGGCCGATCGACTTTAGGAAAAGCTGCTTTCGTTGCATCTTCGGGATGCACAGCGGCGGGCTTGGAAAACCTTTGATAAGTACGGATTCCCCTCTTATTCATCATAGATCTATCCTGTGAAAAAATATTCATCATGTCAATTCCTTCGGCATAATTTTCTTGACTTAAAGAACAGATTTATGTTTCAATATTTTTTATGAATCTGCCGAATAAACTCACGGTCATCCGCATCATCTGCGCCCCTGTTTTTTATACATTATTCCTTATCTGCCTTCAGTTGCCTGACACCAACTGGCAGTTCTACATCATGCTGGGCTTATTAGCCTTCTGGCTGTTTTTGGAAATCACCGATGTGGTCGACGGCTATATTGCCAGAAAACAGGGACTGGTCAGCGACCTGGGCAAGCTGATGGATCCCTTTTCAGATGTCCTGAGCCGTTTGACTTTTTTCTATTGCTTTGCCATGGCAGGCATTTACCCTTTCTGGCCTCTTTTGATCATTTTCTGGCGCGAACTTTCCATCACATTCATCCGCGCTGTCCTGGCGCAAACAGGGGTGACTCTGCCGGCTGGCAATTCGGGCAAATTCAAAGCGGTGTTTTATTTTATGGCCAGCATGTATGGCATGCTGCTGTGCGTGGCGATCAGCGCAAAAATAATTCCTCAAAACATACTGTCGACAGCCGTGACCGCCGGCTCTGTGTTGTTCATGCTCACAGCCTTGGTCTCTGTCTTGTCTTTTGTACCTTACTTTATCAGTTTTATCAAAACAGACTATATGCAAAAGCATATTAAAGAATAATCAAGTTAAAGCAGATTGACAGGGTCGCTGTCTATTTCGCAATACACCTGTGGAAAGGCACGCAACTGGGGATGCAAAGGCGCCACCCAATGATGCAGAACAGAAGAGCGCGGCGCACGCAGCAAAATCTGCCAGCGATAATTCCCGGCAATCTGTAAAATCAGGGCCTCGGCCGGGCCCAGCAACTCGGCGCCATCGGGGCAATTTTCATTCAGCCAATGCGCCGTTTGCATCGCTGCATCCTGTGCTCTTTTTTCATGCACACTGCGAAAAACCAAACGCAATAAACGAGAATAGGGCGGAAAACCCAGCTCTTGTCTCAGGGTCAATTCCTGCCGGTAAAACCCTTCTATATCCCGATTCACACTATAGGCAATAGCAGGATTTTGCGGCTGATAAGTTTGAATGAGTACCTCACCTTTGTCTTCATATCTGCCTGCGCGCCCGGCAATCTGCATCAGTAAAGTGAAGACTCGCTCTCTGGCACGAAAATCGGGCATGCTCAGGCCCACATCTGCAGACAATATCCCCACCAAATGCAAAGACGGAAAATTAAAGCCTTTGGCAACAATCTGTGTGGCCAGCATCAGATCCAAATCGCCCTGTCGAAAATCTTTGAGGATCTTTTGCAATTCGCTCTTCTTCTTGGCAATATCTCCATCCAGGCGTGCAATGCGCAGATTCACAAAAATTTTCTGTGCTTCTTCTTCTACTTTTTCCAGGCCGAATGTGGTGAAACCTGCCTGAGGATTGTCGCATTGGGGGCAAAGGGCAGGTTTTTTTTCCTGATAGCCGCAATAATGGCATAATAATGTATCACTGGATTTATGATATGTCATAGAAATGCTGCAATGTTTACATTTCAATTCAAATCCACAGTTTTCACAAAAATAGAAACGGGCAAAGCCCCTGCGATTCAGGAACAGAATACTCTGCTTTCCCATTTCATGGGTCTGCAATATTTTCCTGACCAATTCCTGTGAAAATATGCCACTATGCGCGCGCATATCAATGATGCGCATATCGGGCAAAGACTCTGTGCCCAGGCGCGCGGGCAAAGAAACTTTTTGTATCACACCTTCCTGCATAGCATGATAGGCCTCTAGGCTGGGCGTGGCCGAGCCCATGATCAATTTAATGCCCAGCTGCTTGGCCATATACATCACCACCTGCCGCGCATGATAACGCGGCGTGGAAGAAGATTTATAAGCTGTATCATGCTCTTCATCCAGCACAATCAGGCCTAAATTATTTAAAGGCACCAAAACAGCGCTGCGCGTGCCCAGAACAATATTTTTCTTCCCCTGCTGAATTTCTCGCCAGGTGCGCAGCCTCTGCGCAGGAGACAGGGCCGAATGCCACAAAGCAACATCAGGAAAAAAAGCCTGTAAAAATTTATATGTCTGATAAGAAAGAGAAATTTCGGGCACCAAATATAAAACACCCTGATTCCTCTCTCTTGCCAGACGAATCAGCTGCAAAAAAACATGGGTTTTTCCCGATCCTGTCACGCCAAAAAGATAGGAAAACCCCTGATGTGCCTGTATTTGCTGCACAGCTTCCTGCTGTGCCTGTGTCAGGGGATGATCTTCAATGACCTGCTCTTCTTCCTCCAGGGCTAGGCGCCGTCTTTGTGTGGTTTCGCGCTGGGCATTGGGCCCCAGCATAAATAAAACCTCTCCCAAAGAGGCAAAATTTACCCGCGCGATCCAAACTGCAATATCAATGTACTCAGGCGTAAAAATTGGCTCTTCATCAATAATTTTTATAATGGACTTGATCTCAAAATCTACAGCAGGCTTGCTGAGATCTGCAGTAATGACATAGCCAGCCACCTGCCGCGCACCCAAAGGAACCTGGACACGCTGGCCAATTTTTAAGCGAACAGAAGAAAGGTATACTAAAGGCTGCAACATCGCCGAACGTGCGGCCACCAGCACATAAAAAAGCGTCTGCGCCATAGGCTATTTCTTGGGCATTTTTTTATTGATTTTCATGCGAAGGGCCTGATAGTCAATATTGCTTTTTATGCCAATAGCGCGATCAATATCTGTCAGGGCCGCGGAATAATTTTTCAAATAATAAAAGGCCTCTGCACGCGCGGCCAGAGCATCCGCACTCTCATTTTCCAGAAGAAGCTGAGTCAAAATTTTTTCTGCATCTTTAAATCGCTTTACCTGAATCAAGGCCTGGCTCAATAAAAGACTGATCCCAGGTGAACGTGCCTGCATACGTATCACAGCATCAAAATCAGCATTGCCTCGCTTTTGATAGCCCAATTCATGCAAAGCGCTGCCGCGGAAAATATAAGCCTGTGTTAATCCAGGATGAATCTCAATCGCCTGTGTGTAATAGCGCACAGCATCAAGGCGCAGATTAAGCCGATAATATAAATTGGCAATGTTAAAGACAACATCCAAAAATTTGGGTGCTAAACGATAGGCTGATTTATAATCCTCTAAAGCCTGCGTATACTTTCCCAAGCCGGTATAACTATTGCCGCGATTATTCAGGGCCTGCACATTATTGGGTTCTATTTTCAGGGCACGCGTAGCATCGTGCACAGCATCCTGAAATTTTTTCAAGGCATTATACACAGCTGCCCGGTTCACCAAGGCATCCACATAATTGGGGTACATCTTAATGGCCAAGGAAAAATAAGCCTTGGCATCTAAATATTTGCCTGAATCATAAAAATACCCGCCAATATCATTGAGCAGCTTGACTTTGGGCGGCACAGACTCGTTAATCTCATAGGCCATGCTGGAACATGAAGGCATTATACATAGAATAAAACACAGAAAAATTAGTCTACGTAATACTTGCATAAGCATATCTACATGTCGGCAGAATTACATATGTACTCTAACGGCTTCCCTTATAAATAATTCTGACCTGACGGGCATTGCCCTCTCCCTCACTTTGCGTGATAATATCATGTCGTTCGCTCAATGCCGTGTGCACAAGCCGGCGCTCGAAGGCCGGCATAGGGTCCAGCAATCGACTGGATTTGCTGCGCACAACCTGATCAGCATTTTTTAAAGCATTGCGCACAATGGCTTCTTCGCGTCTGTGCCGATAATCCTGTGAATCAACAATCACTCTCGGCAATGCTGATTCTAAATTTTCGGGACAAATACTGGACAAATATACATTCAAAATTAAATGCAGGGCATCAAGATTTTTTCCTTGTTTGCCAATCAAAATAGCACTGTCATCACTGTCAATGTTGAACACTAATTTGCCATCTTCACGCTGCTCAACACTCACACTGCCGCTATAGCCCATCAGGCTGATAATTTTTTCCACAAATTCCACACCCTGATTGATCAAATTTTCATCATATTCAGTATTGATATGCGCCGGGCGGGCGGCAGCAGTGCGCGCAACATCATCATTCACATGCACACGAATTCGTACGCCGTTTTTCTTAAAAAAACCAAACTTTTTGCTATCATCGGGCAAAATTTCCACTTCAAATTCGTCACTGCTTAGATTCAATGCCTCCATTGCCTTTGAAATAGCTTCCTTCTCGCTTTTTCCCTCAAATTCCTTTAACATGCATTATTTTCCTCATCCTACACGGCAGAATATTTTTTCTTACTTTTTATGCTCCTATTTCCCTCATCATTTTGAAAATGCCCATTTTTCTTCAAATAAGAAATAAGAACCTGCTGGAATATAGACAAAATATTAGACATAATCCAATAAACCAACAACGCACTGGCCACCTGATAAAAAATAAAGAAGAACATCAATGGCATCATCCACATAATCGTGCGCATCTGGCTCGTTTGTGAATTGGCATCGCTTTGCATCACTTTATTCATCAAAAACTGACTTAAAAGATAAATCACCGGCAAAAGATGCAGTCCTGTCCAGCCCAAAACAGGCAACGGCCGGGCAAATTGCAGTATCACATCCGGGGCAGATAAGTCTGTAATCCAGCCAAAAAAATGTGCCCCTCTCAATTCAAAAAATTTATTAAATAAATTGTACAATGCAATAAAAATAGGCAGCTGCAACAATAAAGGCAGACAACCAGCCATGGGGTTAATCCCCTCTTTCTGATACAGTTCAAACTGAGCTCTTTGCATCCCGGCAGGATCATCTTTATACTTTTCCTGCAAGGCTTTAATCCTTGGCTGCAAATCCGTCAGCTGGGCGGTGCTCAAAAGAGACTTCAATGTCAGGGGGAATAAAATTAATTTCACCAAAATGGTCAAAATAACAATAGCCCAGCCCCAATTGGGCACAAAACGATAGATAAATTCCAGCACAGCTTTGAACAATGCTTCCAGCCAGCCAAAAACAGGCATGCTGGGAGCAATGCCTTCCATTTTCATATTTGCCAGGCCGAAATGATTCTGTGCGGCAGCATCATAGCGCTTTAATTCTTTATTTTGCTTGGGCCCCATGTAGAAATAGAAGCGATCTTCCTGGCGCGAGCTGCGTATCTGCGAGCGCACAAAGGAAAGCTGCGTGCCCTCTTGAATACCCTCGCCGCTGGCAGATTTCACTGCCTTGCTAGACCATATTTGGCGATACAGGCTTTCATCAGGCACCCCAATAAGGGCAAAATACTTGCCGTCTATCCCAGCCCAGATCACCCTCTCGTCTATAGAGATAGGCTTGTTGCCCAGCTTCAAAATCTTGCTTTTTCGTCCGTTATAATACACAGGCTTTCTATATGTCTGCTGATTATCCAGCTTCTTGAACGAAGGGCCAATCTGCGGCCCGGCTTCAAGAGCATAAGAAGAGCCCGAAAAATTCAAAGGCAAATACTGCCCATCTGGCTGCACCAGGGCAATGCGCACTTCAAACATATACTCCTCGGGCACAAATGTATATGTTTTGGTAATTGTGAAAGGCACATTCACACCATCCACCATAGTGCCGGCCCTGGCCCGAAATTCAAATTGCCCATTGCCTTTATTCTGATAGGTGAATGGCCCGTAAAAAGGCTTGCCTTGATTATCCTTGGCAAAATACATGAGAAAAGCACCCCAGTCGGCATCAGAGCCTTTTTGGATCATCTCCACAGGGGTTTCTCCATCCGTATAGCCTTTCAGCTGTAAAGACGTGATAGATGCCCCATAAGTAGAAAATTCTATGCGGTACAGATCTGTTTCTGCGATATGTTTTTCTGCAGAAGCTGCCCCCTGGGGCAAAATGATTTCTTGCGTCGCCGGAATATTAGAAGAACCTGCATCTGTTTGTTCCTCTGTGACAGAAACCCGCAATGCAGCATTTTCTTCTTCGGGACGGTTTTTCTGGCCCACAGCCAAAAAAGCTGTAAACAAAATACTGAGCAAAATAACGGCAAGAACTGTTTTCTTATCCATATACGAAAAATCCTTAAAAGTATTGAAATTCCCTTTTCACCAGTTCATTGATCAAGGCAAGGGATCAAAACCGCCACGATGAAAAGGATGGCAGCGGCATAAACGCCCTATAGCGAGAGCCAACCCCCTGATGGCGCCATATTTGCGCACAGCCTGCAAAGCATAACAAGAACAACTGGGATAAAAACGGCATATCGGCCTCTTGAGGGGAGAAATCCATCGGCGATAAGAGATGATTAAGAATATTATCCCTGCCTTTATCATTCCCTTCTATCACCCCACCCTCTTAATCATACATGCCTTTTCCATAAGACCAATTACAGTATCATGCGCAGAGGCAAAAACCATCGGATGCGGATACACCACAAAGACCATATCGCAACAGGCTTGTAATTTATCTTTATGAAGACGATATACTTCACGCACGATACGCTTAGCATAATTTCTTTGCACGGCCGTGCCATATTTTTTGCTGACACTGACACCAAAGCGAGAGGATTGCCGTCTGTTTGCCACAAAGTACAATCCCAAACCCCGTCCTTTGAGCCTCTTGCCTGTTTTAAAAACGTTCTTAAGCTCCTGAGCACTTAAGATTTCATTTTTAGAAAGGTTTTTTTTCATCTGATACTGTTAATTTATGTCTTCCATGCGCACGGCGGCGGGCCAGAACAGCACGTCCGGCACGTGTTTTCATGCGGGCACGAAAACCAAATTTACGGGTTCTTTTTGTTTTTGAAGGCTGATAGGTTCTCTTCCCTTTCATTCTGTCTCCTCATTTATATATAAGCCGTAATACTATAAATTTAGACGCTTATCTGTGTCAAGAACTTTTCCACATGCTTTAGAGCCAGACTATATACTAATCACTGTGCCCTTAAAGTTTTGTCCAGACAAAATATGTTCTAAATTACGCAAATCAGATCCTTTAGCCACAATCACTTTTAAATTAGCCTCTCTGGCGCGACATGTGGCGATAGGGTCAAAAGGCCAATTTGCCCCCGGTTTCCATGTGTGGCCCACAATATCTTGCAGCTGCTGCCAGCTAATTTGCTCCAGGGGTTTCGCCGCCGGGTCCAGCTGGGGATCGGCCGTATACACAGCCTCAATATTAGAGAGATTAATCAGGCATTCGGCCTGGAAACGCTGGGCCAGCACCACCGCGTCATAATCCGTGGAAAACCCCGGCTTCCATCCGCTGGCCACCAGAATGCGCCCTTGATCAAATTCTCCTGTTTCCGGATTTTCCACAATATCACAGGGGGCATCTGCATAAAATGCGCTGCGCACCAGGCGCGCATTCATTCTTGTTGCTGCAATGCCTATCCAGTCTAAATCTTCATTGCTGATGTCCTTAGCGAGTTCTCGCGCCGCCTGCTGATAAATGCGCGCAGGAGCACCCCCGCCCACCACAAGAATGGCCCTGCGCTGGGTATGCGCATTCAGCCAATTCATTAAAACATGGCGAAAACCAGACAAAAATTCTAAATCAATACCCTCGGGCGCCACCAAAGAACCACCCAGAGAAATGACCCGCAACTCCTGCTCGCTCATGACTGCCTCACTTTTTTGATATTTTAATCGGAGAAAAGACTAGCCTGTGCGCCATCCAATGGAATATTCTAGCGCAAATATTTGAATGGATCAACAGGCTTGTTTTTGTGTAAAATGGAAAAATGCAGCCATTGGCCGCTGGTGTATCCGCTGCGGCCCACATTGCCAATCACTTCTCCCCTCTGAACATCTTGACCCACGTGCATTTTAATGCCCGACAAATAGCCATAAAAAGAATGCAGGCGACCTTTATGCTCTAAAATGACATAATAGCCATATAATGAATGCAGGCCGGCGGCCGCCACTTTGCCATTGGCGGCGGCATACACATCCTGATTGGGCAAAGTGGCCACATCAATGCCGTCATTAAACACTAATGAATCGGTGAGGCCATTATGAATTTTTCCAAACAGGCGACGCACCCGCCCAGGCACAGGAAAGAGGAATGATTTGCCTGTAATTTTTGCTATTTCTTCATCGCTCATCAATTTACCGGGGATGAAAAGCTCTTGCCCATCATGAAGCTGGGGAATGAGCAAGCCATTGACATAGCTGAGCTCTTCCACTGAGATGCCGTATAGATCAGAGATTTTTTCCAGGGTTTGCCCCCGGCTGACACGATGGAGAATGCCATCCATACCCGGAATGATATAACGCAGACCCGGCCGCACGCGCGAGAGGTCGTCAATTTTGTTCACACTGAGCAATGTACCCAAAGACAATCTGTGCCGCAGGGCCAGCAGGCTCAGTGTCTCATCGGGCGCTAGAACGCCGCGGTAAAAATCGGCCACGCGCGCCGATCCTTGGGCAGAGGCACCCCCGGTGGGCTTTTGAGGTGATTCATCCGAGATAATAGACGTGGCCGGCAGCAAAATCGGGCCGTCCATCATCACCCTGGCCGGGCCATAAAAAAACACCAGAGCCAGCATAATAAGACCCATGGTGAAAAACAGACAGCTCATGTAAAAGCCGTCGCTGAGCATGCTGGCAGGAAAAGAACGCACCGAAACCGGTGGCACGACTGGTTCATACACACGAGAGGTTGTTTTAAGTGCAGCACGTGTGGTCACTTCAGACATAGACAAATATCCTTCTCCAGAATCGACACAACAGAGGACAAAAATGATACATCCTAATTTTTTATATCTGCCCCAGATCTACTTTCCTTTTTATCAGACGTATGAACGGAGAAAAAATTAAAGCCGTGAAAATTTTAAAAATCAGATTCACCGCGATAATCTGAGCCACAATATCCCATCCATAAGTGAAAGAAAAAGCAAAAACACAAAAGAAAACTGTATCCAAAAACAAAGCAATGCCATTGCTGATGAAGCTGACGGCAATATCTTTATCAGGCCATCGGCGCAGGCCATAGCTGAATATGGCCGTGTTGATCAGGCTGCCTATCACCTGCACGCTGATACCCGCGGCGACCAGGCGCCATGTGGAAGAAAGGGTATCGTGAAAAGCCTGCTGAAAAGGCCAGTCGGGATCAGGAGGCAGAATAATCGCAATTTTAATAAAAACCGCCATCAATGCCGTCAAAACCCCGCTGCCGATAATGACATTTTTTGCCAGTCTGCGCCCGGCATTTTTATGCAGCATATCGCGCACCACAAATGACAGCGGATAGAGAATTGTTCCCGCATCCACGGCCCAGTTCAAAATCGGCACACGAATCAGCTTCACAGACAAAATATTAGAAAGCATTGCGCAGAAAAGATAGCAAAGAGCCAAAATAACAGGCACAGAAAAAATGTCTGATTCGCAAGAATCAACAGAAGCATACATACCCCTGATACTATAACGAAAAACTCTTTTTATACAAGGCATCAAAAAGAGCTGATAACAAATATTGACTAATTTTAAAGTTTTCTATAGTCTGCGATTTTAGAGGGAAAAGGAAAATGGCAAAGAAATTAGAGGGCAAAACAACATCGACAGCTTCTTCTGTGGAAGAAAAAAAGAAAGAAGCTTTTGAGATTGCCCGCAGCCAAATTGAGAGGCAATTTGGAAAAGGGTCATTGATCCGCATGGGTGATGAATCGGCCGATACATCGATCACGGCTATTCCCAGCGGCTCTATTCTTTTAGACGAAGCTCTGGGTGTTGGCGGCTATCCGCGCGGGCGCATTATCGAGATTTACGGGCCGGAGAGCTCTGGCAAAACAACACTGGCGCTGCATGCTGTGGCCGAGGCGCAAAAAGCCGGCGGTCTGGCGGCCTTTGTAGACGCCGAACATGCGCTGGACCCTGTCTATGCGCGCAATCTGGGTGTGGATGTAGACAATTTATGGCTCAGCCAGCCAGATTCAGGCGAGCAGGCATTGGAAATTGTCGAGCATTTGGTGCGCAGCGGCGCGGTGGATATTATTGTGGTGGACAGCGTGGCTGCCCTGACCCCCGAAGCAGAGATTGAAGGCGAAATGGGCGACAGCCATGTGGGGCTTCAGGCGCGCCTGATGAGCCAGGCTTTGCGCAAACTGACCTCTGTCATATCAAAATCGGGATGCTGCCTGATTTTTATCAATCAGACACGCATGAAAATCGGCATTACTTATGGCAATCCCGAAACCACCACAGGCGGCAATGCACTGAAATTTTATGCCAGCCAGCGCCTGGAAGTGCGCAAAGGCGAAGCCATTATGCGATCGCCTGATGACATCACGGGAAATAAAGTGATTGTAAAAATTGCAAAAAATAAAGTGGCTCCGCCGTTTAAGAGAGTTGAGATGGAAGTGGTCTACGGCAAGGGCATCAGCGCCACGGCCAGCCTGCTGGATGCTGCCGTGAAGCATAATTTAATACAAAAGTCGGGCAGCTGGTTCAGCTATGCTGATGACAAAATGGGCCAGGGCCGTGACGCGGCCAAAAAATACTTAGATGATAACCTAGAGGTATACCAGGCTTTGATGCATCAACTGAGAATGATTATGTTCGAGCAGAAAGCACCGATTCAACAGGAGGCTGCGCCTGTTGAATCGGTGCCACCGCAGAAACATTAACACAGTAGTGCCCGTTCTTTAATTACGACTTTTGCTGGAAAATACTACTGAAAGAGAATGTTTCTACCGAAATATCAGGCGTGCTTTTAGATATCACATTAGAAAATTGAGGTAGTAAGCTGTGTTCAAGTATCTTTATTCTTTGACAGCACAAAAAATCGTTGCTTTATTTTTTTTGTATCTCTTTTTTGCATATAATTTAATGGCTCAAGAAGCTGCAGAAAAAGCCAAGGAGCTGCCGCCCCAGAGGCCCAATGCCCCCACCTCGACCAGCGATGTACTTGTAATTGACGAGGGCACGCTGGAAATGCTGGTATTAACCAACAATTTTGACTATAAAAAAGCCAAAATTAATTACAGCCAAAGTGCCAGAAACCTGCAGGGCGTGTGGAATGACTTTTTTCCCACGATCACCGGCACGGGCCAGATTCAATACAACATGAACAATGCGCTGGTGAATTCGGGAAATCAAAGCAGCGGCTCTAAAACTTCGCTTGCTTTGGCGGCACAGATTAACTTAACAGCATGGGTAGTTTTCAGCATTATGAAAACCACGGCTGATTATAATGTGGGAAAAATTACTTTTGAATCTGCGCGTAAGAAGATTCTTGATACATCAAAAAAGACATTTCATTCGCTGATTCTCAGCAAGAAGCTCTTGGAATTGCAAGAATCCACGGTGCGCCTGGCCCAAGTGAACTATGGGCAGGCTGTCAGCCGATACAACAGCGGCCTGATTGAACGCGGAGACATGATTTCTACTCAGGTTGAGCTGGAAAATCAGCGCAATCAGCTGCAGACGCAAAAAACAACCTATGAAAAAGACATGCTGGCCTTCAAGCTGGTGGTGGGCGTGCCGCTGGAACAGCCGGTGAACCTTATTGGCGAAATCACCATTGACCCAAGACCCCTGGACGGGGCATATCTGGTGAAAAATTATGTGGACTCGAGCCCTGATGTGCGCCTGGCCCAGGCGACTGTGTGGAGCAATCGCTGGCAGACATACTATCAGCATCTGAACATTGTCAGCCCTTTTGCCCAGCTGGGATACAATATTGGCAATTCATATTCCACCTTGATTCCCAATACCACTGACCGGGGCGATGGCCTTTCTGCCACCATTGGTGTGAAGATTCAATTCGATTCTCTTTTTCCTTGGAGCAAAAATGGCTTGTCTTTATGGCAACTGAGAGATAGTTTAACATTAAGCAAAGAAGAAGCGACCAAAAACCGCGTGCAGGCGCATATTGACATTACGAATGCGGTGAACAGCGTGAACAATACACAAAACAATATTCGTTCTTTGCGCCTGGCTTATACGCTCAGCGAGGAAAATCTGTCTTTGTCCATCACCGGATATCAGCGCGGCGTGAAAGATTTTGTGGAAGTGCAGCAGGCAACACAAAGCCGCAGCACGGCTTTATCAAATTATTTAAAAGCTCAGCAGGACTATTACTCGGCCATGCTGGACCTTTCATATTTAACAAATTTAGATGTGACCGAAATTTTGGAAGTTGCGGCTATCACGCCCGGGAGCAAATAAGTGGACATTAAAAAAATCATTGAGAAAGGCATAAGCATTTTTAAGCAACTTTTTGAATATACAAAGTCATTCGTGATGGGCAAGGTGAATGACAGTATTAATTGGGTGAAAGAAAAAAAAGCGCAAATTGATGCCTATAGTGCCCAAAGCGAAAAAAACAAAAAACGTGTAAGAATTTATTTCATTCTTATTGTGGTTGTTATTTCTTACTTTGCATTCAGCATTGTGCGTGGAACCATTCGCAGTGCGCTTTCGAAAAAAGAAGCAGCGAAAGAGCGCATTATTCCTGTTTATACATACACCACAAAACTGACAAGCGTGACAGAGCAATTTAAGATCAACGGCAATGTGATGGCAGAAAATTCTGTCAATATCATGCCTGATATTGGCGGCAAGCTGGTGCGCTATGCGGTGCAGGTGGGCGATACCGTGGTGCGCGGGCAGACTGTGGCCTATATTGACCCCAGCCGTCCGGGAACCATTTACAATTTAAGCCCCGTGCCTGCGCCTCTGGACGGCACGATCAGCTCTTTGCCTATCGAATTGGGAAACACCGTGACCACCACCACCTCTGTGGGCCAGCTGGGCGATTTAAGCCAGCTGAAAATCGAGACTTATGTTCCTGAGCGTTTTGTGGAAATGATTCACATTGGCAAAGACGCCACGGTGACCACTGTGGCCTTTCCCAATGATGTATTCAAAGCCCAGATATACGAATTAGCCCCGACTTTAGACCCGAAAACACGCACATTGCTGGTGAAGCTGCGCGTGACAGAAGGCCAGGGGAAATTGCTCTCTGGCATGTTTTCAGAGCTGCTGATTAATGCGCGCACGATTGACAATGTGCTGACTGTGCCTGCGGAATCCATCATCACGCGATCGGGCAAAAAATATGTCTATGTCATTGACAATGAACAAGGTTCTACATCCAGCAAGGGCCAAATACGCAAATTGAAAAGAAAACAAAAAACTGATGATCTTAGTCAGATTGATAGCGGTTATTACAGCGGAAAAGCGCATATGGTGGCCGTGGAGACAGGCATTCAGACTGGTAACGAGCTGATCATCACAAAAGGCCTGAAACCCGGCGATCGTGTTGTATATTCGGGGCAGGATCTGCTCAGTGAAAATAGCCTGGCGCGCATTCTCACTATTCCCTCAGCAGAGGAAGAGCCTATGGGCGAGCCAAGTGCAGAGGGCTTAGAGGAAACACAGGCAAAGGAGCCTGCTGGGGACATCATGATTGATATGCCCTCTTCGGTATCGGCGGCCATTGCCCCAGATGATGCACCAGGCCCGGGGGCAGAAGAAATCCACAGCGCCGACACACCGGATGAAGAAGATATTCAAGAGACAGGCAAGAGTGCCTCACAGGCAAATGTGCAACCCCGGAAAAAACAGCCCATTAAAACTTGGCTGGTGAATATACGCGCCAAAATAAAGGCTATTATTCTAGACCTGCAAAAAAGAGGGGGGCTGTCTCCCGCAGAGAAAAAAGCAATTACAAATCCTGATTTAGGCGAAGCCACGGAAATTATTATAGAAGAAAATCCCAAAGACGGATTAACTTTACAGGCATTACCCACAGAAAGCCAAAACTGGGAAGAACAGAAAACAGAAAATACTCAGCCACAGAATGCTCCATCGGCCAGCGCGTCTGCGGCGGATGCTGTTGCGCCTGAAGCAGCGACCCCTGAAAATATACCGGCCACAGAAAACACCGCACCGGTGAAGGCAGCGGCAGAAGAGACTGAGCCTGTTTCCAGCCGGGAAGAGAGCAAAACACCGACCGAAAACGAAGAAAAACAAGAGCCGGCAGACAGTAAAGACAAAAAAGCAAAACAAGATAAAAATCTGCACAGGAACAGCCTGATATTGAAGAAGACGGCACACGGCAGGGGCAGGAATAGCCTATGAGTATGGTTCGCTCGGTTGTACAAAAACCTATCACTGTGGTGATTATTTGTGTCACCTTGATGCTCATTGCATTTATGGTTATTCCTTTAATCAGCCAGAATTTAACACCGGATATTGAATTTCCTTTTATCAGTGTCATCACGACATATGAAGGCGCCAGTCCGCTGGAAATTGAATCCAGCGTGACCAAGATTCTTGAGCCTTCATTGGTGAATGTTCAAGGCCTGAAAACCATGTCTTCCACCAGCCAGGAAGGGGCCAGCCAGATCATGCTTCAGTTTGACTGGAACATAGATCTAGAATCGGCCACCAATGACGTGCGCGACCAGATAGACCGCGTGCGCGGCCTGCTGCCCGATGATGCAAATGCACCAACAATTTTTAAATTAGACCTCAATTCAGCTATTCCCGTTTCGGGCTGGTCTTTTTCGGGAAACGGCCTGGATGCGGACGAATTGTATGCCATTGCAGACAAAGATGTTGTTCCCTATCTGGAACAGGTTTTGGGCGTCAGCCAGGCAGACCTGAGCGGCGGGCGCGACAGACAGGTGCGTGTGGAGCTGATTCAAAACAGACTGGAAGCCTATAAGATCTCCATCGGCGCCGTGAAACAGGCCTTGATTAATGCGAATTATCAGCTGGCGGGCGGAAATATTGACGAGGGTGTACGTCGTCTGTCTTTGCGTGTAGACGGCAAATTTAAAACAATTGAACAGATTCAAAACTTAGTCATCACCACATTAACCCTGGAAGGCAATGAAGTGCCCATTTCAGTGCGCCTGCGCGATTTGGGCAATGTATTCATTGGCTATGCCGACCCCACTGTCACCACCTACATCAATGGCGAAAAAGGTCTGAGTATCCGTATTATGAAACAATCTGATGCGAATACGGTGAAAGTATCTGAGGGCGTGGAAAAACAAATAAAGCGCCTGTATCGCCAGATTCCCAAGGGACTGAAATTTGAGAAGCTTTTTGACACCGCTGATGATATTCGCAATTCGCTGAAACAAGTGATGGATTCTATTTTCACCGGTGCATTTCTCACCGTGATGACATTGATATTTTTTCTGCGCAATGTGAAAAGCGCAATGATTGTGGCCATTACCATGCCATTATCCATTATGACCACGGTCATGTGTATGTACTTTTTTGGCCTCAGTCTGAATGTGCTCTCATTGGCGGGGCTGAACCTGGGCGTGGGCATGATTGTCGACAGCAGTATTGTTCTTTTGGAAAATACCACGCGCTATCGCGAAAAAGGCGTGATGGCACGTTCGGCAGCCATTTTGGGCTGTGAAGAAATGGTGGGCGCGATTATGTCCGGCTCATTGACAACGATTTGTGTATTTTTGCCCATTGTTCTCTTTAATAAAGAGCTGGGCATTGTGGGTGCGTTGTTTAATGATATGTCTTTCACGATTGTTATTTCTTTGGCCACATCGCTTTTCTTTGCCATTGTCACGGTGCCTGTTTTGGCAGGGGTTTTGATGCCTATTTCCACAACGACTCAACGTCCGCTGAAAGGATTTATGAAAAAAGTGGATTCCAAGGTGGTGGTGTGGCTAGACTTTTTAGACTCAAAATACGCCTCAGGGATTGCCTGGGCCCTGCAGCACAAAAGACCCATTGTTTGGAGTGTAGCCATTTCTCTTTTTGTCAGCTTATGGATCTTGGCCAAGGCTGTGGGCTTTGAGCTGATGCCTGCCGGAAATGACCCCACGGTGATGGTGAATTATAAATTTCCGCCCGGCACCCGTCTGGAAGTCAATACCAATACAATGAACTTAGCCGCCAATGAGATTAAAATGCGCGGCGGAGACGGAATACGCTATACCATGGTCACCGCAGGCAGCGCGCGGATGTCTCAGGAAAATGAAGCCGAGGGTATGCTGTATATTATTGCCCCGACAGAATACAAAGACCGCACGCTCAGTTCAACGCAGCTGAAAGATTTGATTCGTTCCGTTCTGGGAAAAATTCCCGGCTTGGAATTTAATTTTTCTGGTGGCGGCCCAGGGGGGACAGGCGGCCCTGAAGTGACCTTGAAAATTGCCTCTAATGACGAAGAAGCTCTGACAAAAACAACTGATCAAATCCTGAATTTAATGAAAACTATTCCCACTCTAAAAGAAGTTCAAACAAATCTGGACGCCAGCCTACCGGAAATCAGAGTGGTGGTGGACAGAAATAAAGCCTCGGAATACGGCCTGTCTTTCCGCAATATCGCCACAGAGATCCGCAATAATATTGAAGGCGGGAAATCCGGAACATTTGAATATAAAGGCGATGATATTGATATCTGGACCGTGCTGCGCGAGCAAGACCGTGATTCTAGACTGGATTTAGATAAAGTCTTCCTCATGAATTCGCAGAATATGTTAATCTCTTTAGCCAATATCGCGCACCTGGAAAAAGGGGAAAGTCAGCCGCAAATTCATCGCGAAAATCAACGAAGAGAAAATGAAGTGACCGCCTATGCCGCCACAGGGCTCAATGGCAGGCCGATTGCCGCCTCTGTAGCAAATCAGCAGGCCTTCGCGGCGATTGACGCGAATATTGTTCTGCCCGAAGGCGTATCTATCAATATGGGCGGTGATGCCGAAGATTTAGCCGAGCTGATTCCCAAAATCCTGATGGTCTTTTTCCTGGCGGTATTCCTGGTCTATGCCGTCATGGCCTCGCAGTTTGAAAACCTGAAAGACCCGTTCATTATCATCACAAGTATTCTCACCACGCCCATTGGCCCCTCTCTTTTATATTTATTCCTGGGCACACCCATGTCTGCCTATTCAATGATTGGCTTTATTGTCTTGGCGGGAATTGTAGTAAATCACGGTATTGTTTTGGTGGACTATACCAATCTGTTGCGCAAGCGCGGCATGGTGCTGCAAGATGCGGTGATTTTGGCAGGGCGACATCGCCTGCGCCCGATTTTGATGACTACATTGACCACGATCTTGGGTATGATTCCTATGGCAATCTCCAGCGGAGACGGCACCACCATGACACAGCCCATCGGGCAGACAGTATTTGCGGGCATGGTTTCTGCCTCTATCCTCACATTATTGTTCACCCCGGTGCTGTATTATATTTTTAACAAGAAAAATGAAATTAAGAAAATTGCTATGGCAGAAGCCAAGCGCGCCCAGCTGGAAGCAGACCTGGCCAAGGCAAAAGGATAGACTATGGTACGTTTAGAGCTCATTGCCAACAGATCCGTGGAAGACGAAATTATGGATCAGATTCATCTGATTAACTGCCATCATTTCACACGCATTCCCATCGCCTATGGCGAGGGGAATCATGAACCCAAACAAGGAGATGCCATTTGGCCAGAGATTAACTTTGTCATGATTATCTATTGCGAAGAAAGTGAAGTTGATCTTATCAAGACTGCCGTACAAGCTGTGAAAAATAAATTCCCTGCTGAAGGTATTCGATTATTTAAAGTGCCGGCAGAGCCAATCTCTTAAAGATGACTCTTGACAATTTTTTTACAAAATGACGGTTTTTTATCCATAATATTT
>JAHHUI010000019.1 GCA_020024055.1 Spirochaetaceae bacterium | reverse complement strand
GAATAAGAACAGCCCGATAAAATCGATATAAAGAATCAAAGCACCCAGGATAGACATCTTTACAAAGCCAGATTCATCCAGTTTCTCGCTCAATTCTCTGCTCATTATAGAGATCTTCTGTGTGTCATAAGCCGTGAGGCCAGCAAAGACAAAAACACCCACAAAAGATATGATATAATCCATCATAGAACTGCGCACAAAGAAATTAATCAAAGTGGCAGCAATCAGGCCCCACACAGCCATCATACAGAATCTGCCAACGGCAGACAGGTCAGTTTTGGAAAAAGCCCCCCACAGGCTCATGCCCACAAACATAGCCGCGGCACAGGCAAAGGCCTTGATAAGAACATAGCTGGGATAATAAAGGAAAATAGCAAATAGCAGCAGGCCTTCAATGACTGTATAGGCCACATAGTTGGCCACAGCGGCGCCCATCGACATGCTTTGCAATCGCATGGAAAGATTCATTGTCAGGGCAAACATAGCAATCATCAGTACGATGCTGACAATGAAATAATTACTCATCAGCACAGATCTGACAGCAGGGGTGTTGGCTGCGAAATAGGCTACGCTGGCTGTCAGGCCCAGGCCCAATGCCATCCAAATGTAAATATTACGCCACAGGCTTCTGGCATAGGTGCGCTCTTTCACGCGCACATCATCTGCAGCAATGGTGGGATATTCTTTATTATAAGACATAAAAGTCCTCCTTGATCCACATATAATATAACAGATTTTTCATTTATATTTTTCTATTCACCAATGATATTTTCTCTTTTATTCTGCATGGCTTTTTGATATTCTTCGGCAGTTTTTTTATATTTAAACTGTTCAATGTACTCACTACTAGACCAGCCGCGGATTTTGTCTTGTGTGACGACATAATAATGATCAATCCAAATTTTTCTCGACTCATCAAATATTGCGCGCACTTCGTTAATCTGCACGACATCACCCACGCGCAAAGTGGCTACTTGCTGGCCCAAATCGCCCATAGTACTGGTCAGGCGCAGATAAGGTGTGTTCACAACGCCATAGCCCCCGCCGGGCAGAGTGATGGGTGTCTCAGGCATAGACAAAAATCGACTGCGCCCAAACCCAAAACATGAAAACAGGGCAAAAACAGTCCAAAAAACACAAAGGCGAAACATATAAATTATGTTAAGCAAGTAACAACTTCTCGTCAATACTGTCTATACACAGAATATTGTTGTTCACAAGTGTTGACAATGTACGCGATTTAAACATAGAATTACATAACCGGGTTTTTCGGTGTATATTTGGATTGAATGCCTTGAGACAGGAAGGACGAATTAATAATGTCAAGAGTATGCAGTTTTTGTCAAAAGTCAACTATTTTTGGGAATATGGTTCCCAGAAAGGGTAAAAGCAAAAAACAAGGCGGTAATGGCGAGCATATTGTGCGCCGCACGGCCAGAACTTTCAAGGCGAATGTCTTTCGCGTGCGCGCCGTGGAAAACGGCGCAAAGAAAATTGTGCGCGTGTGTGCCAAATGTATGAAGGCCGGCAAAGTTCAAAAAGGCTAAACTTATAAACTTAATATCAAGAGCAGCAGAGATACGGACTGCACTGATTCAACGACATTACGCTGTTCAATTCCGCTGTGTGGAGAGTGCATTGCTGCATCATCGTCGATTTTTAGTATGGCATCTATGTATCCTAATCTGTATTTCATGCTTTGGATGTGTATTTTACACATCGACAGGCATCCCGGCGAATAATTCAGGTGCGATCAGCAGCACGGGAAGAAGCAAGGCCGTGCTGATTAATATCAACGGACCTTTGGTGGAAGATGCATCGGTCGGTCTGTCTTTGGGCAAGGGAAGCACCTCTGTGCTGGCCCGCAGAATCACCACCGCTCTGGAATATATCCGCAATGATGCGCATATCGAGCTGGTGATTTTGAATCTGAGCAAAATGTCTGCCAGCAGCCTGGCCATCGTGAGCGATGTGTATCATGCCCTGGCCGAAGTGAAAAAAGCTGGAAAGACCATTTATGTATTTAGTGAAAATTTCACGATGTCGGGTTTTTTGCTGGCCAGTGTGGCAGATCAGATCTGGATAGATCCCTTTGGTGACGTGGAATTAGACGGCCTGGCCGTGAATTTTCCATTTTTCAGGCGCGCCCTGGAAAAATATGGCATTAATGCCTATATATTCCGCGTGGGCGAATATAAAAGCGCCGTAGAGCCTTTCACTTTATACAGCATCAGCGATCAGGTGCGCAGAGAAACGAGCGAACTGCTGAATGAAGAATGGAATATGTATTTAGGGCTTTTGGCCGAAAACAAGCGATTTGCCTCGCTTAATATTGCAGGCTATGCGCTTAATCGCCCTGCTCTGCTTTCTGCACGCAAAGGCAATGCTGCTGAATTGGCCCTGAGCCAAAAATTAGTGGACATCGTGGGCACACAGGATCAATTCAAAATTTTTGTGGAAGAAAATTATAAAAATATTCAGCCTTATCAGGAATATTTGCGCATTGCGCCACAGATTGCCAAGCAGCGTCGCACAGCTTTCACGCCCTATGTCACGGTGTTGTATGCTGTGGGTGAAATAACCCGCGACAGCGAAGACCCCAATACCATCAATGCAGAAAGACTGGTGGATAATATTAAAATTGCCACAGAAAACCCCAAGACAAAAGCCCTTGTGCTGCGCATTGACTCACCTGGGGGTGAGGTTTTTGCCAGCGAAATGATTGCCCGAGCCATTGAAAAAGCCAAAGAAAAAATACCTGTTGTTATCTCAATGGCTGGCATTGCTGCCTCTGGCGGTTATTGGGTCAGCCTGGCGGGCACGGAAATTTGGGCTGCACCGACGACATTGACTGGATCGATTGGTGTTTTTGCCATGATGTTCAGTGGTGCGCAATTTTTGAAAAATCACGGTATCGATCAAGAAATGCTGCGCACGCATGAGCAAGCTGGCATGAGCACGTCATTTTGGACTTCCGGGCCAAACAGCGCACAAAGACAAATGATGCAAAGTAGTGTCGATTTTATTTATGCACAATTTTTAAAAAGACTCATTGAATCAGGTCGTGTGAAGAACAAAACACAGGCTGATGCAGTGGCCCGGGGCCGTGTGTACACCGGACAGACAGCCCTGAAGCTGGGATTGGTGGATAATTTAGGAAGTTTAGAGGATGCACTCAAGAGAGCAGCTGAACTTGCCGATCTTCGCGAATATACGGTTGTTGTTTATAGCTCCCAGCAAAGCTTGCTTTCCCGATTGCTGAGTGCCGTGGGCAATCCCACAAATTTGATTTTGGGGAAAGATATAAGTAAATTGGATATAACAACACCCTACTTAGAGAGAAACAGTGAAGTGTATGCGATGAACAGTTTTGTTCTGGAACTGCCCTAAGAAACCCAGGCAGTTCTTGACAAAAGTTCTTTCGCAATGTATGGTAGCTGCTGTACGCTTAAAACCATATTTCCCGGTTGTGTAATGGTAGCACCACAGACTCTGGATCTGTTTGTGGGGGTTCGAGTCCTCCCCGGGAAGTGATTACGGTCCCTTCGTCTAGTGGTTAGGACATGAGATTCTCATTCTTAAAACACGGGTTCGACTCCCGTAGGGACTGTTTCCATGATTCTCTCTTGTAGACTTGAGGAGTGATTATGCAATCGACCATTTTTGATCAAGCTGTTGCTTCCCTCACAAGCGAAGAACGCGTAGAAATGCTGAAAAAAATAACAGGCGAGGCCAATTATCAGGAAGAAGTGGCCTTGAATGTTCCCGAAGAAAGAATGGTTGACGCCAGCCAGATTGAAGAGGCAAAAAACTCACTCAGGTGGTGGGAGCGTGTGCGTCTGTTCATCGCCACTTTCTTTTTCCGCGAAGACCCCGAACGCAGCCTAGAAATGCTTTTGCTGCGCAAGACAAAAGTGGAAATCATGATGAAAGCTTCTGGCTATGTTGACTTCACCAATAGAAAATTTTTAGTGAAATTTGGCAAACAATTAGAGCAGGTGCACATTGCACTGGAGGTATTTCGCCGACCGCTTTCGGATGCTCTAGGCGAGCATCGTCAGGAATTTTATGCCCTGCTGGGCGCAGAAGAATGCCCTTCGCTTCAGGCCGAATTGGCCAGAAACGCAGACCCGAATGCCATTTTAGAGCTTCACCCTAACACAGACAATGCCGGCCTGCGCGCCGTGATCGAGCGCGGCTGTGATGATATTCTGCGCGAAATTGGCAATGGCAGTCGCCAGACAATCCGCCTGCTGACTAGAACATTGGTGCACTTAGAAAGACTGGTGAATTTTAACTTTGAAAAATGCCTGGCTTATTATTCCAAAGACGGCACCTGTTCTTTCGATCTTCTTTCGAAGCCGCTGCAAAAATTAGATGATATTCTCTACTCTTTCACCATGCGGCCGCCTATGCGCCTGTTGCAGCTTTTATTTGTCTTCAGTTATCACGCCCAGCATTTAACCCCGACAGAAATGGAAGTACACCTGAAAGATGACCTTGCACGCGCAGCCGAGGCGATGAATTTAGTTTCTGCTTTCAATCAATTCCCCCTGACAAAGACACTGAAAGTGATTTTAGAAGATTATTATTACAATCCCAACTCCCTGACAGGAGGGGAAGACTGGTTCAATTTATACAAGAAATTCTGGCGCACACGCATTGAATTAGCCTATCGTTCCTTTGTTTCCACAAGAAAACTCCAGGAATTGGAAGCCAAAGTATGCGAAGTGCTGAATCTGAGCGAGCCTCCTTTGGTCAGCGTATACAGTGATCAGTATTGGCCGGAGGGCTATCGCCCTGTGTATCAGCGTACTTTCGCTATCGTATACACATTTTACCAGAAAGTGTACAGAACATTAAGTGAAAAGATCTTGCGCCCAATTCTGGAAGTGGGCAATTTCCAGCGCAGAGAAAATCGCACAGAATTGATCGAGGCTAATTCTTCGCTGTTCAACACCAGCGATGAAATTGATAAATTTGTGGCCTCTTTAGACCGCGACGGCGAAGTGGGCGAACAATTCGCTATGCATGAATCTGAACCCAAGCAATTGGAAACAATTACCTCTATCACCTCGCGCAATGCCACAACACTTATTCAAAATACAGCAGACACATTGTGTATCGTCAGCCTGATCCTGCAAGGCGTGGCCGGAGAGACAACAGATCATAAATATGCTTCTCTGGTCAATATGAAAGACTTAGATATGAAATATGAAACCCTGCGTATGGATTTAACTCATTATTCCTATTTAATAACACAGCTGTGGACGCTTATTATTGATGTGCGCGACATTGAAGATCGCCTTTCTCATATAGAAAATGTGGCTAGAACAAAATTCTTAGAGAAAGCCTCTGCCGTGACCGCCGAAAATGCAGACTACATCGGTTAACATCTGTGCGAGATAAAGTATGATATTAGCAAAAATAAAAAACTCTTACCTGGCCTTGGTGAAAGAGGCTGTCTTGTCTTTATATCCGGATTCACAACAGGTGAATCATCTCATTACCGAAACACCCAAAAATCCAGCATGGGGAGATTTTGCCATCCCGCTTTTCCCTATTGTGAAAGAGGCAGGCATTGCGCCGAATATCCTGGCACAGAAATTAATTGACATTCTCAAAGACAAGTCAAATTTGAAAGCACAGGCCATGGGTGCATATTTAAATGTTTTTGCCGACCAGGCCACCACGATGCAGGAGATCCTTTCGCAAATCAGCAGTCAAGGCTCTGCTTTCTACCAGCGCACAGAGCTGTCGGGCCAAAAAATTATGCTGGAATTTTCTTCGCCAAACACCAACAAACCCCTGCATCTGGGGCATATGCGCAATAATTGTCTGGGTGAAAGCCTCAGCCGCATTTTAAAAAACTGCGGTGCTGAAGTATTTAAAGTCAGTATTGTAAACGATCGCGGCGTGCATATCTGCAAAAGCATGCTGGCCTACGAAAAATTTGGCAATGGCGCCACTCCTGAATCACTCAATATGAAAGGTGATCATTTTGTGGGCGATTTTTATGTCAAATTTTCCAACTGGGCGAAGGAAGACCCAAAAGCCGAAGAAATGGCACAGAAAACCCTGATTGACTGGGAAGCCGGCGATGCGCATATATTAGACCTGTGGAAAAAAATGAATGACTGGGCCTTGCAGGGTATGCAGGAAACTTATGACAAAACAGGCATCAGCTTTGATAAATTTTACTTTGAGAGCAACACATATAAATTAGGCCGTGACATCATCCTGCAAGGCCTGAAAGATGGTATCTTTTTCAAAGCTGAAGATGGCTCTATCCGTCTGGACATTTGTGAATTAGACCAAGATAACAGAGAAGATGAAGAGCCATCAAACAAAGTATTTCTGCGATCTGACGGCACCAGCATCTATATCAGCCAAGACCTGGGCACCGCAGTGGAACGCCATAAAGACTTTCCTTTCGATCGCCTTATTTATGTCGTGGCCAATGAACAGCAACGACATTTCCAAATTCTCTTTTATGCCCTGAAAAAACTGGGGTTCCCCTGGGCCAATGCTTTATATCATCTTTCTTATGGCATGGTGAATCTTCCCGATGGAAAAATGAAAAGCCGCGAAGGCACCGTGGTGGATGCCGACGATCTGATTGCCACGCTGGCGGGCATGGCCCAGGAAGAAATTGCCAACAAAGACCGCAGCGAACAAGTGGATCAGGATGCCGCGCTGAAAATTGCTCTGGCCGCGATTCATTATTATCTTTTGCAGGTTTCTCCGGTGAAAGATATGTCTTTCAATCCCAAAGAATCGCTGAGCTTCACGGGCAATACCGGTCCCTATTTGCAATACACTATTGCGCGCGCACATTCGCTTTTAAATAAAGACGAGGCAGCCGCGGCCTTAGGGCGAACACTGAATTTACAATGTCTGGAATTAGATGAAGAATGGCAGATCATCAAATTGATTGACGAAACCTCAGAGACAATTCTTCAGGCAGCCAATGAATTTGCGCCCAGCCTTTTGGCCAATAAACTTTACGATGTGGCTAAAACATTTAATAAATTCTATCATGATACCATGATCTTATCACAGGAAAATACAGATTTGGTCACTGCGCGCTGTTATATTGTTCAATCTGTCGAGATTTGTCTGCGCGCTGGCTTGTATCTGCTGAATATTCCTGTTCTGGATCACATGTAATTTTATACAAGGATTTAACTCAATGATTGATGAAAATAAAGAGATTCTTGTTGTTGCCAGCAAGATTAAAAGCTATATCAAAACCGTGGGCGACATGAAATGCTCTTCCCGCTTCATCGAAATCCTTTCAGACAAAGTTCGCGAAATCTGTGATGAAGCGGTGGCCAATGCGCGATCCGATCAACGCAAAACAGTATTAGACAAAGATTTATGATTCAGTTTCTAGGAGAAATATTCTGTCCATCAATTTCCGTTCTGCATCATTTTTGAAAAGCGCCCCCAAATGCGCACAGCTTCCCAATGACACAACTTATGAAATCGCTTTTGCCGGGCGCAGCAATGCAGGCAAATCGACGTTGATCAACACCCTTTGCCAGCGCAGTGACCTGACCAAAACTTCCGGCACGCCGGGAAAAACACGCGAAATTAACCTTTTTTCTGTGGAAACCAAAGTACCTCCAAGCGTGCGCCTGATAGATTTGCCCGGCTATGGATATGCCAAAGTGGGCAAACAAATGAAAAAAATCTGGCAAAAAGAACTCAGTGACTACCTGCTTTACAGAGAAAATCTTAAAATCCTTGTGTTGATTATGGATGCTCGCCACCCCCTGACCGATCTGGACCAAACCCTGATGGACATGATTGGTAAACGTTCGCTCAGGCAGATCCTTGTTTTCAACAAAGCTGATAAACTGAATCAAAGCGAAAAATATCATGTGAACAAGCTGATGGAAGAAGTGGTGTATCATTGGCCAAACTGCACAGCAATTTTGCATTCTTCCACAAAGAAAATAGGCACAAAAGAACTGGAATCACTCATTTGTGCCTCTGTGCAGCAAAGCTTTGAACAAGACGAGCTTTACAATTCAGGCGGGTCATAGGCAATATCAAAGGCAATCAGGCGCCAGCGGCCATTGATTTTTTCAAAAAAATAATGATGTTGCAAACCCCAGAAATCTTCCCAATAATGCCAGTTTTTCAGGGGTTCGGGGGGGTCTTTGCGCGCATATACTGTAATCATCGCACGATCGCCTTCAAAGAGAATAATACGCCCGGTATTCAGGCAATACAATTCCTCCGCGCTCACTTTGTTAATCTCATATGTGGCAAAAAGTTCGCTGAAAAATTCTTTCTGCATCTCTTTGGTCATGCCTTTGTTATAATAAGGCAAATCGATTTTATCGGATGTGACAGAAAGAATTAGATTAATATCCGCATGCAGCAGGCCATATAAATAGCGCTGGAACATCAATTTCACCGCAGGGCGCAATAAATTGGGCACAGAACCATAGGCCGTGAACCCAGAAAGATCGCTTAAGAAAGAGCTACTGCCGGGCGTAGACTCGCAATCAATCTCTTCTGCGTCCTCAATCAAGGGGCTGTCTTCATCCAATATAGGCGGGGCCGCAGCTCCCCTATACAAAGCAAATAATAAAAATACCCACAAACAAAAATTCTTTTTATACATTTTCCATCATCATAGCTGTCAGTGTGACTGCCAATAGTTATAAAATCTTTGCGGCACAGGCGCGCAAAATTCATATTCTTTCCTATCATGGGGCAAACATATTTTAAGCTTCCAGGCATGCAGCATCAAGCAGGGATCCTGAGTTTTTGTATAAGGGTTATACAAAATATCGCCAATAATGGGAAAACCCCAATATTTGGCATGCACACGCAGCTGATGTGTGCGCCCGGTATGGGGCATAAATAAAACCAAGCCATAGCCCTGTCTTTGCCGGATAATGCGATAGCTGCTGATGGCCAGGCGGCCCTGGCCATCAGCAGTGCAGATAAATTTTCTGCGATCCTGATGGTTGCGGACAATCATATTCCTCACACGGCCTATCATAGCTCTGCCCTGTGTTCCGCGACAGAGAGCCAAATATTGTTTTTTTGCTCGCCGGTGGCGAAATTGATTTGAAAGAAATTCATGCGCGCGCACATGCTTGGCACAGATGATAATCCCCGATGTATCTTTATCCAGGCGATGCACAATGCCTGCCCGCTGCGCATCGGGAAAATCGGCAGCGTGTTGTCCCATTAAATAAGCCAGACCATTGGACAAAGTGCCCTGATGATGCCCGGCACCCGGATGCACCACCATGCCCGAAGGCTTATTAATCACCCAGACATCATCATCTTCATATAAGATATCTAAATCCAGTTTTTCAGGAACAAATGATGTATATATTTCTTCCCATGAAACACAGATATGCTGGCCATTATACACATGCCGGCTTAATTTAATTTCCTTGCCATCTAGACACACCTGCACAGACAAAACATGGATTTGGCTGCGAGACATCAGGGCCCACACCTCTGAGATATACTTATCACAGCGCATAGGCGGCAGGCCTTTTAAATCAACATAATGTTCTTCCTGTCTCCTCACGATGACGCAGATGCCTCTTTCTTTCTGGCCTGCACAAGATCAATAATCAAATCAATAAAGCCCACGGTGATGGCCGCAGAAGCCCCTGTGATCAGCACCACTTGAGTCTGCTGTGTGGTAGACCATCCTACCGGCGGAGAAATATAAAGCAAAGAAGACAAGCCCACAGTGATGGGCATGGCCCCGGCACTGACAATAAAAAATCGCAGGAAACTGCGCAAGGCGGGGTGCATTTTGCGCGCGGTCTTGGTCTGTCCATGTGGCTGATATGGAAAATCAGAGTCTGCATTCACCAGCCACGGCGCCGAGGCGGGCATGGCCTGGAAAGCGGTTGACTGTGTGTGATCATTGACAAAAGAAGCAGGATATTCAAGATCAAAGCGAAAATCCTGCTGTGCCGACAGCGGCACACAAACACAGCACAGCATCGCCAGAATAAAGCCAATACGGCTACTCGTTCGCGCGCCTTTTTCCACTGACCAGTCTCTGTAATTCACTCAAATTCTTCACAACGATATGATCGGGAAAGACTTCGATACGGCCCTTATCCGCATAAGACTTCAAGGCACGGCGGGCTGTGTCAATGCTGATTCCCGCCCAATTCGCCACTGCATCGGTATTGCTAGGCAATATTTTCTCGCCATTGGGTCCTTCAGGCTGAGCCTCGGAAAGCATGATGAGAATATCAGCCACGCGAATAGACACATCACTGAGCTTTAAAATGGCCGACTGGCGGCGCAGATTGTAAATACGCTTGGCAAAAAGCCTCAAAAGCTGCATACGCAGGCTGGGCACCATTGAAACAATCTGAGAAAAATTTTCCGAATTGAATGCATAAGCCACGCATTCTTCCACAACAACAGCTGTGGCTGTACGCGGGGCATTGCTCAGCAGTGCCATTTCGCCAAAAAAGTCGCCCGCCTGTAAAAAGCCGATAGTCTTTTCCACATCGCCCACCACTTTAAAAAGACGCACCTCACCGCGCTGAACCATATAACATTGATTGCCTGCTTCATATTCGCAAAAGACAACATCTCCAGCCTTGAACGTGACCAAAAAGCGCTCTAGTCCGGGTAATTCTGCAATACTGGCACTCATGCTCTTCTATTCTCCTATTTGATATATCTTCTTAAGGGTGAATCTTCCGGCAGAATGAGCAAAAGCTTCTCATACAAAACTTTAGAGCGCACTTTATCTCCCTGCTTGTCATAGCAGTTTGCCAAATGGAACATTGCGTCCCCGAATTTTTCATATTTAGGATATTTCTGCATCAGCTCGGTGAACTGTTCAATCGCTTCATCCATTTTGTTCAAATGGACAAAAGCCATGCCCGAATGGAACATGCTGTCGGGTATATACTGAGCAAAATCAGGATCATTTTGTTCGCGCAGAATACGCGAAAATTTCAGCACACATGGCGCATATTTTTTCTGATTAAATAAACCCAAGGCCTCTTTATACACCAGTTCGGCCTCGCTGCTTTGATTGGCCACCTGATCAGCATTCGATTTAAAGAACATTTTATTGCTGTTGTCATAATTTGACCCCAGCTTCGATTTTGCCTCGGCAATACGCTCTTTACATATATCTATATATTTGCCGTTGGGATATTGATCCATATAGTGCTGCATGGCTATGATAGACTGGCTGTAATAACGGCCTTTAAAGAAATAAGAAACCACATTGAACAAGCCTTCTTCGGCGGGAATCTGTTCCAGCATCACTTTATTCGAAATCAGCTCCACCACGCGGCGATGGGCTTCAAACATTTCCATGGAAAACACACGCAGAATACGAAAAACCAAATCACTGTTGCTTTGCGTCATGCGCTCAAATTCATCTGTGGAAAAGGCAATAATTTCGCTGGGAAGCAGACATACAGCTGTCTCTTCCTGGGGAACCTGGGCCAGAAAAGCTTGGGCACCGAAAAATCCGCCCGGAACAATAATCTGCTGTTTTGATGAAGGTATGGCATCGGCATTGGGCGTGACTGTGTCATCTGTGCTGATACAAACCTTCCCACTTTTTAACACATAGAAACAGTCAGTGCTGTCCCCTCTAAAATAAACAACGGAATTGGTTGCATACTTTAGCGCTTTCGGCATAAAAGCCCCCCTATGAGAAACAAAAAAACGACGCTGCATAAAAGCCATTCAATTTGATACGGCACCCTGCAGCTGTTTGCTTAATTATCGACACCAAAGCGTAATATACCAAATATCTAAATATCTTTTCTAAATATTTTTCATTCTGCTTTGTGTGAAGCGGCATAAATCTCTCTTGACAAGTGATCATTCCCTGCCTAATATGGGACTCTATAAAGAGGAGATATCCAATGCCCAAAAAGCCTGTCACAGTGATTGGGATTCTGGCCGAAAACGGCTGCTGTCCGACAGAAAAACACCTGGCTTTGCCTAATGTCATCCGCGGCCTGGTCTATCATGAAGAAAATAATCCTGATTTATTATTCCACTGCTTTTTGGGCAATGCCGAAATGGATTTGGCCATGGCCAATTATTATTTGCTGCCAGACGGGCGCGATATTGCTGTGTACACCAGCAAAAAAGACATGAATGCCAAGGCCGACCCAAAAAATGTGCCCGCCCATGTCTTCACTGCACGCGTCTTTGGCAAGGAGAAAAATCCTCTTTTAGATTTGCCTTTTTACTGTACACAATGCAAAAGCGGTCATCTGCATCCCTGCCAAAACACACCTAATACTTAGGATTCTTCTCCCACATCCAGGTGGAATTAACAATTTCCAGCAGGCTATATTTGGGCTTCCAGCCCAACACACACATGGCTTTTGTGGGGTCGGAAATCAGCACAGACGGGTCGCCTGCGCGCCGGCCGGCAATGCGCACATTGGGGCTTTCTCCGGTAATTTTCTCCACAGTTTCTACAATTTTCTTCACCGAACAGCCGCTGCCATTGCCCAGATTGTAATCCGCGCTTTCATTGGTTTTCATCATATGTTCCAAAGCCAGTAAATGCGCATCGGCCAAATCGTAGACATGCACAAAATCGCGAATACATGTACCATCGGGGGTGGAATAATCATCTCCAAAAATGACAAATTCAGGAATCTGGCGCGTCACGGTCATCAGCACACGCGGAATTAGATGCGATTTGGGGCGATAGCTATTGCCCAAAATACCATTGTCATCGCAGCCGGCTGCATTGAAATAGCGCAGCACAGCGCTCTTAAGACCATAGGCGGCATCATAGTCCTTTAAAATCTGTTCCACTATCAGCTTGCTTCGCCCATAGGGATTAATCGGGTTCTGGGGATGATTTTCATCCACCTTTTCCTTTTGTGGCTCGCCGAATGTGGCGGCTGTGGAGCTGAAGACAAAATATTTAATTTTTGCCTCTATCATGGCATCCAGCAAATCCAGCACCTTAGCCACATTATTATGATAATATTTCGAGGGGTTTTCCACAGACTCACCCACCTCGATACAGGCGGCAAAATGCATCACCGCGTCGATTTTTTCCTTTTCAAAGATCATTTTCAATTTGGCCTTGTCACACAAATCCCCCTCATATAAAGGAACTTTTAAAATCTGGGCCACTTCGGCATGTCCTTTGGACAAATTATCATAGATAATAGGGTTATGATTGCTTTTCTGTAAAAAATGCACTGTATGCGAGCCAATATAGCCCGCCCCGCCGATCACTAATATATTCATATATATCCTCGCACTCCTTTTTTTCTGTTTTGGCACAAAGCTGATAACTATTTATGCCTAAAAGGCTTTTTCTCTTTTATCATTTCCAGCAACAAAATATATTAAGATATTTTAACAGATTGGCATCACACTGGCAAGCTTAGGCCCTGCTTTTCACACACAATATTGCTTGAAGCCTTTTGACATAAACTTTATTACATTGTACACTGCGGCCCATGAATAGTTCTTTGCCAAAACTGCTGATATTGGGCCGCCCGAATGTAGGCAAATCTACATTATACAATCGCCTGATGCGAAAGAAAATTGCCATCACCTCGCCTGTGCCTGGCGTGACGCGCGATGTGATAGAAAATCTTTGGCAAACCCCGCATGGGCGCATGTGCCTGCTGTGCGACTCGGCCGGATGCCGGCCCGATACCAAGGATTTCCTGGAAGATTTGGCCAAAGACAAATCAATAGAACAAATTAAGGATGCAGCACTGATTCTTTTGGTGGTGGAAGGCATGGCCCTGACAGCTGAAGACTATGCCTTAATCGACACATTGCGCCCTGTGGGCAAGAAAGTGCTGCTGGCGGCCAATAAATGCGACAGCCCGGAAAAGGACAATGTCCTGGGTGACTTATGGGGCCTGGGCTTTGGAGAGCCGTTGTGCATCTCGGCAGAACATAATCGCAACATGAAGCAACTGATAGAATTGATAGAAGCCCGCCTTCCGCACACAGCACCGCAGGAAGAAAACCCCCAGCCGCAGATTAAAATCACTATTCTGGGCCGGCCAAATGCAGGCAAAAGCAGCCTGGCCAATTGCCTGTGCCAATCAGAGCGATCGCTTGTCTCTGATATTTCGGGCACCACGCGTGATGTGGTATCTTCCTTTTTCAGTGATCAGGGCCAGCTATTCGAGATTTTAGACACAGCCGGCCTGCGCCGAGCCAGCAAGGTGAATGAATCGCTGGAATTCTATGCCACCAGACGCACACAGGCGGCATTGAAAGAATGCGACATCGCCCTGCTGCTGATCGACATCACAGAAGGCCTGACTGATCAGGATAAAAAAATTGCTGACAAAATTGTGGAAAGCAAAAAGCCGTTTTTATTCGTGCTGACAAAAACCGATCTCAAACAAAACTCTGCTGTGAGGGTCAAGGGTATGACTGTGTTAAACGATATAGTAAAACAAGAAGTTGAGAAAATACGCTTTCAATTTCCCGTGCTGGCCTATGTGCCTGTGGCGGCTGTTTCTGTGATGCACAAAGAAAGCATGGCCACATTGATGAAATGGGTGCGCAACCTGCACAAAGAAGCGGCTCGAGTGGCTGATGAAGATGAGCTGATGCAGGCCCTGAAACAATGGTGCGAAGACCAGGCGCATCCGCGCAGGGGGCGCAAAAGACCGCCTGTGCTGAAAAGCCTGCGGCAAACGGGGCAATACCCTCCCCGATTCACCTTAAAAGTTTATGGAGAAGTTGAAGAAAGCTATGTACGCTATATCATCAAAAATCTTCGCAAAGAATTCAGATTTCCCCATGTGCCCATTCTTGTTGAGACAATACGCGTACGCTAAATATATTGCCGCTCTGGCTGCTTTCCTGTTTCTACCCTCTTTTCTCTTTGCGCAGCAGGACTATGAAGTGGAAAAACGCATCCTTCAGGACGCCCAGCTGGCCGAAAATGTGGAAATTCGCCAATTAGTTGAACAGACCCTGCTGGATCGCAGCTTCGAGCAGGCCAGCACCCCCAGCGCTTTCTATCGACAGAAATCTTCTCCTATCTCTGTCTCTTTAGACATGCAAAAAGCAGGGACAGATTACTATCTGCGCTTTATTAACAATGTGCCCACCTATACTCTGCGCAGCTATACGCGCGGCAGCTATTTTTTCCAGAAAAACCTGGCCAGCGGTGACTTTGTTCAGGTGAAGATTTTCATTCAGGATAATCCTGATTCGTATATTCTGGTGGAACCTGAAGATGAACATCGTTCGCGCATGAGCATTTTTGTCTATGGCAGCAGATTTTATCACAATGTGCCTGTGCCCATGGGCATGCGTGCCATTGCCATCAGTCCGCTGGCGCATTTAATGTCTGTCACAAAATATCTGATTGACTGGCCTGCGCTTTTCCAGCCGGCGGCCTATCCCGAATGGCAGACAATACGCTGGATGATTGAACAGATTCGTCCCCAGCTGATCTTGGTGCGCGAAAATGAAGACGGCGCACAAAATGAACACGGGCAATTTGTCTATATTGAAACCCTGCAGCCCCAGTCGACAACACAGCCCTTTGGCTTTAATTGCTCGGGTTTTGTCAAATGGATTGTGGATGGGCTGTTCAAGCCGACTAATCCCCAGGGTTTGCTCATTCCCATTGAGCCCTTGAAAAAAGAAGGCCTGCGCCAGGCGGACAATCGATGGAATGATCAATATGACATGCGCGATCCTTATTTTGGACTAGACTGGATACGCAATCTGGCTTATGCCGTGCGCAAAGCACGCTGGCCCCTGCAAACAGTAGACCTGTATGCCGAAGATGCCCGCAATACCAGCTTCACGCCTTTTTTCAATGACATAGGCTATCCCCTGGAAAAACTGGAGCCTGTACTGTATGAATTGGCCATTAAATATCCTGGAGATTTTTTCCTGGGCTCTATCAGCACTGAATTCGGCTCTGCGCCTGTGCTGCGCCAGCATCGCCATGTGGCAACATTCTTTCCCTATTTCGACGAATACGGCAATTTCCGTATTTCCATCTTCGATGTAGGGTTTGAACGCAGCCCCCAGAACCTAATCAAGGCATTTCCCACTGGTTTTGTCTATTTTGTGCGCGTCGAGGCTTCCAAACAATTTTCTCTTCCTGTCTTGAGAGCAGAAAATATTACTGAATTTGCAGAAAACAGCACCCAGCAAGAGAATACCCCCCTTGTTCAGGTCACCTCTTCCAGAGTACCATAATTCTCTAGATGACTTCGACATTATACAATATTTTATGCCCGCTGAGCCGGACAGTGGCCAACCTGAGGCGGGAAATACTTCAAAACAAAGCACGCTACGTGCTGATTGCAGGAAGCTCGGGCAGCGGGAAATCTGTCCTTTCTTCCCGGCTGGAACTGGAGCTGCGCGCCTGCGGAAAATCAGCACTGAGCATTTCTCTAGATTCCTTCTATAAATCTTTGGATGAAATTCCTGACTCTCAGGAAGCAGAGGGCAAAGACTGGGACCATCCCGGGGCCCTCTCGCGTGAGAAGATTCAGGCTTTCTTTCATGAGCTGGCCGAAAAAGGCCAAGCCGAATTGCCTTATTATTCTTTCGAGCTGAATGCCCCGCTGCCGCAGGGAAAAATCCTGAAAGCCCAGGAAGATACTGTTTTCCTGATTGAAGGCCTACATTCTTTCAATACAGATGTGCTGCCCCTGAGTCAGGACATTCCGCATCTAAAGATTTATGTGGATACCATCTTGCCAGACAGCCCCGAGGACTTTGACTTCAAGCTGTTTCGCACTATTGTGCGTGACTATGAGCTGCGTGGGCGGCCCCTGGCCCAAACCCTGCGCCGCTGGGGATTTGCCACAAAAGCCCTTCAGGAGTGGATTTTGCCCTTGGTGAAAGCCGAAGATACTTCGCTTAGATTCTACAATTCATTCACAATGGAAGAGTACGAAAGTCTGCGCCCGCGCGCATTGACACTTCTGCTCAATGCTCTGCTGCAAGCCAAGGCTGATTTCCTGGAACACACACCTATACATGCTTCCACTTTGCCCTATCTGGGCACCATTGCCAATATTCTGCGCATTTGTACGGTGAATGATTTTTTAAAGACCTAAATTTCCAGCACGCTGACAGCGGCCACCAATTCGGCTTCATGGCTGAGCGAGAGAAAAACTTGATGAATGCCTCTTTCCTGCAAAATTGCCTGCACATCCGGGCCAAATTGCCATTGGGGTGCGCCGTTTTGATTTCAAGCCAGAACCACACACATCTGAGGCAGGGGCAAAACAAATATCCCCAGGCCTAATGCTTTCACCAGGCTTTCTTTTGCGGCCCAGCGCCCGGCCAGAAAGGCACTTTTTCCCAAGGCATCTTCCCCTCGATGCATCAACATGGCCAATTCCTGTGCATGAAATATTTTTTCCAAAAATGCGCGATTATCCAGCCGACGCACAAAACGATCTCGGCGGCATATATCAATACCGATTCCTGCAATCATAAATCATTCCACCTGGCATATAAATTATCAATCTCTGCTTGCAAATTGGTTAATTTTTCACTCAATTCCTTCACTTTTTCTCCCTTTGTATACACATCAGGGTCGGCCAGCCGGACTTCCAGGTTTTTCTTTTTCTCTTCCAATTCATCAATCTCAGCCATCAGTTGCTCTTCCTGTTTTTGGCGTCGTTTTTGCTGTGCTGCATTTTTTTTATTTTCCTGCCGCTGACGCTGATTTTCACTGAGTTTTTCTGAAGGAC
>JAHHUI010000018.1 GCA_020024055.1 Spirochaetaceae bacterium | reverse complement strand
GCTGTAAACCTTGGGCATTATTCCTGTAATAATATATAAAATGGCATTGCTGATGGGGCCTTCCACATTCAATTTCATTCGCTCCCGCCCATAGAACCCGGCCCATGTTTCGAATGAAATGACACGCTGCAAATTCGCGCCGGCGACGATGATGCTGCCCTGGCCCAGTTTGCTTTGCCCCTGTGTATAGGCAAGAACCAGTTCGGGGTTCACCACAGGATCCACCACGCGATAAGTGATAAGGCGATTTTTCTGTGCATATTGCTTAAGAACATTATTCACCTGGGCATATATTTCATAAAGATTGTATTGCCGTTCCACTTCTTTTTGCCACACCAGGGTGATAGAAATATCCTGATGCACTTGCTTTAAAAGCTTTTCTGTGGATTCAGAAAGGCTGTACAGGCGCGCGCGCGTCATGTCCAGACTGCCTGGAATATGTTCAAAAATCAATGTACATAACACAAAAGCCAGCACAGCACCCCAAAAGCTTAAAGAGGCAAATAGACCATAGCGCGCCTGAAAAGACCAAGGACGGCGCAAAAAGGATATCAGTGAAAATGGCCCATCCGTGTTTTGCTTTGGCATAGATTAATCCTCACTCCAACGACGTTTTTCCAGCTTCCACACACTGAAATAGGCAAATAATGACGAAAGGCCCAAAAAGAAAGCAATGTCTCCCCAGGAAATCACCCCCATGAGAAAAGATGAATAGCGCCGCGGCACAGACAGCCACAGCAGTGTTTTGCCCAGCCACACACTGAAAAAGTCTTTGTCAAATAAAATCAGCAGGCCCAGAACAAACAATAAAACCAAAGCCGATGCCACCCCCATGCGCTGATCCTGGGTTTGATGATAGAAAAACCATACAATCGCGCCACAGGAAAAAATGGCCATCCACATGCCAAAAGAAGCATTGGCAGGAATAATTTCCGCAACACTCTGCAAAAGCCATAAAGCAAACAAGGCCGCAAATGTGCAAATAGCAGCAAGCATTTGATTTTCTGTGAGACAGGAAATAAATGTGCCAATGCAGATGTACAGCAGCCCCAAAAGGAAATATCCCAGCAAAGAGCTCACCACACGCAGCCAGTCAACAGAGCCGTGCATCTCTATCACTATCAGATAAGCTATTATGGCGACAATAGTTAATAACAGTAAAAATACAGTTGCTTTAATTTTACCCAAAACTACCTGCCAAAGAGAGACACCTGATGTCAAAAGCAAATGATCCGTGCCATGCTTGCGTTCCTGGCTGAACAGGGACATGGTCAGCAAAGGCACCGTGAAAATTAACAGGATTTGCAAAAGCTGCAAAACAGAGGCAAAGTCTGTGCTCATCGCAGCCAGATTCATCAATGTGAACAAAAGCCCGCTGATAAAAAGAGAGACCGAAAGATACACATATCCTAAAGGGGTTTTGAAAAAATGCCCTAATTCCTTGATCCAAACTGCCAGCATATATATTTCCTCATTATTTTTGTGTCAGCTGTAAAAATACATCTTCCAAGCTCATATGGCTGCGCGCCATAGACAAAATAGGCATATTTGCATGCGAAAGGGCATGAAAAACAGCCTCGCGAATATCTGTATCACTGTATAAAATAAATTCACAGGCGCCTTCTTCATCACAGACCCTGTCCTCTATGCGGGAAACATTTTCCACTTTATTCAGCACGCGCTGCACGCTTTCCTGATCGCCACGCACACGCAGGCTCAGCTGCTCTTCACCCTGCAGGGTATGCGAAAGGCTGGCCGGGGTGTCATTGGCCACAATTCTGCCTTCATGAATCACCAGCAGGCGATCGCATACCGATTGTATCTCTGAGAGAATATGACTGGAAATAATAATGGTGTGCTTATGCTTGAGGCCAAGCAGCAGGCTGCGGAATTCTAAAATTTGCCTGGGGTCCAATCCCGATGTGGGTTCATCTAAAATAAGCAAAGGGGGAGCACCCACCAAGGCCTGGGCCAGGCCTATGCGCTGTTTATACCCCTTGGAAAGATTGCGGATCAAACGAAAACGTATATCCGACAAATGCAAAGAAACATAAATCTGCTCACGCTCAAGATTGGCCTGTTCCTGATCAATACCCTTCAGACGCGCCACAAAATCCAGATATTCATCCACCAGCATATCGTCGTATAAAGGCGGATGTTCAGGCAAATAGCCAATGCAGCGCTGGGCCTGGACAGCCTCTTCCATGATATTAAAATCATTAATCAAGACTTCCCCGGCCGTGGGGCAGATATAGCCGCAGAGAATATTCATTGTGGTGCTTTTTCCGGCCCCATTGGCGCCAAGAAAACCTGTAATCTCGCCTTTTTTAACAGAAAAACTGACCTCATCCAGCGCCAGAGTTTTCTTATATGTCTTTGTTAAATTTTTAACCTTGACCATGCACCTGCCCCCATAAAGGCGTGATTTATTCTCAAATTAATCTTGTCGTTTATATCTCTCTGTTTAAAAAGAGTCAAGACCTTGTGCAATGTCAAGCCTAAATCAAAGAAATTTCTTCCATTGACACAGAAGTACTGGCATATCGCCGATATTTATTTTATACTGCATACATAACTTAACCTCAAAAAACAGCAAGGAAAAATCATGCCAGAAACTGTAAGAAAACCTCAATTAACGCTTTCTGCCACATGCCTGACTGTGATTGCGCTGATTATGTGTTTCGGGGTGATGAAAATTTTATCCGGGTTGTTTATTCAGGTTTTTCTGGCCATTTTGTTCACGCTGATGCTGCATCCGCTGGTGCATGCCTGTGTGCGTGTGGGCATTCCCAAATGGCTGACAATTTCCTTCATTATCGCCATCACATTCAGCCTGATCACTTTATTCATTGTTCTGCTCAGCGGCAATCTGCGTCAATTCACTGTCGACCTGAATGCCCTGCTGCCGACCTTTGCCGACGGACTGGAAGAATTATCCAAAAAGCTGAACCTGCCCAGCGAAATGGACATTGTCTCAGCGCGCAACGTGGTCACGCAAATCAGCCGCTGGACATCATCCTATATTTTCAAGCTGGCCAATTCTAGCCTCACTTTCATCAGCAATTCACTCTTTGTAGCCTTGATGACGGCATTTCTTCTTTTAGAGATTCAAAACTATCATTATAAATTCCAAACGGTATTTTCTTCAGAAACATCGCAGCGATTTGCCCAGATTGGTGCGGAAGTGACATCGAGCATGAGCCGTTACTTGCTCATTAAAACATTTATCTCTGGCTTAACAGGCTTCACGATTTATCTGTGCCTGATGGTGGCGGGGGCCAATTATGCTTCTATGTGGGGGATTTTGGGCTTTGTATTCAATTTTGTCCCGGTCATCGGTTCGGCCATCATCATGGCGGCCACAATGGCCATGGCCCTGCTTCAGCTGCGCACAAACCCGATGGCTATGTGGTTTGTCCTGATCAGCATGCCCGGCCTGCAATTGGTCTATGGCCAAATTTTAGAGCCACGCCTGCAAGGCAACAGCCTGAATATCAGTCCTTTTGTCGTGCTCATTGGCGTGCTTTTCTGGGGCTGGATGTGGGGCGCCCCCGGGGTTTTCCTCAGTGTGCCCATGATGGTATTTATCAAAGTATTAGTCGCCAATTTCGGTCCATATAAGGCCCTGAGCGCCCTGATGGAGATTGGCGCGCCGCCCAAGGATTGGACCTCTATAGATCAAGTAAAGTGAGAATTGTATGAAAGAAAAAATAAAATTAGCCATATTTGACTTTGACGGCACCCTGGTGGACAGCGAGCCGAATTATGATCGTTCTTCAGATTTATTATACGAACAGCTGGGCATCAGCCTCAGTGAAGATCAGCGCGCAGGCCTGGTGGGCATTAGCACGCAAAGCTTTGCTGACATTCTCATTAGAGACTTTGGATTATCCATCAGCGCGGCCGAATTGGTGGCCCTCAGCGACAGGCTGTATTTGGAAATAGCCCGACAGGAGACACCTATCTTTGCTCCCATGCATGAATTGCTGCAAAGACTGCACAAAGCAGGGATTCGCTGTGCCGTGGCCAGCGGCTCTTCCCAGGGGGTGCTAGATGAAATCATCGATATCTGTGGCTTTGGGCCTTATCTTTCAGGGGTGTATTCTGCCGACTTGGTGAAAAAAGGCAAACCCGATCCGGACATCTTCCTGTACACGGCAGAAAAACTGGGCGCAAAGCCTCATGAATGCCTGGTTTTTGAAGACAGCATGCCCGGCATTTTTGCTGCGCATCAGGCAGGCATACGTGCCATTGCTGTGCCTGTGGAAGAACAATTTGCCCATCCTGTTTTTCAAAGCGCCTGGCTGACCTATCCAGGGGCACAGAATTTAAGCGTGAAATCTGTGATGTATGCCTTGGGTCTGCCCTATACACAGCATATTTAACAGCAGCTTGATTCTCTTTAGCGAATCATAATCGGCTCACCACGCTCAGCTTCTTTTGTGGCGGGGTCATTCTCCTCGCCGCCGGAAAAGACCAGGCTAGGTGCCACATTTTCAGCCAGCTGGCCAAATTTCACCAGCTCTTCGGGATTATTCGCCGCCAGGGCATATTGCTTCAATAAAAAGTCTGTCAGATACAGCTTGAACGCATAGTCCACTTCGGGGTTTTGCCTTTTCAGTTCATACAGATATTTTGTCATGCGCACCAGGGCCTTGGCCGCCTGAGTAGTGCTTAATTCCAGCATTTTATTAAAAATACGATGATCTTTATCCATGGGAACGGCGGCCACTTCGCTGAAATTAAAAGCCGTGTTATGCCGTTCCACCTGGGCATCATCGGCGGGCATATACAGCTGGAACTGATACAGTTTCTGCGGCGGGCCGTCCAATTTATTCAGCATCAGCTGCCCTTGCGCATCAATAGTGTAAGATTCATTGATATCTTTAATCACCAACTGGGGATCCAAAATATGTCCGTCGTTGTTCATCAACACCCCCTCTTCATTGGGGACAAATGTGCCGTTTCGGGTATATAATGTTTTTCCCTCTTCATCGGTTACACGGAAAAAACCCTCGCCCTTGACAGCCAGGTCGAAAGTACCGGTGCTGGGCACCAGCTTGCCTTGCTGTTTATAATAATCTGCATATTCGGCGCTCTCTTCGTCTTTGGCCTCCGGCGGCAGGGCTTTATATCCGGGCTTGGCCACATCCACCAAGTCTGCCACATAGGCATCAAAAAAATCTTCAATACTGGTGTTTTTATTTTGTGTGTTAATGATAGAACGCCAGGCGAAATTACCGCTTTGCCCTGTGCGAGAGCGCGAGGAACCGCTTCTTCTCACTCGGGAAGATGCTGCCTGCGGCTGCTCAGCATTTGTTGATTCGGCTGTGCTATCATCCTGGGCCCATGCGGCGGGCATGGATAATAGGCCGCACAGAATCAAATAAATTCCTTTTTTCATGGTGAGCTTATTATCGTAAGAATCAGAAAAAAAAACAAGTTTCTAAAGTTCATTATGCCTGTTAAACGATACACTGTACATGTCAGATCTGGATCTTATTTGGGAAGACGAAGAGATCAGCCTAGTCACCAGCTGTCCTGTTTTTGATCTCATGAAGGCCAAGCGCCAAAGTCAAGATGGGCATGAGGCAGATTTTTTCTATATGAACACAAAAAACTGGGTGACTGTGATACCTATTCAAAAAAATGCCCAAAATGAAGAAGAGTTTTTGATGGTGCGCCAATTTCGCCATGGAAATAGAAAAATTTACACGGAATTTCCCGCCGGTATTGTCAACGACGATGAAAGCCCTGAAGAAACGGCCCTGCGTGAATTGGAAGAAGAAACAGGATACACCGGCCGCCTGACACTTATAGGACAGATCAGCCCGAATCCGGCTTTATTTTCCAATGTGAACTATACATATTTAGCCGAGGATATTCGTCCGACACAGCAGGGACAGCATCCGGACACAGAAGAACGCTTGCAGGTGATCTCGATAAATACACGCGAAGTGGGCCGCTATATGGGCATTGCTCCTGAATTCAGCCATGCAATTATGGTTCAGGCTTATTATTTCTTCCTGCGCTATCGGCAAAGACTGCAATTTTAGGATTTTATGATGAGTGCGAGGCTGCTGCATATGGCTCTGGCTGTTTTTTCAGCTGTGCTGCTTTCTATCACATTACCCAATCCGCTGCTGCCTATGGGTGCGGGCATTTTTGGTTTTTTTTCCCTCTCGCCTTTATTCATCGCAATTTACCGCGCGCCAAGCAGCCGTTGGGCCATTCTCTATGGCTTCATTTTCGGACTTATCAATTCTTTGCTCTCCAATTTCTGGCTCTTTTTCTATAAAGGCTTTGCCTGGGTAACATTGGGGGCAGCCAGCCTGGGCATCGGCCTGCTGTGCATGTCGGTGTGTGCCTATATTTTTGTTCTGCGTAAACAGCGTTCCTATTGGCGGCCGCTTTTGGTTTGCATGGGCTGGGCTATTTATGAAATAGGCAAATCGAATGGATTTTTGGGCTTTCCCTGGGGTCTCATCGCCTATGCTCCCCATCAATGGCCCTTGTTCACACAGATTCTTGACCTGGCCGGAGTCGCCGGATTGTCATTCCTGATGGCATTGTGCAATGCTGTCATTGCCGAAGCCCTGATGGCCTGGCCCCTCTTTCCCTGGCCGTCTTATCAGGCACATTTGAAGCTTTTGGGTGCCTTGCTTGCCTTCACTTTTCTCTACAGTGCAGCACATTTGCTCTTTCCCGGCAAAAAAGACCGCCTGGTGAACATGCTTCTCATCCAGCAGAATAATGACCCTTGGGATTTAAACGACAACAGCCTGGAATTGTATCAGCAGACTGTGAAGCAGGCGCTGGAAAATCATTATCAGAATTTTGACCTGATCGTCGGCAGCGAGGGAATTTTGCCCTATCCTTATCAACAAAACCTGATGTACTATGACACATTGCCCAGCAATGAAGAATCTTTTTCAGCCTTTGTGAATAAAATCCAAATGCCACAACTGGTGGGCTCGCCCCTGGAAAATAAAGAAGGCGAACAGAATGGTGTGGTGCTGCTCTCGGCCACAGGCAATGTGGTGGGCAGCTATGCCAAGCGACAAATGGTGCCCTTTGCCGAATACAATCCGCTTTTGAAAAATCCTTTGGGCTATTGGTTCTTCGACACTATTGTGGGATATCCCTTCAGCTGGGTGCCCGGCAAGAGCAATCACATTTTTCACATTCCCGGAAATGACGGCAAAGAGATTTCCTTTGGCGTGCCTATTTGCTACGAAGACGCTTTTGGCTGGGTGGGCCGAGCTTTCACCCTGGCAGGATCAGATATTTTCGTGAATGTGACGAATGACAGCTGGTCGAAAACAGTCTCGGCCGAAATCCAGCATTTAATGGCGGCACGCTATCGCACCATTGAAAATCGCCGCCCGATGGTGCGCGCCACCACCAGCGGCATCACCTCTTACATCGACACACATGGGCGCATTGTCTCCAGCCTGTTGCCCTTTGTGCGTGGCTCGCTGGCTGTCCAGGTGCCCCTAGCATCAAAACAGGGATTCACCCTGTATACCTTGGCCGGCGAATGGCTGACTTGGGCATTTATTTTCTTTTTACACGGCTATCTCATTTGGTATCATTATGTGCTCTATGGCGAACGCAGCTGGCGATCTCTTGGGTTGTTCAGGCGCGCACTTTATGATGCAGGACCATTTGAAGAATCGCAATATCTGACTGACGTACTCCAGAAATACGACTAGCCTGACCCACATTATGCGGACGAATCTCTGAGAGCTTGATACGGCTTTCCGTGCTCAGATTCGGCACTTTATCATAGTCAAAATCACCAGGAATAAGTGTATTTTCATCGCGCTGCAGGCGCATCACCTGTTCTTCTTCAATCTGCTCATACCCGGCATAGCGAATATCTAAATAGAGAGTCTTGCGCCAGGCCTCGGGCAAATTGGCCATCTCGGGCACCAGATCCATTGCCTCTTCCAGGGGGAAATGCGGATCTTGCAACTGCTGATACAGTGTTTTGCCTCTGTGGCGCCGCTGGCGCAGCAATTCTTTCACCACATCCAGCTTCTGCATTTTCTCTTCAAATAAAGCCTTGCGTTCATCCGAATGCAGCCCCAAAGCCACACCGCGCAGAAACAGACGCCGATCGGCGGTGTCATGACGCAAGCGCATGCGATATTCGGCCCGGCTGGAAAACATACGATAGGGCTCTTTGGTGCCTTTGGTCACTAAATCATCCACCAAAACAGCCAAATAGGCATCATAGCGATCGACAATAAAGGGTGGCTGTCCCAGAATCTTCATTGCTGCATTCACCCCTGCCCAAAACCCCTGGCCTGCCGCCTCTTCATAGCCGCTGCTGCCATTCACCTGGCCGGCAAAATAGAGGCCGGGGATCTTGCGGTTTTCCAATGTGGCATGATGTTCGGTGGCATCCACATAATCATATTCCACTGCATAGCCGGGTTTCACAATTTCTACCTGTTCCATCCCCGGAATCTTGCGCAGGAATTCTTCCTGTAATTCTTCGGGCAGACCTGAATACACCCCATTCAAATAGGCATCGTCGGTTTCAGCGCTTTCGGGCTCAATGAAAATATGATGGCGGTCACGATCGGGAAAACGCATCACTTTTTCTTCGATGCTGGGGCAATAGCGTGGCCCATCGGCAAATTCCGCGTAAATCGGCGAAAGGTCGATATTGTCACGAATCACTTTATGCGCATCGCGATTGGTATACACCATATAGCATGGATGGCTTTTACGGGTGCTGGTCTGTGTTTCATGGGCAAAGGAAAATGCCTGTATTGGGTCGCCATCTTGTCTTTTCATGGCGTCTAAATCCAGGCTGCGGGCGCGCACGCGGGCGCTGGTGCTGGTGGACAGCCGGCCCACATTCAGGCCGTAACGCCGCAAAGCCTGGCCCAATCCTTGCGCCGCCGGCTCGCCAATGCGCCCCTGTGGCAAGGTGGCCTGGCCAATCATAATGCAGCCTTCCATAAATGTGCCCGAGCAGACAATCACTGCCTTGGCATGAATGCGTCGCCCGCGCTGTAAAATAACGCCGCAACAGGTCTTTCCATCTTTGCCCAAAAGCAAATCCACTACCGTTTCCTGATAAATAGAGAGATTTTTCTCTCTGTCCAGGCTGGCGCGTGCCAGGCGCGAATACAGATATTTATCAATCTGTGCGCGCGGCGACTGAGCCGCCCCGCCGCGGCTTTCATTAAGCATGCGAAACTGAAGCACCGAAGCATCGGTGAGCATAGCCATCTCGCCGCCCAGGGCATCAATTTCGCGCACGATATTTCCTTTTGCCAAGCCGCCTACAGCCGGGTTGCAGCTGATGCGGCCAATACTCTCGATTGTTTGCGTGATGAGAACAGTTTTCAAACCCAGGCGCGCAAGCACCAGGCTGGCCTCGATGCCCGCATGCCCTGCGCCCACCACAATTGCATCATAGTCCATATATGCCTATCATAATCAAAAGCCTAAAACTAGACAAGCTTTGCATCAGCGAGGGATGGCAATTTTTCATCTTTGGCCGAAATAATACGATCTTGTGGCGGCACGGGCCAATTTATATTCAGCTCTTTGTCATCGTAAAACACACCACCATCAGCCTCTGGGCAATAATAATTGTCACATTTATAAAAAAACACACTGTGATTGGCCAAGGCGGCAAAGCCATGGGCAAAACCACGCGGAATATAAAACATGGTGTGATTCTCTGCTGAAAGCTCGATGCCATACCATTGCCCAAATGTCGGCGAATCAGGGCGCAAATCCACCGCCACATCATACACCGCGCCAGAAAGCACCTGCACCAGCTTGGCCTGGGCATATTCGCCGCGCTGAAAATGCAGGCCGCGAATCGTGCCATAGGCCGATATGGACTGATTATCCTGCACAAAAGGTTCGATAATGCCCAATTCGGCAAATCGCCGCATTTGATAGCTTTCAAAAAAATAGCCGCGCTCATCAGCAAAGACTTTTGGCTGCAAAATAAGCAAGCCCTTGATAGGTGTATATGTCACTCTCATCTCTGTTGCCTCTGTTTTTGCACATATTTATATGTGAAAGGATAGAGAAATATTTTTATCACTTTTTTCACTGCCTTGCACATATGCCATGCAAAGAGGGAAAAATTCTCTTTTGCTGAAAGCTTAATATTGATGCGATGCAGCATAGACAATTTTATCTCTGGTTCTTGGGTGAGCGGATGGCCCAGATGATTGGCCACACCCAAATTGCGCAGCACAGCCTCTTCGCCGGAAAAACGCAGAATATGCTGCCAAATCAGCTGTGTATCATAATGAAGATTCTTTTCAATAAAATTGAGCGTTTTGTAAACATCGCCCGGCTTTCCCTGGCGCAGATATTCCAAATAGAGAGGATGCGTAAAGCAACGGCGTTTGAGCAAGGGACAGCGCTGATCATGAATCAGTCGATAGGGAGAGAAAAACACATGATCGCATCCGTCTTGAACGGTGTATGCCGCACCCCAGCAGAAACCGCGCGCAGCCAAATATTCTCCAATTTGCCATTCATGCCGAGTCACGGCCGATTCATAATCAAGAATCTTGGGTAAATTCCGCCAATAGGAGTGAAAATCACGATGCGCCAGCAATTTTTTGCGAAACACCGTGAAATAAGAATCAATATGCCGGCCCATCAACCGTTTTTCTTTTATCAGAATTTTTAACAATATGGTGGTGGTGGTGAGGCCCCAAAAGTCTAATTCGGGGCGCTCGGCCATTTTGTTAAATACTTCGCCCCAGGGATACAGCGGACCAAAGCATGTGTCATTTATTAAGAGAATTTCATCATAATTACCCAGATTCTGATAGCCGATATATTCCAGGCCCTCTTTAAAGGCCCAGGCGTCCAGGCCTTTATTTTCCCTTTGAAGAATCTGCCACACATAAGGCAGCACTTTTTGCCGCCCGGCGTCATTAATCAGGCCATTAATCACAAAAACAACAGGGCCCACGTCTTGCTGAAGGCTGTGCACACATTCAGCCACATAATCATCGAGAATACCCTCTTTATCGTAAAAAACAAAAATGACTAACCGTTTGTGCATATGGCGACGATTATAGATAGAGGTATCTTCCGTGTCAAGCAATGCACAGAAGAAGAGGAAAAAGGAGCCGCGCAAAACATGCCCAAATACGATTATGAATGCCGTTCCTGCCATCATCAATTTGAGCTGGAACAGTCGATGAAAGACGACCCCATCAGTGAATGTCCTGCCTGCCATGAAAACACCGCACGCCGTATCATCAGCGCATCAGGCATTGTGTTCAAGGGATCGGGGTTTTATGTGAACGACAAAAATTCAGCCGCCTGCAGCAGACCTGAATGCCAAAGCGGCCAATGCCAGGGTTCCTCATCATGACAGTATTAGAAGAATTTGTGAATACATTTTCCCGCCTGCCGGGCATCGGGCGAAAAACAGCGCAGCGGCTGGCCTATCATTTTTTACAGGTGGAACAAAGCGTGGCAAACAATTTTGCCGATCAGATTCATCGTCTGCGCGCGAGCACGATCCACTGCAATCACTGTGGATGCTACAGCGAAAGCGAAGAATGCCCCTTTTGCAATGACCCCAATCGTGATCGCACACAGCTGTGTGTGGTGGCCTGGCCCCAGGATGCGGCCAATATTGAAGCCAGCCATGCCTATCGCGGGCTGTATCATGTGCTTTCGGGTGTCATTGCGCCGCTGGACGGCGTGGGCCCGGAGGACTTATATCTGGACCTGCTGGAAGAACGCATTAAAACCGAGAATATCCAAGAAGTCATTTTGGCCACAAATCTGAGCCCAGAAGGCGATGCCACTGCGCTGTATATTCAAAGACTGCTGAATAATTATCCCATCACCATCAGCCGCATTGCCAGCGGCCTGCCTGTAGGCAGTGAATTGGAATATGCCGACCAGCAAACTCTCAGCCGCAGCCTGAAAGGCCGCATCTTGCTTAGTAGTCGTGGCTCTTAAGCATATACACATTGCTGCTGAGCTGTAAAGCATTGCCTATTTCGCGCACCCTGGCGATCACACGCACCTTGCTGCGATCATCCCACACCAGAGCAAACCAGCGACCTGCTGAAGGGCGCTTCTTATGATATAAGAAAATTAAATCAAATTGCCCATTGGCACGTTGCAGCTCTTTTTGATTTTCAGGAAAACGATAATTGGTGTATCGCCCACCCATGCCCGTGATGCTGCCATCGGCTTTGAATGTGATGAGCGTGCGCGTGAGCATTGAAAAGTATGTGCCGGCAATCATGGCATTATTCACAAGTGTGTTAAATGAATGATTATTATTTTTAACACGCCGATAGCTGATTTTCTGCCGTCCGGCTGTCCACACTAATTCATTGCCGCGCAAAGAAAAATGATAAGTATCTTCTTTTGTGGTTAATTGCAGCTCATTTTGCTTTCCCGAAACAATGGCTGAATTTTTCTTTCCGGTCGGCGAAAGAATATCCACTTTGCCGTCTTTAATGAGAATCCCCGGCACGGGGGGAAATAATGAGATAGAAAGAAGTGATTTTTTCTTTTCCGCTTCCTGGAAAAATGCTGTGGGCAGCCATTCTCCATCCAGTTTTCTCAGCATTTTCGTCGAAATACTGACGGGTTCTTTATGCTTAAATTCTCTGCTTTCCGTGCCGCTGCCGATATGCCCTTGAGGCAACTTTTCCTTAGGCTCTTTAATATTCTTTCTTTTTTCAGGTTCAGGCTCCTCTTCTATCACAGCCCGGGCAGCCCCTTCTTCTTCCCAGTTCACAGCGACTTTAGTGCTGTGACAGGAAAAAAACACCAGGGCCAAAGATAATAAGAACAATCTAGATACAGCCAATCTGCAATTTCCAGCAGCGCATGAAAAAAAACTCTTAAAAATCATATATCCTCATTCACACATGCTATGACAAAGGCTCAAACATCCACCCATGGCGATCTTCAGTCTTGCCAAACTGAATATTACGCAAAGCAGTTCCCAGCTGTGTTGTAATTTCCCCTGGGGTGTCATTCTCTGCAAAGCGAGTGACTTTATCATTATATTCCACAGCAGAGACGCCCACCACGCCGCCGCCTGTTCCACAGACAAAACACTCTTTCGCATGGGCGAGCATTTCTTCCACCGGCAGACGCCTTTCTTCCACTCTCATGCCCAAATCTTTGCCTATCTGTATCACGCTTTCTCTTGTGACTCCGGGCAAAATTGTATCACCCAGGTCTGGAGTAACCAGGGTGCCATCTTTCATGACGCAGAAAAAATTTGTGGCGCTGGACTCTTCAATATTCTTTTTTGTTTCAAAATCTAAAAATAAAGCATCATTATAGCCTTTCATCTGTGCTTCTTTGCGGCCGATGGCAGAGACTGTATAATTTGCAGCTGATTTGATCCAGCCGATGCCGCCCTTGATGGCCCGGGCCCTGTGGCTCACCATCAGCGTGATAGTTTTCTGCCCGAAAAAAGAACCCAAAGGCAAGCAAAAAATCATAATTGTGGGCCTTTCGCTGGTGGCTGGCGTCAGATTGGATTCGCCCACGACAAAGGGACGTATATACATGCTGGGCGCCCCAAAAAAGCCAACTTTTTCTAATGCTTTGTCATAGCGCGGATAAAAACCTAAACGATAATTTTGGCCCACTGTTCTGCGAATGGCGCGCAGAATATCTTCTTCTGGCGGGCAGGGAATATACAACCCGCCAAGTGAATTGCGAAAACGGCGGGCATTGCGATCAGGACGAAACAGCTTGAAGCTGCCATCTGCCTGGGGAAAAGCCTTGCCGCCCTCGAAAGCACTGATGCTGTAATGCAAAGAACCCGAGACAATAGGAATCTCTAAATAATTACGGCGCAGGCACTGATCATGCAACTGGGTGCCTTCGGTCGCGGCCTCTTCTTCGTATGCGGCATGATGTTCTTCCTTATATTCTTCTATCCAATCTTTACCATTAAAAATTGTGCGGTAAATGACCGGATATACACCAGAATGACTCATACTCATAAGGCTCTGCCTCCTTTTTATGCGACTTTAGTCGCAGTATATCCTCAATAAATGCGTTCCGTCTAGAGCCGCCGTGGAAATAGGAATCGCTTCAATCTATAATAAAGAAGCCAGTTTTTTCAAAGACGAGTGTGTATCTGGGGGGCCATAGCAGGAAAAAACATAATTTTCCCCGCTCAGTTGAGTCAAAAACTGTTGCCATAATTCTTTGGCGCCTCCGCTGGCACATTGGCTGATGATATTCATCGCGCCCATAAATACACAATTTCCATGCACCACAGCCTGTCCTGCGAATCCGGGCAAGGGCAATAAATTGATGCGTCCATGCGCGGTATTGGTGAAACGATGATCGGCATGCACATTAACAATATGCGGATTGTAAATAGAAATCAGGCTTTGATGCCAGTTTTTTTTATGCCATTTGGCTGTCAAAATTACGTCACTGACCCATAAATCTTGCTTGTTAATGGCCAGATAATAATTAATATCGAAACAGACAGGATCAATGAGAATGATATTCTTATTGCCTTCTTGGCGCAGCCAATAGCTGTTGAATCCGTCTTTTGTAGTATAGGTCTCAATTGTGTTTAAAAAGGCTGTCATAGAGAATGCGCCTCCTCTCTAGCTGCGAATATAGGGTTTGCCCAATGAAGCGGGACCCTGGCTGCGCTTTGCAGCAAAAACCAAAACAAGCAAAGAACAAATATAGGGCAATGTGGCCCAAAGATGTGGAGACACCTGTAAATTCACAGTTGGCCCGTCTAAAAATACAGCCAAAGCACGGAAAAAGCCAAAGAGCAGACAGCTGGAGAGAACACCCAGCGGATTCCATTGGCCCAGAATCACCGCAGCCAAAGCGATGAAACCCTGGCCGGAAATGACCGAAGGCCGAAAGCCCGAAACAATGGCCAAAGTGATGCTGGCACCGCCAAGACCCACCAAAAACCCCGAGCCCAAAAGGCAGGAAAAACGCAGACGATATACATTAATACCCATGGTATCAGCAGCATGCGGATGCTCGCCGACAGCACGAATATGAAGGCCCAGGCGCGTGCGATATAAAATATACCACAGAACAATCACCGCCACAAAAGCCAAATAGACCACGCAGTAAAAATTGAAAAAATTACTCAAGATTCCTGAGGGATTATTCTGGAAAATCTGGGCAAAGGGCCGCGGCATCTTATATTCCAGCATTAATGCCGGCGAAGAAACAGAGCCGTTAAAAATCAGGCGATTTAAGAAGATCACCACTCCGGGCGCCAGGAAATTGATGGCAATGCCCGCAATGATCTGATTTGCATGCAAATAGATAACCGACAGCGCATATAAAGAGGCAAAGAGCAAAGCCGCCAAGCCAGCGCATAAAAAAGCCAGCCAGGGATTATGTGTGAACAATGCCACCACCACGCCTGTCCAGGCCCCGGCCGTCATCAAGCCCTCCAGTCCGATATTTGTCACGCCTGAATTTTCATTGAGCATACTGCCCAAGGCAGCAAAAATTAAAGGAGTGGCCGAAGAGAGGGTGAGATTGAATAATAGAGAAAATATAGATAAATACTCCATAGTTTAATTTCCCCCTGGCGCCGAAGCAGGCAATTTTTTTTCCATGCGTTTTTTTCGCCACCTTAAAAACCAGGCCTGCAATGCGCTGCTGATGGCAATGAAATATACAATACATCCTATAATAATACTGATCAATTCACTGGGGGTTCCTGCGCTGGTCAATTTGCCTGCGCTGTATTTCAGGGCGCCATAAAACAGGCCCGCAAAGATCACCCCAATAGGTTCGCCCAGGCCAATTAAGGCCACAGAGATTCCATCAAATCCATATCCGTCGCCCACAGAAGACACCACAGTATGTGGCAACATGCCCATGATATACACAGCACCACCCAGGCCGGCAATGGCACCCGAAATAGTCATCGAAGAAAATTGCATGCGGGCCATGGGCATACCCGCCGCCAGCGAAGCATCCTGATTCAGGCCAATGGCCTTCAGCTTAAAGCCGAATGTAGTACGGTGTAAAACATAATGCAGAAAAATAGCCAGAATCACAGCAATCACAATTCCCCAATTCACCCGGGTGGATCGGCCCAGCCATTGTGAAAGAAAATGAATCTGTAAAGACGCACTTGGCTGTATATTATACGAAGTCTCTGACAAGGGCTGATTCACAGCCGGCAGCAAAGTGAAAAAATTGCATAAATACAAAGCCACCCAATTAAGCATAATGCTCACCACCACTTCATGCAAATGATGCCTCACTTTCAAATAGCCGACAATGGCCGCCCACACAGCGCCGCCAAGAATGCCGGCCATCACAGTGATTGGGATATGGATCAAAGCGGGAGCCTTGATAAAATATCCGGCGGCGACAGCGGCAACAGTGCCCATGATAAACTGGCCATTGGCCCCGATATTAAACAGATTTGCCTGCAAAGCAAAAGCCACAGCCAGGCCAGTGAGAATCATCGGCGTGGCATAAATAATCGACCACGCAATGAACTGCGGGCGCGAAAAGATCCCCGAGATAAGCCGGCCATAAACCACAAAAGGATTCAGTCTGGCGCATAATAAAATCAAGCCGCCCAGAAAGAAACTGAGCACAATCGTCACAAAAATGACCAGTAGCTGCTGGGCATTCTGTTTCCACTCATTTTGCCTCATGCGGCACCTCCGCCAGCCATCAGCAGGCCCAGCTTCTGCTCATCGGCCTGATCAGAAGACAAACGGCCTACAATTTTTCCTCTGAACATCACCAGAATATGATCGCACAGGTTCAGGATTTCAGCCAGTTCATAAGAGATAAGAATAATGGCCTTATTTTTTTCCCTTTCTTCCAGTAAAGCCTGGCGCACAAATTCAATGGCGCCCACATCCAGCCCGCGCGTGGGGTTCACGGCCAAAAGGATACGCCCGTGATCATTAACTTCGCGTGCAATAATAATTTTCTGCTGATTGCCGCCTGAAAGATCCGCGGCGGCGCTGAAGGGCCCGTTTGGGCTGCGAATATCAAATTTTTCTATCATCTGGGCGGCATGTGCAAAAATCTTTTCCTCATCAATAATACCTTTATGTGCATATTCCTGCGAAATATTTTTCAGCACCAAATTATATCCCAACGAATATTCAAGCACCAGGCCGTGCTTATGCCTGCTGGCGGGAATATTGGCCAGGCCTGCATCCATCATATGCCGCACATGATGCTGCGAAAACACCTGTCCCTGAAGATTAATGATGCCCGATGTCCAAGGCATCAGCCCGGGGATAATCTCTGCCAATTCATCCAGGCCATTTCCCTGAACCCCCACAAGACCAACAATTTCCCCTGCGCGTACACTGAAACTGACATCTTCTAAAATTTGCACGCCGCGATAATCATGGGCACACAGATTTTGCATATCAAACAAAATTTCGCCGGGCTCTTTTTTTCTTCGCGCAAGCTGTAACATCACCTGCCTGCCCACCATTTTTGCGGCCAGCTTTTCTTCGCTGATATTATCCACAGGGAAACAATCAATCAGTCTGCCCTGGCGAATCACCGTGCATCGATCAGCCATGCGCTGTATTTCTTTCAATTTATGCGTCACTAAAATGACTGCCAGGCCATTATTGCGAAAGCTCTTGATAATATCAAATAAAGATTCAATTTCATCGGGGGTTAAAGCGGCTGTGGGTTCATCCAGGATAAGGACCTTGGCCCCGGTATACAAGGCTTTTAAAATTTCTACTCTTTGCTGCACATTAACAGACAATTGAGAGATTTTTGCATCTAGATCAACAAATAATTGATATTTCTGCATCAATGCCTGGGCCTTTTGGCGCGCCAGAGTGTAATTAATTTGGCCAAGATGCCGCATGGGTTCATGGCCAAGAATAATATTTTCTAAAACACTAAATTCCTGCACCAGCATAAAATGCTGATGCACCATACCCACGCCACAGCGCATGGCGTCTATGGGGCTGTGCAAGTCAACTCTTTCGCCAAAAAGAAAAATCTCACCCTCGTCAAAAGACTTCAGGCCATAGAGAATAGACATCAATGTGGTCTTGCCCGAACCATTTTCCCCCAGCAAGGCATGCACCTCGCCGCAACGCACGGAAAAATCAATATGGTCATTGGCAATAAAATCACCATATTTTTTTACAATTCCCCGCATTACAACAGCATTATCTTTCAAGAGATGCCCCCATAAAAGATCACGATTCATTCTTAAAATCAGGCCGCTTAACGCGGCCTTTTTCAGTTTATTTATTGAGCGGATATCCCATAGCCAAAAAGTCTTCTTTTGTTCTGGGGATTTTAATCTGCCCTGCAATGATTTGCTCACGCAGATTGTCTAATGTGCCCAGCAGCTGCTCATCCTGAACAATTTTTCGATTGACAGGAGCCAGGCCCACGGCATCATCGGCCAGGCTCAATTCCGCTGTGCCCGCCTTGAAGACCCCCTCTAAAAAGCCGCGGGAAATGGAATAGATTGCCTTGTCCACCCTTTTCAGCACAGAAGTAATCATATGCTCTGGGGCCAGATA
>JAHHUI010000017.1 GCA_020024055.1 Spirochaetaceae bacterium | reverse complement strand
GTTCTCTTAGCAAAATCCTTTGCTGATTTCACTATTTCGCCCAAAATATCTGCCGATCTGACAAAAGACGGCCTGGACTTGGGTGTAGGCATCAGCATGGGAATGGGATTTCATCGCGGCCATCCCTTTTTTATCGATGCGATTGCAGGCTATCGCTCGGGGATTTACATTGTCACAACGAATTTAGACTGGCATATTCTTCCTTGGAATCTGGGCGTGGCCCAGCTGTATCTTGGCCTGGGGGCAGGGGTGCAAATGCCCTTTGACCCCAAGGGGTCTTTATGGAATCCGCTCAGACTGACCGTCAGCGGCCGCATTCCTATAGGGCTTAAATTTTTCTTTGGCACAGTAGAGCTGTTCTTTGAGGCCTCTCCACTGCTGAACTGGCTTTATACATCATATGGCGTTACAAATTCTGCCGGACAAATTGTCTCTCGAACAGACACACATAGATTTGGCTGGGGAATTCAGGCAAGCACGGGCCTGAGAGTGTGGTGGTAAAAAACCTTTTGATAAAGTGCTGACTTTTATTGATCTATTAACTATTTTTATTACAGCCCGGCTTGCATTTCAAGCCGCCATAATATATAATTAGTCCTCTATGAGGAAGGAGTATCATCAGATGAAAAGGACTTTGTCTGTATTTGTTTTATTATTCATTTTACTCTGCAGCAAAACTTTCGCAGGAGATTTTGGTATCGGTGTGAGTGGAGGAGTCGCGACCAATACAAAGTTATCGGGGGCATTTGGCGGACTGAGCATGGGTTTTGGCTCGGAAAAACGGCCCATTATTTGGGATATTTCTTTTGGTGCCCCCTTGCCTCTTGTTCCTGGGTATATTTCTCTTTTGGCCAAGACAAATATTGACTGGCATATCATTAATTTCAATATGCTAGATGTACTTTCCATTTATCTGGGCCCTGGTGTTGGTCTGCAGACCACTGTTTCAGGAGAAAATCCCTTTGCCACGGGTGTGGTCTCGCCCAATTACACATTGGACATTATGGCAACTATCACTGCACGTGCCGTGGGCGGCATTAAATTATTTGCCAAAGACCTCGAATTATTTGCCCAGCTGGCCCCGCAGATTGGCTGGTCAACAGGATTTTTAGTGGATATACAGGATGAAAGACTTACTGGCTTGAATGGGCAAATGTATTGGTCTGTAGAAGCCACTTTTGGTATTCGTTTATGGACATAAAGTTTTCTTTGACTTTAAAAACTATTTCATTATAAATTTTTTAAAAAAAACCTGCTCTCTTTATTTTTTCAACCCTTGTTACGTAAATAAAAGCCTAGAGCAGGGGTTTTTTTAGCGTTTGCCGTGAATCACTTCCTGTTCTTCTCACATCACTTCCGTAAAAGGAGTTTGTTCTATGAACAGAAAGCTTTCTACTCTGGCATTAGTTTTTCTCTTGCTGACAGCCAAAGTATCCGCCACTGAATTCGGTATCGGTGGTATTTTCTCTATGACAAACAGCTTCACTCAGGTTGGTTTTTCAGCCGGGTTGAGTATGGGTTTTCATACCAGAGAAAATCCTGTTATCTGGGAAATGAATGTCGGTAGTTCAAACAAAATCAATGAGAAATTCAATCCTTTTGTCGCAAAAATGAGATTTGACTGGCATGTTGTAAATTGGTCTGCCGACACTGTAGTTGCCGCGTTTTTTGGTCCAGGACTTGGCCTCGAGTTTCAAACAAGTGGTGATGAATCAGCTTCAAAACTCTACAAGAAAGCAATGATAGCCCTTACATCTATTGTGGCTTTCCGCATTGTTGGTGGTTTCAAGCTCTTTGCCTCAAGAGAAGTGGAATTCTTTATGTCTGTGGCGCCAGAGCTTGGTGTGATGCACAGAATTTCCTGGGCCCTGGACAAAAGCGGCACCATTGATACAAATCTTCCTCAATTTCATTGCACATTCGAGACATCCTTAGGTATTCGCTTCTGGATGTCTTAATTGATAAAAAACAGATAAACTCTTCCACCCCCTTGATTTTTCTTGTGTTTTTGAAGTAAATGAAGAGGTTGTTAAGGAGGAGTTTTCATGCGCAGCGCCGACATCATTGCCAAAAAAAGAGACGGCCTTTCCAATTCTAAAGAAGAGATTGAATTTCTTATTCAAGGCTGCGCTAAACAAACTATTCCCGATTATCAGGTTTCTGCATGGCTGATGGCAGTCTATCTGCGCGGCATGAGCATGGAAGAGACTGCGATTCTGACACAGGCAATGATACACAGCGGTTCTGTGATTAATTTTGATGCACCCTCTTCCCATCTGCTTGTGGACAAACATTCCACGGGGGGAATCGGCGACAAAATCAGCTTGTCTTTGGCCCCTATTGCGGCGGCGATGGGTCTGCATGTTCCTATGATCAGCGGGCGGGCGTTGGGCATCACCGGCGGAACTTTAGACAAATTGGAATCTATGCCCGGATATTCTGTGCATCTTTCCGAAGAGGAATTTAAAAAGACTGTGATGCGTGATGGATATGCCATGTGTGCGCAGACTGAAAATCTTGTGCCCGCGGATCGCATTTTATATTCACTGCGGGACGTCACAGCCACAGTAGAGTCGATCCCGTTGATCACAGCAAGCATCCTGAGCAAGAAAATTGCAGAGGGAGCACGTGCGCTGGTTTTAGATGTGAAATGTGGCAGCGGTGCCTTTATGAAAACATTTCAACAGGCCCAGGCCCTAGGCGAAAGCCTGAGCAAAACTGCCAGCCTGATGGGCATCAAGACTTCTGTACTCATCACAGACATGAACGAACCCTTGGGCATGAAAGTGGGCAATTTCCTGGAAATTGAAGAAACGGTAGACCTGTTAACTGGCCCGGCACCCGAAGATGTGCGCACTTTGGTTTTGACCCAGGCGGCTTATATGGCTAAAATGGCTGGCCTGGTTCCTGATATTGACAGCGGCAAAGACCTGGCTAGAGAGCAAATCAGCAATGGTAAAGCCTTGGAATTATGGTGGAAAAATGTGAAAAACCAAGGTGCTGATCCAGCGAAAGTGGATGCGATGCTGCGCAAAGAACGTGCCCCTTATTCAGCGGTGATTCACAGCAAAATATCTGGATATTTACAGATCTGTGCCCAGGTGATTGGCCAGGCGGGGGTGCTTTTGGGCGTGGGCCGCAATCAAAAAACTGATGCTGTCTCGCCCACAGCGGGTTTTATTTTTGCCTGCAAATCAGGCACACATGTGCTTCAGGGCCGCGCGCTGTGCACGGTGTATGCCCCAACAAAGCAGCAATTGGAACAGGCCCTGCAATTTATTAAAGATCATCAAGGTTTCACAACACACAATGAACCGATTAAGAAATCTCCGCTGATTCTTCAGGAGATCTCTGACTAAAAATATGATTTATGCAAAAAGAAAACACAACTTCAGAAACAAATCTATGGATTAAAAAGCCGCTGGATAAAGAGGCAGTGAAAGATATTGCCCAGCGTTATGACATTAGTCTGCTGCATGCAGCAATTTTACTGCGTAGAGAAATAAAAGAACCACAAGAGCTTATCTTTTTCTTGGAAAATAGCCCTGTCTTTCTGCATAATCCTTTCTTATTTCTAGAAATGACCCCTGCTGTCGAGCGCATTTTTAGCGCAATGGAAGAACAGGAAAAGATTGCGATTTTTGGAGACCGTGATGCAGATGGCATTTGCAGTAGTGTTTTGTTTTTGGAATATTTTCACAGCCATCAGGCCAATGTCATCTTTGCTGTACCCATCAAGGACGAACCCTATGGTCTGACGGCAGAAAAAGTGGATGAATTTAAACAGCAAGGCGTGACATTGATTATATGCGTGGACAATGGATCAAGCGCATATGAAGCCCTGGATGCAGCCTATGAAAAAAATATTGATGTGATTATTTTTGATCATCATGCGGTGGAAAATCGCCCGAAGCATGCCCTGTGTTTTATCAACCCTCAGACAGAAAATACCTATCCTAATAAAGGCCTGTCAGCTAGTGCTTTGGTCTTGAAAGCCTTATTTGCCTTAGATTTTGCCAAAAGCGAACATTTCAACAGTGTGATCTGTCTGCTGTGTGTGCGTCAAAATGAAGAAGGGATTATGGTGGAGGCGAATTTAGTGATGAATCTGCTCTGCCGGCAAAAGCAGACTTTCCTGCTGCGTGAAAATTCACCAGATAATGAACGCTTCCTTCAAGTGATTCAAGGCTATCCTCTTTACACATTCAATGCGCTTGAAGCCATCAATTTATTATCCAGCTTTTTCTCTGCCGATGTGTACATTCACGATTTGGCCTTGAACCTTTGCGGCCCGCTGCAGCGCTTAAGAGAATCGACCTTAGAATCTTTAGAGCAGAATTCGAGCATACGCCGATTCTATCCAAAGGCCAGCCACACAGATATATTGCTGTATCTGTATCAGCTGACAATTATTTATAATCAGAAAATTCTGCCTCATTATTGGCAGGGCTTCGACCTGGCAGGTATTGGCTTGATTGCGGATATGATGCCTATGAGAGATGAAAATCGCATCATTGCCAAAATGAGCCTGAAAGCATTGCAAAACCCAAAAAAATCTGCGCTGGTCACTTTATTCAATCACTTAAACCTGCTGGGACAGAATATAGATGTCAAGACGATCAGCTGGCGCATTGCGCCTTTGCTGAATGCCAGCGGTCGCATGGGTGAAGCAGACAAAGCCGTGGAAATGCTGGGCGCACAACAATATTCCAGGCAGGAAGAATTGGTGCAGCATATTGGCCGCCTGAATGAACAAAGAAAAGAGCTTACTGAATTATGGTTCAATAAGCTGTATCCTATCGCACAGAAATCCTATCAAGAGTCCGGCGGCAATTATGTTTTTATGTACGATGCTGATCTGCCAGCGGGGCAGACGGGCCTGCTGGCGGGAAGATTTGGCAAAATATTTCCACATTCTCTTATTCTTGTGGCGGCAAACAGAACACAAGAGCAGATAAGCGGCAGCCTGCGCACCGACATAGACAATACATTGCTGCCGTTCTTGAACAGTTACGATCATCTCTTCGACAGCCATGGCGGGCATCTTTATGCAGGGGGATTTTCTGCACCTATTGACGTGCTGGAAGATCTTCAAAAAGCCATAGCCAATTTCTTTGCCGATCATCAGCGTCCATCGCATCCTATCCTCTCAGAAGAGCCTATTCTTTTTGATGCAGAATTGCCCATTGAAAATTTTCCTCTGGAAATCTTTGAACTGATTGATAGGCTGGCGCCTTATGGTGAAAACTTTAAGCCTCTGACTTTTTTAACCAGAGAAATACCGATTATAAAAATCCAGCTGATTGGAAAATCAGAAGAACATTTACGCCTTGGACTAAAAATAGGAGAACATACTTACAGCGCGCTGTGGTGGAATCATGCGGCTGCTGCCGACAGTATACGTATTGGTGATAAAATTGATTTGCTGTATCAGGTAGAAAATCAGAAGAATTCTCAGGAGAAAATCTTTCAGATTATACGCATGCGCCGATCTGATTGTTCTGTTTAATGTTTATGCTTCGTAAGATTTTTTATTTACTATTTTTGTTGCACACATTTTCTCCTTTTGCAAATGCAGATGAACCGCCGGTTCCTCGATTGTATGTCAGCCCGAATTGGCGTCACGGCGAAATTGGCACTATCATGATATATCCAACAAACAGCCTGCCCAAGGTGAAAGCAAAGCTGATTGACCCCAATGGTAAGGTGCGCGCCACGGTGCAGATGTTTCCCTATCGATTCAACAAACGTGAGGGGGGCGAAGTGGCAGCGGTGGCCATGTTTGGCCTGAGCCCCGAGCTGCCTTCGGGTCTGTATTCCATCTTGGTCACCACGGAAAAAAGCAATGACTTTCGTTCCTGGGAAACCAGTACATTTGTGATTGGGAAAAAATATCCGCATAAAACGATTCATTTTGGCACGCGCGGAAGCCGCATTCAAAGCACTCGTCCATCAAAAGAGAGAATCCGCCAGGCAAAAAGATTTTATCAGACTTTAGAAACATATTCTCCAGGCAGTATTTTTTCCACCGGGCCCATGCAATGGCCCATCCGCGCCCGATGGCGATCCAGCAGTGGTTTTGGGGAAAGGCGTACTTTCGTTTATACAAACGGTGTACGCGGGGGCGACTTTCACGATGCCCAGGATATGGCAGGCCTTCCTATAGGCACACCCATTTATGCTGCAGCACAGGGGCGCGTGGTCCTGGCTGAATATCGAGTAGTCACCGGCTACACCATCATCATTGAACATTTACCAGGTACTTTCACGCTTTATTATCACATGAATGGCATCACAACCTATAAAGGCAAACAAGTGAAACCCGGCGAGCTGATTGGCTATCTGGGCACCACAGGGTTCTCCGCCGGGCCGCATCTGCATTTTTCTCTGCGGGTGAACGGCTGGCCAGTAGACCCAAATATCTATGTGAAAAAACCCATTCTGGATAAACATTGGATGCTGCGCACCATCCGCAAGGCCCAAGCCAGCCGCCGCAGATAAAACAAATATGTATTTTGCCCTTTTACAAAAATTCAGTTGTCTGTTAAAATTATAAATATGTCTGATGAAAAAAGTATTCAACAAAAATACCAAAACTATCTCAGCTTTGAAAAACATCCCTCTTTTCTTTCCGAAGCACAGCAATTGGCAAATAACAGCGACGAATTAAAAGAAAGATTTATATACGACTTAGAATTTGGAACAGGCGGCCTGAGGGGAATCATCGGCGCCGGCAGCAATCGCATGAACCCTTATATCGTGGCACGCAGCAGCCAAGGTTTGGCTTCCTATGCAAAGAAAACTGCTGGCTCATCTTTAAGCACTGTTGTTTCTTATGACTCACGCCGTTACAGCAGAGACTTCGCCATAGAAGCTGCGAAGGTTTTCACGGCAAATGGAATTAAAACCTATTTATTTGAAGAGTTGAGCCCCGTGCCAATGCTCAGCTTTGCCGTGCGGCATTATCAGGCACAATTTGGCGTGATGATCACAGCCAGCCACAATCCACCTGAATACAATGGTTATAAAGTATATTGGAAAGACGGTGCACAGGTGTTGCCGCCGCATGATCATGGCATTGTGCACAGCATTAAAGAAACCACGCAAGTGGCCTATATGAACCCAGTGGAAGCACAGGAACATGGCCTGCTGATCATGATTGAAGATGAAATTCATGCTGCCTATCAAGATGCCATTGCGCCGCTGATTCAAAGGCCGCAGCTGATACAAGAGCAAAAAGATTTTTCTATTGTTTACACGCCTTTGCATGGCTCGGGCCTGCATCCTGTGCAACAGGCCTTGCAGCGGCATGGGTTTTCTTTTCATATTGTGAGCACTCAGACAGACCCTGATGGTGACTTTCCCACGGTGAGCTCACCTAATCCCGAAGACCCCAAAGCAATGGCTTTGGCTATAGAGCTGGCACGAGAGAAATCCTGTGCCCTTGTGTTGGCCACAGATCCTGATGCCGATCGCATAGGTGCTGCTGTGCTGCATCAGGGGGAATTTTCCCTGCTGACGGGAAATCAAATCGGGGCTATTTTATTAGATTATCTCGCTTCGCGATGCACAGAGCTGCAAAATCTGCCTCTTGGTTCTTATTTTGTGAACAGCATTGTCTCTTCCACATTGCATAATAAAATTGCCAAATCTTATGGCATCAGCGACTATCGTGTGCTCACAGGCTTCAAATACATTGCCGAGAAAATACGCACCATGGAAAAATCACAGCAACGTTCACATTTCCTCTTTGGCTGTGAAGAAAGCTATGGCTATTTATGCACGACGGTGATACGTGACAAAGATGCCATCTCAACGCTTTTAGTTTTGTGTGAATGTGCTGTATGGAATCACAGCCGAGGCCGTACTCTCATTGACTATTTAGAACAGATTTATCAAAGATTTGGATATTTTCAGGAGACACAGATCAGTGCTGAATTTCCGGGCAGCCGTGGCAAAACCTTGATGCAAGATCTGATGATGCATCTGCGTAAAGGCAAACAGGACTGGTGCAGCAAAAATATCGTGCGCATTGTGGACTATAAAAGCGGTAAAACTTTCATGGACGGTCAATATGAGAAAAATATCGATCTTCCCTCTTCCAATGTTTTAGAATTCACCCTGGAAGACGATTCTGTCATCATCGCACGCCCCAGCGGGACCGAACCCAAAATTAAATTCTATCTTCTGCTCAAGGGTGACAGTCGTGACCTGTTGGACAAAACGCAACAGGAAATACAGCAGGACATTCATAACTTGCTGCAAAAATTCCAGAATAAATAAAAAAGAAAAGCCCTGCTGCTCCTGCAGGGCTTTTCAAGTTAAAAAAACGATTATTTTGGTAACCTAAGAGAAATCAAGAAGAGTTTCCAAAGCCAGACGAATCATTTGTTCAGACCCTTTCTGGCGCTCTTCGGGTGAAATTTGCTCGCCGCTGATAACATGATCACTCACACTGACCATAGCCAGCCCGCGCGCATGATATTTGGCCGCCAAAGTGTACAAAGCCACGGCTTCCATTTCCACAGCCAAAACACCATATTTAGACCATAAATCCCAATTAGCTGGTTTTTCGGCATAAAATAAATCACTGGAAAACAATAAACCAAAATTCACAGGAACCTGCATCACAGCGGCGGTGTCGGCCGCAGCGCGCAGCAATTCAAAATTGGCCACGGCGGCATAATCCTGGCCGTCAAAGAGATTGCGATTAATGGCGCTGTCTGTACAGGCGCCGGTGGCAATGATGGTGTCACGAAGCTTAATTTCCGGGTGCACAGCGCCACATGTACCCACGCGGATGACATTTTTACATCCGTAAAATTCAAATAATTCATTGGCATAAATTGAAAAAGAGGGAATGCCCATGCCAGAGGCCTGGACAGAGACTTTCTTGCCGCGATAGGTGCCGGTGAAGCCTAAAGCATTGCGCACCTGATTATAACATACAGGGTTTTCAAGAAAATTCTCAGCAATATATTTTGCCCTCAGGGGATCGCCAGGCATCAAAACACTTTCAGCAATATCGCCAACTTTTGCACTATTATGAGGCGTCATATTCCGGCCCTCCTTAAAAAATCACAATTCCGCCACAACAGAACTTAATTCGCCAATACGCCTGTTCAACAAAGAAAAATTCTTCTGTCCCAGCCATTGGCGCGCCACATGCAGGAAATCTAACGCCTGCTTCACCTCAGCAATATCCTCGCTGCTGAAAACACCCATATGCTGTATTTCCTTCACCAGTTCCTGATCAGTGAGGCTGCGGCCCAGTTTTTCTTCCAGTATATCACGCTGATTTTGATATGAGACAACCATCATACCCACCATCACGGTAAAAATCTCACCCGCCATCGTATGGGGCAGTCTTTTCTCTTTCAAAATATCAATAATCTGGCCGTTATTCTCATATTCATGCTGAATCTGATCCAGACTGGTCTCTTTCCTTAAAGGAGACGCGCCCCAGGCCGAAATCACAGAAGAACCGATATCCGGCACAACCATAATAAAGCGATCAATATGAACATCACTAAGAATCTGTGCACGCGCATAAAGACTGCTTGCCGCAAAAAAAAGTGTAAAAAACATCGCCCATTTAAAAGAATTCCGTCGCACGGCTTAATTCTCGTCACTTTAAAAAAACTCTTAAACTAAACTTACACAGACTCATCTAAAATTGATACGCCTGTTGTTCTTCAGCTCTTTGTTCGTTGACTTACAGAACATAAAAATTATAGAATAATTCACGGCCTTTAATTCAGTAAAAGGCCATTAAACCCGATTTTTTCACATTGAATATTGAAAGCGTAATGGTTATATGCAGATAAAGATTTTCCCCATCAGAATTTTTTTCATCCACAGCTTTCTCTTTTTTGTTTCACTTTCTGTGTGTGCTGAAAGTCTGACAGACGAAGCTTTGTTATTGGCTGTGGAATATGGCAATATAGCTTCTTTGAACAAAGCCATTAAAGAAGGAGCCAGCGTAAATCATAAAAATCCCTTGGGTCTTTCTGCTCTGCATCTGGCCACAGACAGCAAAAATATAAATATAGTCAATGTATTGCTGGCGCATGGGGCCAATCCAAACAGCACCGACGTTATCAGACGCACGCCGCTGCATATTGCCGCCAAAATGGGCCATATTGAACTTATAACAACATTAATCAAATTCGGCTCGTCTATAGACGCCAGAGATATCCGCGGGGGCACGCCTTTATTCTATGCCATTAATTATAATAAGCCCAGGGCTGTAGAGATTTTGCTTCAAGGGGGCGCCAATGTCACCATGAGAGCAAAATACAACCAAACCCCTCTGCATCATGCCAGCTATCATGGCAATATCAGCATTATCAAGCTGCTTTTAAATTACGGCGCAGATGTCATGGCGCTAGACAGCTTTGGGGCCACACCTCTACATCTAGCCTGCTTAGACGGGCATCTGGAAGCAGTGAAATTGTTGGTGTCTGCCCAGGCACATAAGGAATCCCCTGACAAAAATGGACTGACCCCCTGGGATTATACCCAGGCCACCCCTGCTTATTATCACAGCTCTCGTGATGAAGAAGCCCTGAAGGCAATTGCCCTGTATCTGCGCCCGGTGGAAATCCTTTCTGCCGGCTAAGAGCAAAAAAATCCCCGCCTTTCAGCAGGCGGGGATAAACAAGCATATTTGAGAAGGAATTATATCCCCATAGGGTCGACATCTTGTTCGTAATCCACCCCTTCTACATCAAAACCATGCAGGTTCATAAAATCTTTACGCACTTTTTCCAAGTCAGTATATTGAGAAAGATTATCCTGAGTAATTTTGTCCCACACGGAAAATACAGCCTGCTGAATCTCAGGGCGCATTTCCCAGTCATCCAGGCGGATGCGGCCCTCATCATCTGTCTTCACGCTGTCATGGCCATACATCACCTCCAGCATGCGATATTCCTGTTCAATACAACCCTCATGCAAGCCTTTCTCAGCCATCACCTTGAAAAGAATAGCCACATACAGTGGCACCACGGGAATCACACTGGATGCACGCGTGACCAAAGCCTTGTTGACAGAAACATAGGCCTTGCCTTTCACCACGGACAATTTCTTGTCAATCGCAGCGGCGCTCTGCTCAAGGTCTACCTTGGCCCGGCCAATAGTGCCTTCGCGATAAATAGGATAGGTGATTTCCGGGCCAATATAGCTATAGGCCACAGTTATTGCGCCCTGTGAAAGCAAATCTGCCTTCAGCAGCGCATCAATCCACAGGCTCCAATCCTCGCCGCCCATCACTTTCACAGTGGCCTTGGCTTCTTCTTCCGTGGCCGGCTCCACTTCCACGGTTTTAATCGCGCCGGTGAAAATATCTACTGTCTTTCCCTGATAAGGCTGGCCAATGGGCTTGAGCACGCTTTTATAGCTTGTGCCGTCTTTGGGGTCTGTGCGCATGGGGCTGGCCAGGCTGTACACCACCAGGTCAATCTTCTGGGCACCAAAAAATTCTTTGGCGGCGGCAATAGTTTGCTCCTTTGCCTCATTGCTGAAAGCTTCCAGATTCAAAGTTTTTTCTTTTTTGCCGTTTTCCTTGGCCAATGCGGAAAAAGCCTGATTATTGTAAAAACCTACGCTGGCTGTTTTGTTTTCTGCCGGCTCTCTTTCCAGGCTGACACCCAAGGTCTGTGTGTCACAGCCATAGGCCAGGGCAATGCGTGTGGCTAGGCCATATCCGCCCGAGCAACCCAAAATTAATGCTGTTTTGGGGCCTTTTAATTTCCCCTTTTTCAAAACATAATCAATTTGCTTCTGCACTTCAATTTTGCAGCCCAGTGGATGGGCTGTCAAACAGACATTACTCATGATTTTTGGCTGAATCTTCATTTAATTACTTCTCCTTTGGGCATGATGCCTTTAAGCAATAGAAAGTTTAGAAATAAACCTAAGCTCATTCTCTTGCCAGTTTTTTTAGCTGATCGGGGGCGGCAGAAAAAATATCGATGGAATCAGGGTCTTTAAGCATGCTCAGACGGCCGCGGAATGTAGATCCTTTTTCAATATGTATATCCGAAGCGATTACATCGCCGATCAGGCTGCCCGTACCAAGGACTTCCACCTGTTGCATAATCTTGGCATTGCCTGTCAAAGAGCCGGTGACTAAAAGAGACTTGGCCACTACATCGGCCTTCACTACGGCATGGTCTTCAATAGCCAGACTTCCCTCGGCCAGAATACGCCCCTCGTATCGGCCTTGAATAATTAAAGCCGTGCGAAACTGCATTTTCCCGCGAAAATCTGTTCCAGCACCTAAAACGGTGAATTTCTCTTCTTCGTGCATTGCGCCCTCCTCTATGCTATCATCATATTTTTTTCGGAAATTGTCAATCTGCACTTCTTTTTTCAGTCGGTATATTTTTCCCGATTTTCTAACATTCTTTATCTTGACGATGGCATCTTTTTTTTTTAAAATCCTTATACTTGATATTCAGTTTAGTAAGGAGGCCTTTTATATGAAAATATCCCGCCGCCGGGCATTCTTAAAATATGTCTTGGCCATGGTGTTGATTTGTTTTTCTGTTTTTTCGTGTGCAAAATCAGATACTTCTGCGCAAGCTTCTGAAAATAAAGAAATCAGAGCTGTGACTGAAAATGCCTATCCTCCTTTAAATTTCAGCGGCAGTGACGGCAAGGGTATTGGCTTTGAATATGATCTGACCAATAAAATTGCCGATCGCCTGGGACGCAAGGTTCAATGGAATCTTGCCAACTGGGACGTCATGATTCAAAGTGTGCGCCAGGATATGTATGATGTGGCAATGGACGGCATTGCCATGACGCCTGAGAGAAAAGAGCAGGTGGATTTTTCCATTCCCTATCTCATGATCAAGCAGATTATGCTGGTGCGCAGCGATGAAAATCGATTCAAAACGACAGCTGAATTCCTTGCCCTCAGCCATGCTAGAATTGCTGTGCAGACAGGCACTACTAACTTTTATGTGGCTGTGAATCTTTTAAAAACCACACCTGAAAACCCCGGTGAGCGCATCACTTTGTTCGAACATTTTGGCTCGGCTATCCAGGCATTAATTTCGGGAGACGTGGATATGGTAATTCTCGATGATATTTCGGCCAGGGGCTATATGCGCAGCACAGGCGGCCGCGTGAAGGCACTGGACGAGGTGCTCAGCCAGGAAGAGATCGCCTATATATTCCCCAAGGGCAGCCCCTTGGTGCAGCAGTTCAACCAAAGCATCCAGGCCTTCACACAGGATGGTACGATTGATGCGCTGGCTGAGAAATGGTTTGTCCAATTCGAAGAGCAAAATTCCAAGTAATTTGTAGCACTGAACGAGGTTCATTTTGGTTTTAAACAAACACAAAAATTCTCTTTCAAAGCTTCCATGGTGGTCTTTAGCCATGGGGGCTTTAATTGTGATTGCCATTGCCTCTTTCATCTTTGATACCAATGCCGCAGATACATTGGCCTATTTATGGGCGGGCATACAGGTCACGCTGTACATCACATTTATTGCCTATTTATTCTCATTTTTTATTGGCCTGTCTTTGGCCCTGATGCGCCTGTCACGCTGGAGAATCTGCCGGGAATTGGCCACTTTTTATGTCGAGCTGATCCGTGGTGTGCCCGTGTTGGTTATTTTATATTATTTGGCCTTTGTGCTGATTCCCGGATTCATCATGCTGGCGAATCATGCCCTGGGGCCTATCATTTCCGCCGGCTGGCTGAAAGGGTTCCAGATTCGTGACTTCAGCATGACATCGCGCGCCGTCATCGCTTTGTCTTTGGCCTATTCAGCCTTCATGAGCGAAATCTTCCGCGCAGGTATACAGTCTATTGACAAAGGCCAATATGAAGCCGCCCAGGCTTTGGGGCTTTCACGTTTTCAAATTTTATATGCCATCATCCTGCCCCAGGCTATCAGGCAGGTACTGCCGGCTTTGGTGAATGAATTTGTGGCTCTGATCAAAGACAGCTCGCTGGTGAGTGTTTTGGGTGTGGCCGATATCACCCAGCTGGGCAAGCTGCGCAGCGCCAGCACATTTAAATTCCTGGAAACATATAATATTGTCACCTTTCTCTATCTGGGCCTCACACTTATCTTCTCTGCGCTTTCGCGCTATTTGGAAAAATATCTAGAAAAAAGTCGTGCCTAGACGCTGATTGCTGAATTGGGCCATCTCCTCATTGCAATTTATAAACTGCACAGAACCTAAATCAGCCCAGGAAAAATTGCACATAGACATATTGCAGTTCTTCCATTGGCTTGCAAGCCACAGGCTCTTAATAAAACTGCTGTATCCCATATCACTGTTCTTAATCACAACAGAATCAAAATGCGCCATTTGAAAATTGCCCTGAAGAAAATCACAGTTATCCCATTTTGCGTCATGGAAAAATGCGCCGCTGAATACACAGGACATAGCCCGGCAGGAAGAAAAAGTGACCCCAGAAAATTCCGCAGCATCAAAAAAACACATGTGGAAAGAACAATTTGTAAACTCTATATCTTTCCAATGGGCCGATGAGAATAAACAGTTTCGGAAAATCGAATTCTCAATGTGCTGAGCCTGGAAATGCCTGTGGCAAAAATCTTTTGCGCTGTATTTTTTATCCGATGCTAATTGGCTGCTCATTTAAATCACACGGAATTTTGGCCCGGCATCTTTCAGATAGAAAACCAAAGTCTGACTGTCTTCGGGATGCGGCTTAATGCCGATTTGCCGGTCGCCCTCGGCGCTTTCAATGCGCGCGCAGATTTTATCATGATCTTCGAGTGTCAGCGTCAGCACCATTTCATTGCCATGAATCTCTAAAATCTGCTGCTCATCCAAATCTAATCTTTGCCCCATATTTTGTTTCACTCCTTTTTTGCTATCACAATCAATCTCTGTGCGTCTATATCATAAGGAATTCCCGCCAATGAACCATAACACTCCACGCTGCCGAACCCTGCTGCAAGCAGCAGATCAGCGATTTCCTTTGCACTGTAAATATTATGCGTAAACACTCTTTCTGTATAGTGGTTATCCTTAATATATGCCCAGCGATTTTCAATGCGGCACCAATTGTCTATGGGTTTCACCTGAACTAACATCACCGAGCCATCCTGCCCGTCAAACCATTCATTTTGAGGTTGATCTCGAGCCAAAAGCTCTTTGCCCTGCAAATCAATAAGAAATTGACCGCCAGGCAGCATATGTTTATACACCAGGCGCAAAGACTTCATTTCTTCCTCTGGGTCTTCAATATAACCAAAGCTGGTAAAAAAATTGTAGGCAAAATGAAATTGTTCATCAATATTCAGCTCTCTGATATCCTGTTGATACCAGGCAATATCAAGAGAGCGCTTTTGTGATTTGGCCCTGGCCTGACTTAAATAGGCACCGCAGCGATCTACCCCGCAGACAGCATAGCCCAGGCGCGCGAATTCCAGGGCATGCCGGCCCAATCCACAACAATGATCCAGCACTTTCATACCCGGCCTCAGGCGGCATAAATCGATCATCTGCCGCACATCTTCGCCTGTCGATGCCAGGCGCTGGGGGTCATACATCATTTCACGAAAAGAAACCCAAAAATCATCCTCTTCAAACCACTGTGCCATATGCGAGACAGTATAGGAGAATTGACAGCCACCCACAAGTGGTTTTCCCGATTTTTAAACAGAAGGAACTTGCCAAAAAATGCCCAGACTGATACTATGGCTTGGTTAAATATACGGCAAAGACTATTGACTGGACTTGATGTGATATTATGAGTGCACAAAATTCTTATCGCAATATCGGGATTATGGCCCATATCGACGCGGGAAAAACCACGACCAGCGAGCGTATTCTTTTCTACAGCGGGCGCAGCCATCGCCTGGGCGATGTGGATGCAGGCAATACGCAGCTGGACTGGATGGAACAGGAACAAGACCGCGGCATCACCATTCAAAGCGCCACCACCAGTTTCACATGGAAAAATCACACTGTGAATCTGATCGACACCCCCGGGCATGTCGACTTCACCGCCGAGGTGGAGCGCAGCCTGAGAGTGCTGGATGGCGCCATAGCCGTGTTCTGTGCCGTGGGGGGTGTCCAGCCTCAAAGTGAAACTGTCTGGCGCCAGGCCAATAAATATCATGTTCCGCGTCTTATTTACATTAACAAAATGGACCGCACCGGAGCCGATGGCGAGAATGTGATTGAAGAAATACGCACACGCCTGCAGGGCAATCCGGTGCCGATACAAATGCCTATTGGAAAAGAGGCAGAATTTGAAGGCGTGATTGACCTGATTCATATGCAGGAAATACGTTTTGATGAAAATACCCAGGGGCGCGAATTGCTCATCAGCCCCATCGCCGATGAGCGCCTGGAAGCAGCCAAGACTGCACGCGCAGATATGCTGGACAGACTGTCTTCTTTCTGTGATGAAATGACAGATTTACTTTTAGAAGAAAAAGAAATTCCCCTGGAATTGATCCAAAAAACCCTGCGCGAGGCGACCATACAAAGAAAAATTCAGCCTGTGCTCTATGGTTCCAGCCTGAAAAATAAAGGGGTGCAGCCCCTGCTGGATGCTGTGGTGAATTATTTGCCTGCGCCCGATGATCTAGGCGATATTCAGGCTATTAAACACGCAAAGAAAGATGAGCCTATTGAGGTGAAGCGCAGCGAAAATGGACCCCTGGTTGCTCTCATTTTCAAGATTCAGCAAAATAAAGAAAGCGGCAGCCTGTGCTATGTGCGCGTGTACAGCGGAGTTTTGAAAGCTGGGGCGATGCTGCTGAATGTGGGCAAAAAGAAAAAAGAGCGCCCCTTGCGCCTGATGCGCATGCATGCACACACCGCCGAGCCTATTAATGAATTGAAAGCCGGAGATATCGGAGCCATCATCGGCTTGAAAATTGCCCAGACCGGCGACTCGCTAAGCACTGAGCAAATGCCGATTCTGCTGGAGCCGATTCAATTTCCCACGCCTGTCATCTCCATTGCTGTGGAGCCAAAAACAGCCGCGGATATGGATCGCATGAAAGAAACATTCGATTTCCTTAAACGTGAAGACCCCACATTTGACATTAAAGAAAACCCTGAAACAGGCCAGATGCTGATCAGCGGCATGGGCGAGCTGCATCTGGATGTGCTGTGCACACGAGCAGCCAATGAATTTCGTGCACAGTTCAACCTGGGCAAGCCGCAAGTGAGCTATCGCGAAACTATCACTACAGAGGCCCAGCACACAGAAACTTTCGAGCGCAATATCGCCGGCAAAGACCATCGCGCGGCCATCACCATCAAAGTGGCACCGCTTGAACGCGGCAAGGGTTTTAAATTTAAAAACCAAGTGCCCACAGGCAGCCTGCCGGAAGAATGCCTTGAGGCCATACAGCACGGCCTGGAAAATGCGATGCAGGGTGGCATTGTCTTGGGCTATACTGCCACAGATATCTTCATCACCTTGTTGGGCGCTGAATATGACGAGCAAAGCAGCAGCCCTCTGGCTTTTGAAGCCTGTGCCGCGATGGCTTTTGATAATGCCTGCCGCAAGGCCTCGCCGATCGTATTGCAGCCAATTATGGCCGTGGATATTGATGTTCCTGCCGAATATGTAGGTGATGTGATCAGTCAATTAACCCAGCGCGGCGGGGTGGTTTCGGGCATGGAAAATCACGGGGCAAATCAAATTATCAAAGCCAGCGCGCCTTTGGAAAAATTATTTGGCTATTCCACATCGCTGCGCAGCCAGACACAAGGCCGCGGCACATTCAGCATGGCTTTCAGCCATTTCGACTAATGGAGAATACTTGATATGCTTGGGTTTATGACAGCATGGATACAATCACTCATTCGCTATCTCAGCTTCGATCAGATGGATTATCTGCTGTGCCAAAAAATCAATGAAAAAGTACCCCTGCCTCAAGCTCCTAATATGCAGGGCCTGGCTCATCCCCTGGGCTTTGCCTCACAGTTTCATGACACTACCACATCCTTAATCCAGCTGTATGCGGCTATTGTATATGGCATTAAAAGTGATGATATTGCACAGCGTATGGCCGCATTGAAACTGCTTTCTGAACAATATATGACCCATGCAGACGAACCTATGCCCATTAATCTGGTACGCCTGCGGCTTTTCTTGATGAAAAGAGCCATCGAGAACACTGACAGTTTTTATGAACAAATGAAAAATTTGCGTGATTTCCAGCGCACATTTTATATTTCCAAATCTCGCCTGATGAAATTCCTGCGCCGTTTCAATCTTGTATGCGCCCAGGAAACATATCAAATAGGTGAGAATCATTGTGTCTTCGATCCGCATGTGCTGGACAACACAAACGGCAAAGACCGAACTTTCACCAGCCTGCTGGTGGATATGTTCATCACCGGTATCTGTGATACTACTTTGGTGTGTTCCACATTGCCGGCAAAAGAGGCCTGTGAGGAGATCTGTGAGGCAGCCAATTTCCTGAAAATCAAACTGCGCATCGGTGTTTCTTTTGATACTTATCAAGACGGATATGCCTGTCGGTATCTGGGCATTTTGCCTTATATGCACAGCGGTGAGCGTTTTTTACGATTTCACTCTAAACACCAAAACATGCTGGAGAATTTTCAGGCTATGCTGGAAGAAAGACAGCATGCCCGCCTGGCAGCCATCAGTCGCTGTATAGACAATTTTAATGAGCATCATCTGGATAATCTGAATCAGCATTATTCCCCTGAGCATCCTTTATACTATCTGCCAAAGCTCACATTGCAGGAAATCTGTGAATATTATGGACAGAATACCCTGACACATATACATCTAGGTGATTTTTTATACAGACGCTACGAACGTGTTTTATTCAATCGCCTGACGCTGATGCAATGCTCTCAAAGAAATCAGCGCTGCCAGCATGCAAAAACCTCTGTATGGGATCAAGGGCCATTTCGCAAGCGTTATGAGTTGCTTCAGCATGAATATGAAAATCTCTCTCCCTATATTCTTATCCATCGCTATTTTTCCGACCTTTTGCCCGAGCACCTGATTCCCTCGTCTCATGACTTGGAGTTGATTGCCGAGAATTTTCATCAGCTGGGCGGCTATATTCGCTTTATTCCTTCAGACAATTTAGATGAAAATGCCTATCGTTTCCTCCTCAAACGCGATGAGGGGCTTATTGACCAAGTTGAAATTTTTAATCTGTGCGACAGCGCGAATAAACCCCTGGAAGATATTCTCTCTTTTGCTCAATTTGTCCAAAATTATAATCAGGAAGCAGCTGAGTCTAAAGGCGGCATCCGGCTTGTTGAACCAGTGTGTGCTTCATATTCACTGAACAGTGAATATGCTCCGTTTATGGGGTTTTTATTCAGCCACAAAAAACAGAAAAACATGAAAGCCTGGACCGTGCCGCCCTTGATAGCCTTGATGATATATACCAAGGGAACCCCCCCGGATGCTAAATCTTCTTCATCACTGCCGGCATTGTATCATCTGGATCAGTCTGTGGAAAGCCGGATGCAAAATGATAAAAACCCTTCATTATGGCAAAGATTCATTGGCACTGTGGCCTATATTCATCCTAATATCTACCATGGTATGCTGGTGCTGCTGAGCCTTTTGTCCATTACTAAATTGATCTCATTAGCCCTGGCGTTGGTTTTTCTTATTTTATGCGGTGTCTATGCCTTGGTTATCGGCTCGCTCAGCAGCAGACAGAATATGATGGAAAACGGCAATGTGAACAAAGAAAAAATGTCTATGATTCTTTTCTGTGTGGGTATGCTGGTGCCAATTTTACAAAATATT
>JAHHUI010000016.1 GCA_020024055.1 Spirochaetaceae bacterium | reverse complement strand
GATCTGCGCAGTCGCTTATACAGTCATTATGCCATCAGCCCCCCCAAAAAAGCACAGATTGAACTTAAAAAAGCACAGAAAATCTATTCCGGCCCCATTGCCTCTTTAAATCAATCGGTCACGCGATTGACCGGCGGCGTGGAAATACAAGTCACCGAAGGCGCCGTGCAGCATGCTATTCGTGCCGAGAATATTATCATCTATCAGAAAACTCAAGCCATTTATGCCAGCGGAAATGTTCAGTATGAATTAGACCAAGAGGGCAGCAAACAGGTTTTCTTTGCCAAAAATATGATGTTCAATTCTAAAAAATGGGCGTCTCTTCTGGTGGATATTTCAGGAGAGAATACTTTTGCTCTTCAAGAGGGAGAGCAGGAAACAGAATTTTACCTTAAGGGAAAAAAAATTGAAAAGAAATCCAGCGGCCTGGTCTTGCTGGATGGCGTGGTGGTGACCAGCTGTGATGATGAAGATCCGCATTATCGTTTTCGTTTCAGCCGCCTTTGGGTACTCAATGAAAAAGAAGCTGTGGCTCAAAACCTGACCATGTATTTGGGGCATGTGCCTGTGTTCTATTTGCCTTTTTACTATCATGGCCAGGATATTTTGCCCTTCAATCCAGTGATAGGCTTTCGTTCTCGAGATGGGATCTATATCAACACCACCACATATTTATATGGGAAAAAACCCTCCTCAAGTGCATCGGGCCTGTTTAATATTATGGGTGATGAGACACAGGACAGCGACGATGACGAACAGGGCGGCTATTGGAAGATGATGGTGGACTATTACAGCATGCTTGGTGTCTTTGGCGGCTTTGGCGGATATATTCCCGTGATGAATACGCAATTCCGGTTGGGTGTGGCCTACAGCCGAACAATTTTTGATTCTGTTTCAATTTATCCTGTGACAGGACCTGTGCAGGAGCAAATTAACACCTCCACTTGGTTTGGTATCACTTTGCCGTTTCGCTATGGTGTAGATATACAAGGAGAAGCAGAAAATTTCACCTATCGTGTACAGAATTATTCCGACCCTTATTTTGATCAGGATTTTTTCTTTCGACAGGAAAATGCAGGCTTTTTTGGTTTTTTAGCCAGCTTTGGCGGAACAACCCAGCAACAGGAAATCTATCAAACCGAGAGCTATCTGCGCTATAAAAATTCCTGGAATTTTGATTACCCCGGCCTCTCCACATTGGCCATTGATTATATTAATTTTGAGATGATTTCTACGGTCAAGCGCAATGCAAATATCAACACCAGTGATTCTCCCAATTACTATTTTTATATTCCCTCCACGTTTAACCTACCCAATATTCAAATGCGCCTGGAGGGTGATTGGTCTTTAAATCCTGAAAAGAAGTCTGATGAAAATAAGGAGGATGAAGAGGAACAAATTCCTGCCATATCAGCGGATATTCCAGCTGTGCTGGAAGAAAATAATTTGAACCTGCTGACCGTTGCAACACAAGAAAGAGATTATAAAAGCGCAATTTTTTATCGCTGGCAGATGAATGAACGCCTGTATTATCAACCCTATGCCACGCGATGGAACAGACCAGAAGATCGAAAAATTATTTTTGATGATATGCGCAGTCTGACTGTCAGTCGTCTGAATTTAGGGGTTGAGACAACTACGAATGATAATTATTTCACATTCCGTGAAGGCTTTCAGCTGGATTTACAATATTTATCACGATTTAACGAGGTCGTCGCGATTAATCCGATACAAGAATCAAAGAATGATCAAAGCAATCGATTTTTCATTCTCAGTAATGTTTTCGATCTGGGATATTATCCGCTCATTGATGTGCAGAACTGGGAAAAGACAGGCTTTGAATATCATATGACGGCGCGTATTTATCAGGATGTGTATAATGCCAATACAGATACACGTATTAACACACCCACATTTTTGCCGGATAAACATTATGTCAATGGCCAGATTCGCTATGACACGGGGTTTTGGTGGGCTTATTTTTCCACAAAGACAGAATTACCGCCCAATATTCAGCTCAAGAGCGAGACACAAAGCGGCGTGGGCTTTGAGTATTGGGGATTTTCTGCCAAGGCCTATACCTACGTGCATGAGAATATCAGCACATTTAATTCCAAGGGATATGGCACCACAGCGCAATATAAACCCCTGGATGATATTGCTATCTATCAAACCACAGAGGTCGATTTTTTCACCGGGCTGAATATGATCGATGTGGGTATGAAGTTGTACAGATTTTCTGCTGCGCTGCGCTGGGAAGATCGTTATTTATGGGATTTTAACCGCAATCTCTACACATGGCAGACTGTTCTGCTGCCTAATGGCAGCCAGGCACATAGTTTTGTTCTTTCCTATTTAGATCTGCGCCTGAATGAAGATGTCACATTATTTGAATTCTGGGACAAGCGCAGTCGCGTGAAGCTCTTGCTGAATAGCCAGTGGCTGATTGATTTTATGCGCTATGATCAATCGTCGCTGCGTTTTGGCTTTGGTTTTGGCTTTGAGATCACGGATATGATCAGTATTTCTCTTTCCACAAACAGTCTGAACCGTGCCACATACTTGTATTTCCCGTTTATGCGTAATAAAATGGGTATCATCGGGTCATACAATTTTTTCTCTGATTTATGGGATTCTTTCAAGTTTTGGGACATCAGTGCGCGACAGAAAAGTAATTTCAAGCTGGAAAATATCCAGGCCAGCGTGTCTTTAGACCTGCATGACTGGATGCTCAGCGTGATTTACACCGGCGGCCCGAAAACAGGCGCCTTTACAGTGAAGAATCTTTGGGATAATCAGGTTTCTTTCCTTATTGCCTGGAAAGCTGTGCCTGCCATCAAGATGCAGGCGAATTATGATCCTCAGTATGGTCTGTATCTGGGACAACAGCATGCCAGCCGCTAGGGGAAAATATATATAGCAAAGAGGGGAATATATGCTCATATTGGGTGTGGAATCCAGCTGTGATGAATTGGCTATGGCCTTGCTTCGTGATGAACAGATCATTGGCAGCGTGATCGCCAGTCAGGTAACGCATCATCAGCCTTTTGCCGGTGTTGTGCCTGAGGTGGCCAGTCGTCTGCATATGGAATATTTAACGCCCACATTTAAAGAATTACTGCAACAGGCCGGGGTATCTGCGTCTGAAATTGATGCTGTCTCTTGCACAAATCGGCCTGGATTGGTGGGCAGCCTGCTGGTGGGGCTATGCTTTGCGAAAAGCCTGGCCTGGAGCCTTGGCAAGCCTTTTGTCACGGTAGATCATGTCATGGCACATTGGTATGTCAATCATTTTGTGCATCCTTCTTTGGCTTTTCCTTATCTGGCCGTGGTGGCCTCGGGCGGACATACTTTGCTGTTTCATGTGAAAAGCCTGGATGATGTGCAAATGATTGGTCGTACGATTGATGATGCCATTGGCGAATGTTATGATAAAGTGGCTAAATTCCATCATTTGGGCTATCCCGGCGGCCCAATGATTGATGCTTTGGCAGCCAAAGGTGATGAAAAGGCATATCTTTTTCCCCATGCCAATCTGTATAAGGGCGAGCATAATTATGATGTTTCGTACAGCGGCCTGAAGAATGCCGCAACGAATCAAGTGCAGCAATTTCATCAAAGCGGCCATGGCCAAGGCATAGAAGATCTGTGTGCTTCGTTCCAAAGAGTGGCTGTGGGCATGCTGATGTTGCGTATTAAAAAAGCTTTATCTGATTTCAAGCTTTCGTCGCTGGTCATCGGCGGGGGAGTATGTGCAAATCAATATCTGCGCGCCCAGGCGCACAGCCTCTCGGGCATTAATGTATATTATCCTCCTATGTCTTTATGCGGTGATAATGCGCAAATGATCGCTTTTTTAGGGCGCGCATTGCTGCTGGCCGGTTGCCGTGATGGCTGGGATATTGGTGTGGTCAATCGCATTGTGCGCAAGGGGAATTAGGTTTTTTCGCTGATTTTGGCTTTACTGTGCGCAGGGTTTTCTGTACATCTTCTCTGTCCACCAGGCGCGGGTTATTCAGCAATTCTTCGAAATCTTTGGCTGAATAAAACCCCTCTTCCAGGGCCTGTTTTAAATTTTCCAGCCCCAATTTCGCATTTTTCAAGAAAAGCAGCTGCAGACGCGCCAGCTGGAAACGATAGCGCGGATTGTTATCACGGCTGAGGCCTTGTGAGAGATTTTCCGATGCCTGAAGATAATTCCTGGCCTGTATCTGCCAAGTGGCCAGCGCAAAAAAATCATTCGCTTTGCCCGCTTTTTTCGTGTATTGCTCCATCCAAAAAATAGCCTCTTTACGTTCATTCAGGCTGTCAAGTGCCTGGGCAATGGCCAGCATAATGCGTGGATCCTGGGTTTCCTTATAAAATTCTTTCATACGCGAAAGCGCAGCGCGATAGTCTTTTTTTTGATATAAAATATACAGCTGATACATGCGCGCATAAAAATCATAACTATTTAAAACAAGGATTTTTTGAATATATTCTTCTGTCTTGGCATATTTTTTCATTTCGAAACAGCTAATCATCGCCGCGCGCAAAAGCAATGTGTTCTGTGGATATTTTTCCAGAAGCGGAGAAAGCACGGAAAATGCCTCTTGGGGTTTTTGGCTGGCAATCAGCGAGAGCGCCAAATTGTATACATATTGCGGATGTGGCGATTTTTCAATCACCTGCTGATATAATTTAATCGCCAGGGGAAAGTCACCTTTTTGATAGGCTGTCTGTGCCTGCTTGGCCAGATTTGTGCCGCACGAGGTGAATATAAGAGCGAGCAATGCAGCAGCGAGACGGCGCATGAGGCTAATAGGCTTTTCCCGCGATGTCGTCTAGATAATGGCTGGCTTCATTGGCGGCAATGGCTCCGTCTGAACAGGCGGTGACCACTTGGCGAAAAGGCGTGTTGCGCACATCGCCGGCAGCAAATAAACCGGGAATATTCGTGCGCATTTGTCCGTCTGTAATCAGGTATCCTTGATCATCACGCGTGGCCATGCCAAATAGCTGACTTTGTGGCTCGCTTCCAATGAAGATGAATGCCGCATCAATATCCAAACGGAAGTTTTCCTTTTTGGCATTATTATATAATGTGGCCGAGGTGACAATATCAGGCCCGTGAATCTCTTTTAATTCAGTATTCCATAAGACTTTAATTTTGGGATTATTCAGCACACGATCGGCAATGGCCTTTTGCGCGCGAAAAGTATCGCGCCGATGTATCATGGTGATTTTGTCTGTCAGCTTGCTTAAAAATGTGGCCTCGTCACAGGCCGCATCGCCCCCGCCCACCACAAGAATATGCTTGTTGCGAAAAAATGGCCCATCGCATGTGGCGCAATAACTGACGCCGCGACCGATATATTCGCTCTCGCCAGGGATATCCAGTGTTTTGTGTTTCGCTCCCGTGGCGGCAATCACGGCCTTGGTTGTGTATTGGGCCGATGAGGTAATGATTTTGAAAAATCCATCTGCCTGTTTTTCGATAGACTTGATGTCTTGCATAATAAACTGGGCACCAAATTCCTGGGCCTGCTTTTGCATTTGCTGGGAAAAGTCGAATCCGTTGATTGCAGGGATGCCAGGATAATTTTCCAGATTGTCAATCAGTAGGCATTGCCCGCCACTGGCCATTCTCTCGAATACCACAGCCTTCAGATTTGCCCGCGCGGCATATTGCGCCGCAGAAAGCCCAGCACTGCCCGAGCCAATAATTGCTACATCGATGATATCCATGATAATACCGCCTGTTTAGTCATTTTTATTTTCGCCAGTTTTCAGCACAGCCAGAAAAGCACTTTGCGGCAGCTCCACATTGCCCACCATTTTCATGCGTTTTTTGCCTTCTTTTTGTTTCTCCAGCAATTTCTTCTTGCGCGTGATGTCGCCGCCATAACATTTTGCTGTGACATCTTTACGCAGAGCTGAAATAGTCTCGCGCGCGATGATGGTGTTGCCAATGGCGCCCTGGATCGGGATTTTAAATTGATGCTTGGGAATCTCATGCCGCAGGCGCTCACAAATTTCTCTAGCCCTGTCATAGGCACTATCTTTATGCACCAATTGGCTCAAGGCATCCACTTTCTCTCCATTCAGCAAAATATCCAATTTTACCAGATTTGTCTCCTGAAACCCTGCCTCTACATAATCAAAGCTGGCATAGCCGCGGCTGACTGATTTCAGCTTGTCGTAAAAGTCGAAAAGAATCTCGGACAAGGGCATGATAAAATACATTTCCACGCGCTTTGTGTCCAAGTATTGCATATTTTCCTGAATGCCGCGCTTGCCCATGCACAATGTCATGATAGAGCCCACATATTCTTTTGGTGTAATGATTTGTGCTTTAATCACAGGCTCTTCGGCTTTTTCAATCTGTGAAGGGTCGGGGAAATGGGCTGGATTGTCCAGCATGAAGACTTCGCCCTTTTTATCCGTCAGGCGATAGGATACACTGGGGCTGGTCAGCACGATATTCAGGTCGAATTCACGCTCGATGCGCTCTTGTGTCACTTCCAAATGCAGCAGGCCCAAAAAGCCGCAGCGAAAGCCCACGCCCAAGGCCGTGCTGGAGTCTTTTTCAAAAATGAGGCTGGCATCATTCAGTTTCAATTTGTCCATCGCTTCTGCAAGCTCTTCAAATTGCTCTGTGGCCACGGGGTAAATACTGGAGAAAACGACAGGTTTAACAATTTTGAAGCCAGGAAGGGGAGCAGGGCAGGGATTGACCTTGTCGGTGATGGTGTCGCCCACGCGCACGTCGCTGATGCTTTTAATGCCGGCAATCAAATAGCCCACCTCACCGGCCGTCAGCTCACCTGTCTCCACCAGTTTCAGCTGGAAACGCCCCACTTGCTCCACTTTATATTCCGCATTGCTGTGCATCAGGCGAATGGTCTGCCCGACGCGCAGCTTGCCCTGGAAAATACGTACATGGATGATGACACCGCGATAGGGGTCGTAATGGCTGTCGAAAATATTGGCCTGTAAAGGCAAGTCATTGGTGTCCTTGGGGGCGGGGATCTGTTGAACAATGGCCTCTAATAAATCTTCCACGCCCAGGCCTGTTTTTGCGCTGATCGGAATGGCAAGATCACCGTCTAATCCCAGATCTCTCTCAATCTGTTCTCGCGTCCCGGGAATGTCTGCTGAGGGCAGGTCAACCTTGTTAATCACCGGGATAATAGTCAGGTCATGCTCCATAGCCAGGAATAAATTAGACAATGTTTGTGCCTCGATTCCCTGCGTGGCGTCAATTAAAAGCAAGGCGCCTTCACAAGAGCTGATAGCACGGCTGACTTCATAAGTGAAGTCGACATGCCCGGGTGTGTCCACCAGGTTCAATGTGTATGTCTGGCCATCTTTGGCCGTATAGGGCATGGTTACTGCCTGGCTCTTAATGGTGATTCCTCTTTCGCGTTCAATATCCATGCTGTCGAGCATCTGATTCATGAATTCACGATCAGAAACGACGCCTGTTTTCTGGATAAAACGGTCGGCCAGGGTACTTTTGCCGTGGTCGATATGCGCAATGATACAAAAATTGCGAATGAAGGAAGGATATGTCATATAATGGCTATTGTAACGTAAAAAACGCTTTCTTCACAAGGCTGGCTGTTATTTCTTAAGAACAAATTCTTCGATGGCCCAAGCAGCACCATCTTCCGAGAAAGGAGGGGCTATTACATCGGCCTGTTTTTTCACATGATCTTCAGCCTGGCCCATGGCCACGCCCAGCCCCGCCATAGACAGTGCCATTAAATCATTAGTTCCATCACCAACAAACATAAGATGATCAATATCTGTGCCATAACGATGGGCCAATTTGCTCAGGGCCACTCCTTTATTCGTTGCGCGCGGCCAAATGTCGAATTCGCCCACAAAATCACAGGCATATTCAAGAGGCAAAGGTTTAAGCAGGCTTTCCACAAAAGCCACATTTTCTTCGCCGCAGTTCACGTAAATCTTGCTGATATAATTCAGCTTTTTAAATTCCGCATCATCTTTCACCAAAACAAATTGAGACTGATCGACATGGGCATCAAATCCATTGGCATTGGCATAGAAATTCAAGGCATCGCACATGCCATATCCAATTCCTCTTTCAGAAAGCGGGTCAATAAGAGCATGCAAAGCTTGTGTATCCACTGGGACTGTGTCAAAAATATCACCGCGTGTATTCAGCACAACAGAGCCATTTGAAGTGACATGCAAATCTTCAGGCGCCATGCCTAATTCATGACAAAAATTAACCATAATAGAATACCATCGCCCTGTGCACAAGGCCACTTTCACGCCACAATCTCGGGCAGCCTGCACAGCTTCTTTAACACGAGGACTGATAGGCCCCTGCCCATTTTTAAAAGTTGTGCCATCAATATCCAGCGCCACAACTTTAATATCTTTTTGTGTGCTCATATTTACGATAGTATATTTTTACTTATTCTTATGTCAAGTTGGGAAAAAAGTTAATTGCCATATTGAAAAAAACCTGTTATGATAAAGCAGTAGCGAGAAATATCAGAAATGATCATACACAAAAAAAAGACACAAACCGGGCCCCGATATAAGATTTTGATGATCGTCAGTGAATTGGCTCCGTTTGCGCAAATTTCCACTTATGCCCAGTCTGTGGTTCATATATCAGCCGCCTTGGTTGCTTTGGGGCATGATGTACGCATTGTCATGCCTCGTTATTATAATATTGATCGCACAGATATGAAAAAACACCGTGATCCTATTGGTGTTTTCCTGGGTGAAACAGAGCAATGGTGCACCCTGTATCATGCCGTTTTGCCCCAGACTGATATTCCTGTCTACCTTTTAGATCATGAGCAGTTTTTTGGAAGAAATGGTCTGTATGGCCCGCAGCCCGGCGTCGCCTATGATGACAATGCCCAGCGCTTCACATTTTTTTGCAGTGCTGTTTTCCAGCTGTGCCGCGCCTTGCAGTGGATCCCTGATATCATGCACAGCCATGACTGGGCCACAGGGCTGGTCAATGTCTTTTTATATACGAAAGAAGAAGATACAGATTTCAGCGAAACAGCTTCTGTTTTCAGCGTGCACAATATTGATCAGCAGGGAATCTTTGATAATGAAGATTTTGTTTACACTTCTTTATCTAAAGATGATTTATATATCAGCAAAATGGAAAAGGACGGCAAACTGAATTTTCTTCATGGCGCCCTGGCCCAGGCAGACATGATCACAGCCGCCAGTGCCGGATATGCCAAGGAAATCTGTACAAAAGAATTGGGCGCCGGACTGGATATTCTTCTTAAATCTCGCTCTTCAGATTTAGTAGGCGTTTTAAACGGTATTGATTATCGCCTGTGGAATCCTGCAAAAGATAAATTTCTTTTGCCTATCAGTTTTTCTGAAAAAGATTTAAAGAATAAAATTAAGGCTAAAAAGCTCTTGCAGAAAGAGCTGAATTTGCTGCAAGATGCTAAGCTGCCTATCATCATTATGCATGGCGATTTTTCACACAAACAGCGTGCTTTTGATTTGCTTTTTGGCGATTCTAATGCCAAGCTGTACGATATTTGCGAGAAACTGAAAGTGCAATTTATTATATCAGGGAAATTTAATCCTGTGTATGAAGAAGAATTAACACGATTGCAGGATATACGATCGAATTTTCGCTTATATCAGGATTTTGATGAAGCTAAATTGCATTTGCTGTTTGCAGGGGCAGATTTTCTTTTGCTGCCTAATGAATATGAGCCATTCTGTGCAACACAGATTTACAGCCTGCGCTATGGAACTTTGCCCATTGTTCATAACAGTGGCTGTATGGGCGAGACTGTTGTCAATTTTGCCGCCGATGCAACAGGCGCCACGGGTTTTATTTTTAATGAGATGACGCAGGCATGTATTTTTGATACGGTTTCTACAGCTGTTTCTTTATATTATAATAATCCCAAGAGTATTCTTGCTATGCAAAAGCAGGCGATGATGCAAAGATTTGGATGGGAAGAATCGGCCAAGGATTATCTTCTTGTTTATCAGTCAGCCCTTGACAGACGCCAGGGGCGCCTTGAGCGTACATGGGGTGATGACGACGAAAATGCCATGGAGAATACACAGGATCATCAGACAGCACCCATGGAACAGAAACCTAGCGAGGCCCCCTCTGATTAACATGCATTGAGATGATCAATTCAGCTTCAGCCAGAGCAATATTCATTTGCCCAGCTATTTCCTGGGCTGTCTTTCCCTCGCGGAATAATTGCAAAACATAGCTGGAAATCTCTTTGCGTCTTTCGGCGGCGGCCACGGGTGCAGGCACAGGATGCGGGCCGTTATATTGTGTGGCTGGGGTTTTAATCTGGCCCAGGCCACCTTGGCGGCCATAGGCAGACGAACCAGGAGGCGAAGAAGATGGATCCTCTTTCTTCAGTTCAATTACGCTGTTGATCAATGGCTTGCGTTTCACTAATTCCTGATAAGTATCTTTGCCGCGTTCAAATTTTTCCTGTTCTTTCTCCAATAATTTTATTTTGCGATCGGCCAAATCTATCACAGCGCGCAGTTCTTTCGATTTTTCTTCAAAAAGTGCAATATTCTGTTCAACAGTTTCACTCATAGAAACCAAAATCTCAGCCAAGCCTTCTTCGGCTGACTCGATCACCTTGCGCGTGGAAATACGTTTATCTATAGCATGGATAAGCAAAAAGTATAAAGAGACAAAAGAGATACATGCAAAAAAAAGCGCCAGAGCAAATGCCACTATTGAAACCGCTTAGCTGGAAATATCAATCTTGCTGCCCAGATTGGGGTCTTTGAAATAGGCGGGCGACTCTTGCTGTGTCTGGCTGCTGTGCTGACGACGGGGCATAGCTGTCACTGCTGTGCGTGTAACTTCCGAATGCGGATCCAAAGCATGAGGATCTTCAATCTCATGTGTTTCCGCCACGGATTGATCTCTATTTTCCTGGCTCACACGGCTTAATTCGTCGCGTCGTTTTTTAGAAGCCTCTTTTGCTTTCAGGTCGCGCTGTTCGTCTCTTTTTACGTCTTCCTGTCTTGCAACTGCAACCTGCATATCAACCATTGGTCTGATTTCCATAGCTCACCTCGTTGTTACAGGAGTGGTTCATCCTTTTTCGATATATCATCGGTAATTTCTTCATAACTTGCAGTGTTTACCAAGCCATTTTGTTCAATAAAGGTGATCGCACGTGAATATTCGTTGGTAACAGTGTACTCTGCGGAGTTGATAGAAACAGTGACACCCACACACACGCGCGAACTGGCGGAAATTTTTGCATTATAAGCGGAATTTTCTAAATTCACACGTTTTTCTTCCACCACGGCAGCCATGGCATCCAATTCTTCTTTCAATTCTTTATGAGATCTGAGAATCTCTTTGAATTTTTCCTGTTTATCCGGCGGCAAAGCCTTGGTTCTGCTGACATTGCGCCAGTTTTCAATGCTTTTCTCCAGATCACCAAGTTCAGATTTTTTTGCTTCAAAATTAGCTGTCAGCTCGGCAAATTCATCCTGCAGCTTGGGGTTCTGGCCCACTTCCAGTCGCGTGGGTGTTCCCGAAACGGAACCCAGGCTGACGGCATTAATCTCTTCACAGGCACGAATGCGCCCCCCAATGATCGCCGCACGACGGCCTTTACACAGAACTTTTTTCAAAGCAATAATTTCAGAATTCAAAATACCATCAGACACCACAACAAAGTTATTTGCCTCAAGGTAACAGTTCTGAATAAATTTGGCCCAAATACTTTGGCCGCATTTCACAAATACCTGATGCTCTTCATCTTCAGAGTCTACAGAACCCTTGTCCCCGTTGATACCACCCACCACATAAATGTCTCCCCCCGAGGTGAGACGGCTTCGGCCGACAGTACCATCAATGTGAATATTTCCTTTGGCATTAATATTATAGCCATCTTCCACATTTCCGCGGATCAGCACGGTACCCACAAAATCAATGTGATTTTTCACATCTCCGGGGATCACCATAACAGATTCAACCGACAGCAGTCCATCGATGAACAGCACCTGGCCGTCCACCGCAGCAGTGACACGTGTTTGGTCATCCGAGAGGATAACATTGCTGCCCAATGGCAATTCTTCTTCATGTCCGTCTTCGGCGGGCAACAAGTCGCCACGCACTGTGCGTCCAGGCTTGCCTTCAGAAGGTGGAATCACTTCGGCAATCACTGTGCCGGTTTCTACATTTTGTATATTGCTGCCGCTCTTAAGATCCATATGGACATCTTTGCTGTTCACAGCCTTGGCCAAACCTGATCCAGTTTCAAATAAACATTTCAGATGTGTATTTTTGCCATTCTTCGGCGGTTCGCCTTCAGCCGCCAAAATCGGCGTGCGGAAAACAGGATGATTTTCCAGCTGCTCTAAAACATCCTGCTTCACCCCATTAAATACCCCTGCATGCAGCATCGCTTCGGCCATTTCCTCGGCTGTGGGTGTTGAACCGCCCACACCAGGAGTAGAAAGCACAATTTGCACTTTCATGTCGTCTTCGGAAATAGTCACGCCAATTTGCGAATCTGCCTGTGGTGAATGCATGAAATCACCCACAGCATGCCATTTTTGGTCCGCGTTACGGATAATCTTGATTAATTCATCGTCTTTAATAGAAAGTTTGGCCCGAAGAGAACTGGCTTGTTTATTCACATCATCAATGTTGACAGGAACCGCACCCTCACCTTCAGGGGGAAGGACACGAAGATAGATATGCCCATCTTTAGACAGCTTGAGGCCAAAGTCTCCGTTTTTGACAATTTCCTGCTCGCCCTCAAATTCCTCAGAACCATCGGCGCGCAGGCGTCTGCGGCCTTTCTTGCGTCGGGTATAATCGGCAGAAGGATAGACTAAAAGGCACCAGCCGCGCTTGAAAAAGAGACTTAAGATACCTGATGTTCCGCGCACAAGAACTTCATAAGAAAGTCCATTCACAGGCACTTGCAGCTCTACTGAAGCCTGCTTGAGAATAGAATCCAGGTTTTTGCCCCAAAGTTCAACAGTTTTATTCGACATATCTGCCTCATAAAGGGTTTTCATATGCTGGCGAAACTGATAAATGTCAAGCATGGCATCTACCTCTTTTTAGTTTTAGAAAACCCCTTTCTTGATATGCGTGAGCTTTGCGCGCAACCGTAAAATAGCTTTTGTGTGCAGCTGAGACACTCTTGATTCAGTGACAGCAAGCACATGGCCAATTTCTTTAAGAGTCAGGTTTTCATAATAATATAATATTAATACCTTTTTCTCCTTATCGGGCAATGTATTAATCGCATCAATAATTATTCTTTTAACTTCAGCTTTTTCGATCACTGTGTCCGGCTGAAGACTGGAAGGCGCTTCAATTGATTCAATGATGGAAATGCTGTCATTATCGTCGCTAGTATACCAAATATCATTAAGAGAAAGAATAGAAGAACCAGAAATTTTCAGTGCAACATTATGATACTCCTCCAGAGAGATACCCAAATCAGCAGCAATTTCTTTGTCGCTGACCGTGCGGCCCAGCTGAGCTTCTAATTTATGAATCACTTCTTCAATCTCACGGCTTTTCTGGCGCACGCTGCGCGGCACCCAGTCCAGGCTGCGCAGTTCGTCATAAATGGCTCCATGAATGCGCGTGACAGCATATGTTTTGAAACGTACGCCTTTTTCAGGAGCAAATTTTTCAATGGCATCGATCAGGCCAAATACACCAAAACCGACTAAATCTTCAAATTCAACACTATTGGGCATGCCGCTGGCCACTTTTCCCGCAACATAGCGCACCAAGGGGGCATATTGTTTGATGAATGCCTCGCGAATAGAAGGATCATGAGTTTTTTTATACTCTAACCACAGCCGGTCTTCAGACTTTTCATCAATCGTGATATCTGACATTCAGACTCCTCCTAGTCCTCATCACTCAAACGAGTGCGTACCATCTTTGCCAAAATGGACGGATCCTCACGCAAAAATAATTGCTTCTTTTGATCGATGCTGCTCTCGCTGCCAGAAGAGTCACCGGGTAAAGAAAAAGAAGATGAAGAAAAATTCGTTGCAGCAAAGTTTTCCGATCCGCTGTAGTTTGCAGGGCTCTGGCCTAAAGAAGAAGCTGATGAAGCATTGTTCTCATCCAAAACTATATTAATTGACTGGCCCACATTATCATCATTATCCCCAGTTTCATTCAGTGCATCTTTATTCAAAGAGCCAAAAGGAATGTCATCTTCAGATTCTTGCTGGGGATTCAGCAGCAGTTCCGGAAGAAAGCGCTGTATCAAAGCAAGAATCATTGCATTGCCCGCCAAAGCAATGACAGCCGAAAAAATAGCACGAAAGACAGCAATCATCCAGTTGGGATTTTTGAACAACCCTACACCCAGTGCGGCGATAAAAGTTATAATTGCAATGCCAATGCCATTTTTCATCTCTACAGCTTTCCCCGGTGCGTTTATCAGAATACAGGAAAAAGAAAAATTCTACAAGTTCCCTGTTTTTAATACGCTGTTTTAAAAAATATTTTGCCCCTGATGAGACTATAAAATCTCTTCATTGGGCATGATGGCCAGGATTCTCCCGCTGGAACAGCTGATTTTTACAGGGGAGTTTTTTATGCGATTGCTTAAACTCAGCTCACCATTTTTCCAGGCCACTTTGTCCAATTCCCATACCAGTCCTTTGCTGAGCACTTGTTCGGGCGCATGCTCTAAAGGATAAAAGGAAATAGTCCTTCCTTCCTTTTCGTCCAATATTGCCGAGCCCTCAATGAGAAAAATTCTTTCATATGCACTAATCCAATATGCAGGAACATAAAGGCGATTAAAAATTTGAACAATGGCCAGCATATGGTCCATGCGCCCGCCGCCCCCGCCAATGAGCAAAGGCGCCCGGGCCCCCAGCTTTTCTGCCATTTGCAGGGCTAATTCTGTATCGCTGAAATCTTTATCCCGCGGACTGGGGTAAATTCTGTGCTCAGGAATTTTCTCTTTCACCAAAGAAAGATCCATGGAGTCGAAATCCCCAACAACATAATCAGGCATATAGCCCATCTGCAAAGCCGCCATGCATCCGCTGTCTGCGGCAATAATGAATGAGGGAGCAGTGAAAGCCAAGAGGTCTTTTTTTCGGGATGCTCTCCCCCGATGAATATCCAACAGTCAATATTTTCTTTCATTAATAGAATGATACCTCCTGTATTTTTGATAATAGGCATATTTCAGGTTTCTCTATAGAAGAAAATAATCTCTAGATTTCGCAGCAAATATATAGTAGTATGAATCCATGACAAATTATCATCAACATACAACATACTGCGACGGCCGCGACAGCATGCGCGATGTGGTGCTGGCCGCCATAGCCAAGGATTTTTCGGCCATTGGTATTTCCAGCCATGCCCCGCTGATTATTAAGCGCTGTGACGACCCAATTTTGACCTATGGCTGGCTGATGGATGAGAAAGATCTTGGAGCATATATAAAAGAAGCCCATCAGCTTCGTGATGAGTTTAAAGGCCAGATCAAGGTTTTCCTGGGTCTTGAGGCAGATTATTTTGATGATGAACACAGCCCGGCACATTGGAAACCCTATGGCCTGGATTATGTTGTCGGCAGCATACATTTCCTGCCCACTGGAAAATATCGTTGTCCCTTTCTTCAATTCGACTCGGCCGGCCAATGCATTGCCATTCTGCTGGAAGAATATGGTGGAGCAGAGGGGTTTTACAAGGCCTGTTTCCGCCAGAATATCCGCATGATTCAAACAGGCAGCATCGATATTCTTGGACATATGGATTTATTTAACAAGATCAATCAGAATGATGAACTCTTCAGCCGCGCTGACCCCAAATATCTGGCCGCTGCCGAGGAGGTTTTTGCCGCCGCGAATGAGCATAATGTCGTGGTGGAAATTAACACCGGCTATATGGCGCGCAGAGGATATACCGAACCTTTCCCCAATTATCGCCTGATCGAACTCGGGGTCAAAATGGGTGTGCATTTCTGTGTAAATTCTGATTGTCACAGGAAGGCAGATATTGATTTTGCTTTTGCTGATGTGAAAAAGAAAATTAAGACTTTGGGCGTCAAGGAATTGTATGCCCTAGAAAGCCCCAAAAAATGGATAGCAAAAGAATTATAAATATTTTTGGTAAAATATTGACAATTCTTATAAAATTTTGAAAATGAAAACATGCCACCAAGAGTAATCCGCGCAGCTTCCATGGGATATTGCATGGGTGTTCAAAATGCGATTGATTATGCAGAGAGAGCATTGTCGCAGAACCAGAGTGTATATTCGCATGGATTGCTGATACATAATAAGAAAGAATTAGATCGCCTGGCCCAGCGGGGCATGCGGGTGATGGAAGGGGAGGATGAGCCAGACCAGGGCGCCACATTGGTCGTGCGCGCGCATGGCATTCATCCTGCAGAACGAGAGCGCATCAAAGCAAAAAATGTCTCTATCATTGATGCCACATGTCCTTTGGTTTTGTTGAATCAAAAAACCGTGCAGAAAAAGTCTGACGCTGGCGCTATTATCATCATTGCCGGGCATGCCAATCATCCTGAAATTCAAGCCCTGGTTGGTTTTTCTGCTGATTTTGTTTTGGTGGAAAATGCCCAGGATGTGCAAAAGCTGGAAATTGAGCCTGGCAAAAAGTATTTTCTGATGGCACAAACCACATTGCGCCCGGCGGTTTTTGCCGAGATAGAGCAGGCTGCAAAAGAGAAAATCAGTGATTTAGAAGTATTTAATTCCATTTGTGCCGCCACAAAAGAGCGCCAGCAGGCCATTAAAAATCTGGTGCCTCAGGTCGATGTGATTGTGGTGGTGGGCGATAAGAAAAGCGCAAACAGCAAGGGCCTGGTTGATCTCTCAGAAAGCCTGGGAAGAAAGACCTATTTAGTGGAAGGCCCTGAGGATATTACAGATGAAATGAAATCTTTCGCCACGGTGGGGCTCTCTGCAGCGGCCAGCGCGCCCGGCTGGCTGATTAATCAGGTGGAAGAAGCTCTGGTCACCTAGGTTTTAATTAGATAATTGTTCCGTTGGGAATCAATGCCCCTGTGCGGATGACAATAATGCCATTGGAGATAAGATAAGGGCCATAGTCGCCATCAGCGCGATGTATCGGGTCCACACCGATACGGCAATTATTGCCGATGCGTGCATTTTTATCAATAATAGTCTTTTGAATATGTGTCGCTGTGCCAATGCCTGTATTGGGCACATGTCTGTACAAGTTATCCCTTTTCTGTGCGTCCGATTCATAGGCATCGGCGCCCATCATAATCACACCCTCCAGGGTCGAGCCCGGCTCGATTGTGCTGCGTATGCCAATGACAGAGTTCTTAATGGTGGCTTCATTGATAATGGTGCCCTCAGCAAAAATAGATGAAGAAACATCCGAATTCAGCAGCTTCGCCGGCGGAAGCTCGAATTTCCTGGTGAACAGAGGGTAGTCTGTGTCATACAGGTCGACGCTAGGCCTGGCCGTGGTCAGGTTAATGTTGGCCTCGTAAAAGGATTTAATTGTACCCATGTCCTGCCAAAAGTCTTGATACACATGCACATGCATATTCACGCGGCCAATAGATTCGGGAATCACTTCGCTTTTCAGGTCTGTTTTGTCATTGTCCAAGCATTGTTCCAATGTGCCGCGATTGAAAACAAAAAGCCCCAAACTGCCCAAGAATTCTTTTTCTTCGGGGATTTGATGTTCTTCCATAAATTCAGGAGACATTTTCATAAAATTAATATCTCTGTCAGGGGCCGGTTTTTCCAAAAAGTCACGGATTGCACCGCTTTTATCCACACGCAGCACGCCCATATGCGAGGCCTCTTCTCTTGTGCAGGGGGTCACGGCAATGGTCATTTCTGCTTGAACTTTTTCATGATGAGCCAAAATGTCTTTCATGCGCAGGCGATGCAGATGATCTCCTGAAATGATGAGATAATGTTTAGGGTCATGAGAGTGTAAATGAGAGAAATTTTTGCGCACGGCGTCGGCGGTGCCGCTGTACCATGTTTCATTTTCAGGGGTGGGCTCGGCGGCCAAAACCTCGACAAACCCCCCCGAAAATTTATCGAATGAGTAAGAGTCATTGATATGATTGTGCAGGCTAGCGGAATTGAACTGGGTAAGCACATAAATGTGGCGCAGGCCGTCATTAATGCAGTTGGATATGGGAATATCCACCAATCTGTATCGTCCGCCAAATGGAATGGCCGGCTTAGAACGCTGTTCTGTCAACGGGAATAAACGAGTTCCCTTTCCTCCGCCCAAAATAATTGACAAAACTCTGCGATAATCCATATGGCGCGCAGCCTCCCATTTCCTAATAAATATTTATATCAAGCCCGCAAGGGATGAAATTAGAATCGGCGCCCCCGGCGGATTAAATAAACCAATTTTGCCCCTAGCCGCCCGAAAGGGCCTGGATAAACACAATTAAAATAGCAATTGGAGCAATATATTTGACAATGAAGAAATAAACACCTGCCAGCTTGAAAGGCCTCTCACCGTCTTTTGTAATAATAGAGAGCAGCTTCTCTTTGCCCATTATCCAGCCGCCGGTGATGCACAAAGCCAGCCCGCCTAGAGGCAGCATGATACGCCCGGTGATATAGTCTAACAGGTCAAATGCCGCCAGGTTCAGCAACCGTATGCTCGACATCCATTCAGGGCTTCCAAAAAGTGAGCTGATAGTGGCTTTGGCCAGGGGGCCATTGCCCTGAGACAAAGCAGGCAAAATGCCCAGCAAGGCCGCAATCACGCCCACTGAAAGAGTTGCCTTTTTACGCGGGGTTTTCTTTTGATCAATGAAATAAGCCACCACCACTTCAAGAAGCGAAATGGCCGAGGAGACAGCAGCAAAGAACACCGTGACGAAAAAAAGAAACCCGATTAAATTTCCCGCGGGCAGCTTATTAAAGACTTCTGGGAGTGTGACAAAAACCAATCCTGCTCCGCTGGTGGGCTCCATGCCCACAGCAAAAACCGCCGGAAAAATGACAAAGCCAGCTAATAATGCAGCCATTGTGTCGAAAGAGGGAATAAGCACAGAATTACGTTTGGCTGACTGATCAGCTTTTAAGTAGCTGCCATAGGTCAGCATGGCGCCCATGCCTAAAGACAGGGAGAAAAATACCTGGCCCAGTGCCTCTCCGGCCACAGAAAGCGACATTTTGCTGAAATCAGGCTTTAAATAAAAATCTAAACCGGCTGTAGCGCCCTTGAAAGACATAGAAACAAAAGCCAAAACCAGCAAAATAATAAATAAAGCAGGCATCATCACTTTGTTTGCACGCTCTGTGCCTTTGTCCAGGCCGCCCAAGACGATGATGATACAGCTGAGCATGAACACCAAATGCCAGCTGATGGCAATACCCGGGCGGGAAATCATTTCCATGAAAATATCAACAGCTTTTCCCTCGGGGATTCCTGCTCCGCCAAAGAGTGAAAACAGATAAACCATGGAATAATAGGTTACCCAGCCGCCAATGGTGCCATAATAACAAAGAATAAGAAAGCCGCACAGCAAGGCCATGCTTCCAAAGCCGCTGATGCGAGGAGAAATACGCTGATACGATCCGTAGGGGTCTGTTTTTCCATATTGCCCGATGGTGATTTCTGTCAGCATCAAAGGAACACCAATGATCAGCAGCAGCACAAGATAGAGGATCACAAATACAGCGCCGCCATAGGAACCAACCAGATAAGGAAAACGCCAGAGATTTCCCAAGCCGATAGCAGAACCGACTGCTGCCATTAAAAAACCGAAATGGCTTCCCCATTGGGCTCGGCTGTGTGAAGAATTTTTGCTCATAAATACGAATCCCCTTAATTTACAATATAATCGGCACTCTTTACTGTATTGATAAAAGACAAAATCGCAAAAAGTGTCAGTATATAGATTACCGTGAGGAAAAAGGCCTGTCAATACTATCGGCCAGAAGTGTTTCACTCTAAAAGAGTCTGTTGATTATCCGCTGAATATTGTTTAGGATATTTAATATAATGAATCAGCATCAGCTGCCGGTTTATCGGCACAAAAGCGAAATTCTTTCGGCCTTGGCCGATCATCAGGTTCTCATTGTGGAAAGCCCCACTGGATCGGGAAAGACCACACAGATTCCGGTGATTTTGTATGAAGCGGGCTATTGCAATCAGGGAATCATTGCTGTGACGCAGCCGCGGCGCATTGCAACCTTAAGCGTTTCTGGTTTTATAGGCAAACAGCTGGGCCAGAATGTGGCCTATAAAATGCGCTTTGGCGACACCACCACATCGCAGACAAAAATTAAGATTCTCACCGATGGCATTTTGCTTCAGGAAATGCGCCATGAT
>JAHHUI010000015.1 GCA_020024055.1 Spirochaetaceae bacterium | reverse complement strand
GTGTTTATTTTTGGTATTTCTCTGGTGGTTTTCTTCCTGGCGGGGGTGAATCCGATTTATGTCTTCCTCCAGGCCATCACAGCCGTGGGCGCCAGTATTTTCAGCATCATGAGCACATGGCGCATTGCGCGCTTGAAAGAATTCCTAAACAACAACAGTGATGTGCTGGGCGCCGGCATGCAGCCGAATATGGCCCGCAGAGCCATTGAGTCTGGCGGGCTGATCGGAAAAGGTCTGGGCAATGGCACATTCAAGCTGGGGCGCATCAGCATGGTGCAGTCAGACTATATTTTTGCCGCCGTGGTGGAAGAAGTGGGCGTCTTAGGCGCCTTGGTGGTGCTCTTTGGCTTTATTTTGCTCATTGGCCGCGCCTGGCAGATTGTTCAAAACGGCAAAGACACTTATGAGTCTATCCTGATGATGTCTTTAGCTTTACTCATTGTGGGCCAGGCTTTTTTGCATGCGGCGGTGGTGGTGGGTCTTTTGCCTGTCACGGGTCTTCCCATGCCCTTTTTCAGCGCGGGGGGCTCCAGCCTGGCAATCACATTGCTGATGTGCGGCATTATGCTTAATATTTCCAGGAGACAGGTCTTTGAGTAAGTCGAAAGTGTCTCAATTCATTGCCACTTTACTCATCATCTTCATTGGCCTGGAGGGGGTATTTTTCCTATATCTGGTGCCCAAGGTGCGCCTGGCGCGCATCAGCATCGAAGGAGATTTGCTTTTGAGCAATCAGGAAATATTCTCTTTGCTGAACTGGAATACCAGGCCCTTATATTTCAATCTGCGCCCGGATGAAATTGCCGCCACCCTGCGCAAAGCCACCGGAGAAGATATTGCTGTGCGCAAAGAATGGCCGGATCATCTCATCATCCGCAGCCTCAGCCGCGGTGCCCTTTTTGTCAGCAGCATCAATGATCATGTCATCTATTTCAACGAACATGGCGGCGTGGTATCCACCGTGGACGCCTCGGAAGTGCTGCCCACGGTGATTTTTATGCCCGATGTGGATGAGAAATCTTTGAAAAATAATAAATTGCCTGAATGGATTATTTCTTTGGGCAAATTAAAACGCCAATATGCAGACTTTTATAAAAATATTGAAAGCATCACGCAGAGGGCGGACAGTATTTATCTGAAATTCAGGGATATGCCATTCTTTGTACGGCTGAACCCGGATTTCTCTATTAAAAAAGCGCAGCATGCTTATTGGCAGACAAAACAGATTTTCGAAAGCCGTTTTGCTTTCAGTCGCATTTTGGATATGCGCGGCAGTGAAATTGTGTATAACACACGAGGGGGTCGCATATGAGTGACGGCAGTCAGCTTATTGCCGCAGTGGATATGGGCTCCAAAGAGCTGAAATTGGCTTTGGCTTTTATCCACGGCGACGGACAGATGGAATTGCTTGCTTTAGAAGCTTTCCCCAGCAAAGGAATTAAAAAAGGCGCCGTGCTGAATATGGAAGCCTGTGTCACTACCTTGCGTGAATTGTTTGACAAAGTGGAAGCTGATACGGGCATGAATATCGACGCGGTGTACACGGCATACAGCGGAGAAAATATTGAAGCGATCAACAGCCATGGCGTGGCGGCCACAGGCATACGCGGGCGCGGGCGGGCCATCACGAAATTTGACAAAGACCAGGTGATCGCTGCAGCCCAGGCCATTGTGATTCCAGAAGATCGCAGCATTGCGCATATTTTCCCTTTGCGCTATATGGTGGACAATCAGGAAATGGTGAAAGAGCCGCTGAATATGGTGGGCGTGCGCCTGGAAGCTGAAGCACATATCATTGTGGCGCCCACAACGCTCTTGGACAATCTGGAGCTGGCCATCGGGCGCACCGGGCGTGATGTGCTGGATTTTATGTACAGTCCGGTGGCCCTGGGCGAGGCTGTCCTAAGCAAGGAAGAACGCGAAAGAGGTACTGTGCTGATTGACCTGGGCCTGAACACGACAAAAATCAGCTATTATCAATATGGCGAGCCGTATTACAATTATGTGCTGCCTATTGGAAGCCATGCGCTGACGTTGGATTTGGCCTATATGCTGCAAATCCCCGAAGAAATGGCCGAGCAAATCAAACTGGAACATGGCTGTGCCTATCGCCCGCTGCTGGATCAAGAGGATTTTGCCTATATACCCGGCAGCAGCGACAGAAGCTCTGAGTCTGTGAGTTTATATTATATTTGTGATGTAATCTCGGCCAGACTCACCGATATGTATAATGTCGCCAAAAGAGAGCTTTCAGAAAGCGGATGGCTGGAAAGAGCACGCGGGGTTGTCCTTGGCGGCGCCGGGGCCAAACTTCCCGGCAGCGTGGAGCTGGCCAGCCGCATCTTTGGTGTGACGGCGCGTCTGGGCTATAGCATGGGCATAGAAAATCTGGAAGAGGAAAATCGTGATGTGCGATTCAGCTCGGCCTTGGGCCTGCTGAAGCATTATCGTCTTCCTTCAAATGATTGGTATGGCCCTTCCAATGTGGCTGTGGGCCATAGTCGCGAGGCTCCCCATAACGGAAAATCGACCAGAAGGTCGAATATTTTCACATGGCTTCGAGACTTTTTTTAGTAAATATGCCATAATGATTAGGATAGGCAAATGTTTTTGCCGCCGGTCGGCATGAAAAAATCTATCAATGTATATGCTTCCTGTAGGAGGAGTGACGGGAACAAGGGAGAGAGGAAAAGCATGAACGGGTTGAAATTAAAGGTTGTCAATGAAAAGATAAAAGAGCCGATCGGACGCACTGTCATCAAAGTGATTGGCGCCGGCGGCGGCGGCTGTAATGCATTGAATCATATGATTCGTGCAGAATTGCATGGCGTGGAATTTATTGCTGTGAACACAGATATGCAGGCATTAGAGGCCTGTCTTGCACCTGTGCGCATTCCATTGGGCCGAGACCTGACTGGCGGACTGGGCGCAGGGGGCAATCCGGACATCGGCGCGCGTGCGGCCCAGGAAGATCGTTCCGCTTTGGAAGAACAGATCAACGGCGCCCATATGATCTTCCTCACCACAGGTCTGGGCGGCGGCACTGGAACAGGAAGCCTGCCCGTGTTGGCTGAAATTGCCAAAAAGTCCAGCGCCTTGACTGTGGCCATTGTCACTCTCCCCTTCAATGTGGAAGGATCGCGAAAAATGGAGGTGGCACGCGAGGGCCTGGAAGATCTGCGGCGCCACTGTGATGCTTTGATTGTCATTCCCAACGAAAAACTCCTGACATCCAGCGACAAAAAAATGCGCGTGACCGATGCCTTTGGCCAGGCGACTGAGCTTTTGCGCGTGGGTGTGCAGGGCATTGTGGAGCTGATTAACAATACCGGCTATATTAATGTTGACTTTGCCGATGTGAAAACCATTATGAGCTTTCAGGGCGAAGCGATCATGGGTCAGGGTATGGGCAAAGGCGACAATCGTGCCCTGGATGCCTTGAAACAGGCTCTTTCCTGCCCCCTGGCGGAAAATACAGAAATTGACGGTGCCAAGGGCCTGCTTGTCAATGTCTCTGCCGGAGAAGACTTGGCTATTTCTGAATATGATGAGATTATGAGTGCCTTGGCCGAGCGCGTGGATCCAAATGCCGTGCGCAAAATGGGGCTGTGCATCAACCCCGATATGCATGACGAAGTGCGCATCACGGTGATTGCCACAGGATTTGTGCGCGAAAAAGCCAAGCCTCTGAGCGTGACTGGGCGTCTGCGTGCAGCCAATGACAATAAAAATGTTCCCTCTGCGGCAGCGGCCAGCGAAATAGAAACATTGAGCAATATTCCTGCATCTGATGCTGTCTTTGGTTCCTCCTCGCCTGTGCGCGGCGAAGCCTCCTTGCCCAATAATACACGTTCGGGCCTTATCAGCTCGGATGCCTGGGAAAGACTGACCAGCGGGCGCAGACATCAGCCCCCGAAGGAATTGGATGAATCTATCCCCAGTTATTTACGCATTCAGGGTGATAAATAATTTCACTTTATAGGTGTCATGAAAGCATTGCTGGAAGGATATTGCCATAAGATTCAAATAGAAGACGGCCTTTCTGCGGGCACTGTGGAAGTCTATCGCAGAGAGGTCGCTTCATTTATCCGGTTTTGTCATGATACTTTGGACATTAAACCCTATATGGCAGATCATTTTACTGTGAATCAATTCCTGCAGTACAGACTGAAGGAAACGCGCAGCCGCACACGCATCATCAGTGCTTTGCGCAGTTTTTTCCGCTATCTTATCTTAGAAGGCTATTGCAGCGATGACCCTACCCATCTGCTGGACAGCAGTCGATGCAGCCGCCGGTTGCCCCGGGTGCTTTCTTCTGAAGATGTGACAAAACTGATGAACAGCATTGATACAGAAAAAATTCTTGGCCTGCGCGATCGTACGCTTTATGAGATGATTTACAGCAGCGGACTGCGCATCAGCGAGGCACTAAATCTGACCATTGAACAAGTGATGATGGATGAAGGACTTGTGCGCATTGTGGGCAAAGGAGACAAAGAGCGCGTGGTGCCCCTGGGCGAAGAAGCCGAATATTGGCTAAAATTGTATCTTTTACAGGCACGGCCCTATTTGCTGCGGCATGCACAGATTCATCCTGCAGAGGTCTTCATCAGCCAGCAGGGAAAAAAACTGACCCGCCAGGGCATTTGGAAAACACTGAAAAAAATTGCCAAGGAAACAGGCATTTCTACAAAAGTTCATACACTGCGCCACAGTTTTGCCACACATTTATTGGAGAATGGCGCCGATATTCGAGCAGTACAGCAACTTTTGGGCCACAGTGATATTGCCGCCACGCAAATCTACACGCATCTTACAAATAAAGCCCTGGCCAAAGCACATGAGCTGTATCACCCCAGAGGAGATGAACAATGAAATATTTCGCCTTGATTTTATCTGTGCTGATCTTGTTTTCCTGTCATGTGGATCCTAAAAATATTGAAGATAAAATTACTGAGATTGAAGACAAATTAGCAGAAACAGATTTTCGCAAGTTTTTTTCCCCCTTTGCGAAAGAAAGCGACCCCCTGGACAGCCTGGCCCAGCGCGCGCATGATATTGAAAGCGATGTTTCGGTGAAGCAATTGAAAAAAGATATTGAAAAACAAACTAAAATTTTGAACTCTGCCCTGCTGTCCAGCCAAAATCTGGGCCGCACATATTATTTACTGGGCCTGAAGTTTCTAGACTATCAAATGTATGGGCAGGCGATGCAGTATTTTCAGCAGGCCCTGGAATACTATCCAGAAAAACCCGAATTGTTCTATAATATAGGCGTGGCTGCGGGATGGATGTCTGATGCGCAGGCTGAGCCGGGAAAACGCAAACAATATTTGGACCAGGCACGCTTCAATCTGGAAAGGGCTCTGAAACTGATGCCTAATTATGCCACGGCGCTTTTGGCTTTGGCCGTGCTGTATTCATATTCTTTCAATATGCCCTATGAAGCCAAGGCACTAATAAAACGATATAAAGAGATTGAGGTGCCATCCACCACATCATTGTTTGTTGAGGCACATATTGCCGCCCAGACAATGGACGAACACACAGCCATTGAGATTTATACCGATCTGTCCAGCACAGCAAATACACCCGAAGAACGTGCTAAAGCCGCAGAAAACCGAAATTTACTATTGGGAAGGTAAAATAAATTGGATGAATTATTTGCTCTTGCTATTCATTTAATCCCCCTGCTGAATCCTATCGAACGCCTGCATCTGGCGGAAAAATGCGAGGATTTCTCCACATTTCAAAATATGCGCGGACATGATATTTTCCATATCGGTGCTGGCATTCGCCAAACGCACACACGCCTGAGCACATTGGAAAACTTTAACGGCAAAGAAGTGTGGAATCAAGCAGAGGCATTGCTGGAAAAACTGCATAAGCGCAATATTAAAACAACTAATATCCTAGAGCCGAATTATCCGCCCTTGCTGCGTGAGATTTACTCTGCTCCGTTTCTATTATTTTATATGGGCAATCTGCCCAATCCCGAACAGGCCGGTCTGGGCGTTGTTGGCACCAGAAGACCCAGTTTGAACGCCAAACAAGAAACGGCTCTTTTCGTACGCGAAATTGCACCGCACATTGGCAGCGTGGTCTCTGGCTTGGCATTGGGTATTGATGGTACCGCTCATCGGGCATCTTTGGCGGCCAAATGCCATACCAGTGCCGTATTGGGCAGCGGATTTGATCATCTTTATCCCCCTGCGAACAAAAAACTCGCAGCTGAGATAGTGCACAATGGCGGAGCACTCATCACAGAATATTCACCTGAAGTGACGCCAACGCCATATACTTTTCCAGCAAGAAATCGTATTGTTTCTGGATTAAGTCGTTCTGTCATCGTAATGGAAGCGCCTCACCGATCCGGAGCGCTGATTACAGCGGACTTAGCTTTGGAACAAGGACGCGATATCTTTGTGCACAGAGTGGGCCTGAAACCCGGCAGCGGATTGGAAAATCTTTACCTGCAAGGGGCCTTGGTGCTCGAGCGAGGGTCTGACCTGCTGAATTCCTGGGGTATACGCTGTGAAGAATTTGTGAAAGTTGAAAAGCCGAAAGAACCCCCGCCCGCCGTGGGCGAGAAAACCAAAGGCAAAAATGAAAAAATTTATGATATTGCTAAGATCCTGGCTGAAACCACAGCACAAGATATTGGATGGGATGATGAGTGAGCAGAGCCTTTTCTTAGATTATCTTTCCAGCCTGGAAAACAGAGGCTATAGAGAGCAGACCCTGCGTGCTTATAAACACGATATTCATGAATTTTGTGCCTTTTTGCAAAAACAAAATTATCCCCTGAATAATCTGGATATTAACATCGCGCGGGCCTATTTAGTGTATTTACGACAGCAGAAACTCTCTGCGCGATCCATTCGTCGCAGTGTCTCGGCCATTAAAAACCTTTGTCGTTTTCTGCAATATCATCAGATTATTCAGGGCAATCCTTTTGCGCATCTGCGCACGCCCAAAATTTCACAAAGACTGCCCGCCTGTATGGCATTTCAGGATATTCAAGACATGATCGCCTCTTGCAGTACAGATTATATTGGCATTCGGGATCGTGCTATTTTAGAATTTTTATACAGCACAGGCGCGCGTGCCTTCGAGCTGGTGAAAATGAATGTGCATGATGTCTCTCGACGTGCTATTCCTATGCAGGGCAAAGGAGGCAAGGCACGTCTGCTTTTCATTGGGCCGATGGCATGGCAGGCTTTGCAGGATTATCTTGTGCTGCGCACTTCTCATGTGAAAACCAGCGACCCTGATGCACAGCAGGCATTGTTTCTGAATGATAAAGGCCGCCGACTGAGCACACGCGGACTGTATTATATCGTAAAAAAATATGAACATTGCCTGCCCTATGGCAGGAAAATCGGCGTGCATCTTTTTCGCCATACCTTTGCCACACATATGCTGAATGAAGGAGCCGACCTGCGTATAGTACAGGAAATGCTGGGGCATAAAAATCTTTCCACCACACAGATTTACACGCATGTGGGCATTGAGCATTTAAAACAAATCTATCGCAGTGCGCATCCGCATGCCCGGCGCATCACATAAGGGGAGAGATGAAATACGATGCACAGTTTATTGTCTTTTTTACATTTCATCAACAGCGACCGTTATCAATACACAGAAAGTGATGTATTGCTGATGTCAGAGCATTATCAGGCCCAGGCTGTCTTTGAATATTTCTATCGCCACAGCGAAGACGGAGGATATACCGTGGTCTCGGGCACCACAGACGTGGCCAGACTGATGCATCTGTTCAACAACACCGATGCCCAAGAGCGCTATCGTTATTTCTCGCCCATCATCCATGAAAAAAAAATCCTCGATTATCTGTGCAATTTACAATTCAAGGGCAATATTTATGCCATGCGCGAGGGTGAAATGGCCTATGAATATGAACCTATTATCGTGATTGAAGGCGATCTGATTGCAGCCAAGATATTAGAGACGCCTTTGCTGAACACCATGAATTTTCAGATGACCATTGCCAGCAAGGCCAATCGCATTCGGCGCGCGGCGGGACGAAAAATCTCTCTTTTTGCCTTTGGCAGCAGGCGTGCCCACGGCCTGGATTCAGCCATACTGGGCACAAAGGCCGCCCTAATCGGTGGCTGCAGCAGCCACAGCTCGCTGGCTGCGGAATATATTTTTGATATTCCCTCTATTGGAACAATGAGTCATTCCTATATCCAGTCTTTTGGCATTGGCCACAGGGGTGAATTCCAAGCTTTTGACTCTTTCGTAAAAACAAAAAAAGGCCAAAGCACAGCATTGATTCTGCTCATCGATACTTATGACACATTAAATATTGGCATTAAAAATGCCATCGCATGCTTCCAGAAAAATGGCATTAATGATGAATATAAAGGCATTTATGGCATTCGTATTGATTCAGGTGATTTGGCATATCTGAGCAAACATTGCCGCAAAGCCTTAAATGAGGCAGGCCTTTATAAAGCGCATATCATCCTGACAAATGGCCTGGATGAATTTTTGATTGAAGATCTCATTCAGCAGGGTGCCTGTTTTAATTCTGTGGGCATTGGCGACGCGGTGGCTGTGAATCGCAGCAATCCCTGTTTTGGCGGGGTGTATAAATTAGCCGCCATCAATCAGCAGCCTGTCATGAAAATCTCTGAGGACCTGTGCAAAACCACCACACCGCATCTGAAGGAAGTGTATCGTATTTATCATCAGGGCAAAGCCGCCGCTGATCTTATCTGCCTGGCGGGAGAAGATAGAGACAAAAAACGCCTGATGAATCAAGAAGAAATCACCATCACTGCCGAGCATAATCGCCTGGCACAGACCACTTTCCCCGCCGGAAGCTATCACACTCGCCCGCTTTTGGTGCCTATGATGATTAATGGTGAATTGACTGATGAAGTATCATCCGATTCATATCGCATCAGCGAAGCCAGAGACTTTCTGTATCATAATATGGATATGTTTTCCGAAGAACATCTGCGCCTGAGAAATCCGCATCTGTATAAAGTAGATCTCTCAGGCGATCTGTATCAGCTGAAAGTGAATCTTTTGGAAGAGGGAAGAAAAACCCTTAAATAGAAGGCGCTAAATTTCTTGAATTTTGACTTTCTCCGGAATGGCAAAAACACCAAATAATTTTTCCAGTTCTTTATCTGTATATTCGCTGCCCGAAAGCTGATTATAGGAAGAGAGCACCAATTCCCTTTCCTGATGGCCGGCCATAAAGCTTTGGCAGAATGCCGCTTTGAACTGGCCCTCGTCAATCAGCTGCTGTGTGCTCTTGCCGCGCAGGCGACGCTTCAGCTTTTTATCTATCAGGGCAAGCTCGCCATGATAGCCAATCACCGAAACAAAATCATCTCTCTTCATTTCATACCCCTCTTTACACGGCCGGATTAGGCTGTTTTCTATTTTCATCGCTCAGCAGCCAATTATTGGACAAATGGAATGCCACACCCAAAGATACACTGCTGACAGTTTGATTAAAACGATCCATACGGATTTTGTGGAATGTGCCTGCATACAGCTGCACCCACTGCCTAAGATAATAATATAATGTGACCTGAAGAATAAGGCTGTGTGCCAATGGCCCTTCAAATATAAAGGGGCCGCCATGACGATTGGCCGCAGAAGGAATCACATCCGGATCATGCGAGGAGGCAGGATCGTCCATATTGAAAACGCCTAAGCCTTTTTTGCCTTCCAGCAAATAGGCAATGTCGGCTTCCACATACCAATTTCCCTGGCTGTATGTCGTGTTCAGCTCCAGCAAATAGCTCTGCGGCCCATAAGGAAAGCCCAGATAATATTCCACCAAGGGCCATGAATTTGTGCCATATTGAGGCGAGGTAAAGAAAGACAATTTACCAAAAGGATCATCATTGGGCCTGCCATACATATAGCGCGAGGTGTACACGGTTTCCAAGCCAATCACCAATCCATCCTTGGCCCGGAAAGTATCTTCGCTTTTCAGTCGGGCCCTATCCTCATAGATTTGGCCTTTATAGGGCTCATCTGTCTTCAGCACCTGCCAGTCTGTCCCTAAAAGGAAAGACATTGCTGTGGGCTTGTCCTTGTCAAATTCACCTAAAGCTAAATCATCCATGCCCCATTCAGCATACAGGCGCCAATCCTGCGGCAGCTTCACTTCGGCACTGATGCCCAAAATAGCATTGGCATTAATAAAATAACTGTTATGCCAGACGGTGACCGGGCTGACAATATCCAGGCTGGGAAATCCGCCATAGACCATGATCGATTCACTGATGCCCACACGCCACCAGTCGCCCTCGGCGCCAATTTTGTGCACAAAAAAACCTTTAAACGCATTTTGATAGCGATTCATCTGGGGATATCCAGCTGTGTCGGGATTGTATTTATCCACCCAGGCTCCCTGATTCGAGGCGGCCTTTGTGTCCCAATAGCGCTGATTTCGTGTCAGCCATCGGCGATTGGCTTCCAGATTGCTCATGGCACCGGCCAAAATTCCATACAGACGCACTTTATAATTTGGCATAGGATGAATACCCAGCCAATAAGCATCCAGTGCCGGGGCCTGCCGGCCCAAGGTCAGGCCATATTTCCCCGGGCCCATGCTGAATTTGCGGCGCCCCACTGTAATATCAAAATAATCATTGCCATAGGCCAGCCACCCTTCGGAAGGGAAATTGGCATTGATAGAGCCCGTAAAAGGCACGCCAGGCATGGGCACAATAATATTCGAATAGGCCATGCCGCTGTACCACAGAGCAGGATTTTGAAAAATCTCAAAGCGTATATAAGCCCCAAATCCCCGCCAGTCAAGATCAAGACCCAGCTGCAGCATGCGCGGATCGTCTAAATATCGAAGATAACCCTCACGCGAAAAAGGAACATGCGAATTCGTATTCGCATTAAATGTTGGAAAAGCCGTGACAAATAATTGCGCAGATAATGGAAGCTGCGCAATAAAAATTAACAAAACAATAAAAAACGTCTTACGCAGACGCATCTGAAAAATCTGCATTCCTACCTACAACTATTTACCAGGACATGGGCCTAATTCCTTCTCCAGAATCTTACTCGCAGAATCTGGTTTAGCCTTGCCCTTGCTTTTTTTCATCAGCTGTCCCATTAAGTATTTTAAGGCATTATCCTTGCCATTTCTATAATCTTCTATTGCCTGCGGGTTCTCGGCAATCACCTCAAGCGCCAAGGCACGAATGGCCTGTTCATCATCCACCTGAGACAGTCCCAGATCTTTGATCAATTCCTGAGGGCTTTGCCCTGTTTTCACCATCTCTTCAAAAACTTCTTTGGCCTGTTTGCCGTTAATCTGTCCCTCTTCCACAACATTGGACAAAGCAGTCAGATTCTCTGCCGTCACGGGGCTGTGCTCAATATCAACATTTTTCTCTTTCAGCACGGCCATCAGCTCGCTGAGCAGCCAGTTGGCAATTTTCTTGGGGTTTTTTGCGCCAGAGACAGCTTTTTCATAATAGGCCACAAGAGCGCGGCTTTGCGTGATGGTTTCACAGTCAAAATCACTCAGGCCATATTGCTCTTTCAGGCGGATGCGCGTTTGCAGGGGCAGCTCGCCCACACGCGCACTCAGCTCTTTCACCCAGTCTTTGCTCACCAGGGTGCATGGCAGGTCTGGGTCCACAAAAAAACGATAATCGTCCAAAGGCCCTTTGCTGCGCATAAATACAGTCTGGCCTAATTTATCATCCCAGTTTCGTGTGGTCTTAATGCCCTCTTTATCTTTCAGGGTGATGCCATTAGCCTTCCAGGCATCAATCTGCCGGCGCACTTCAAAGTCGATCGCACGGCGAATGGCCTTGAAAGAATTCATATTTTTAATCTCGGCAATTGGGGTGGCGTAGATCTGTCCTTCATGATGTATGCGCACATTGATATTCGCATCACAGCGCAGGCTGCCCTCTTCCATATCACCATTGGATATTTCCAAATGCCGCACAATCTCGCGCAGGCCCATGGCATAGGCCACAGCCTCATCGCCGCTGTGCATACATGGTTGGCTGACAATCTCCAGCAAGGGCGTGCCGCAGCGATTATAGTCGATATAAACCGTATTCGGCTCATCATCCAAATGCAGGCTTTTGCCCACATCTTCTTCCATATGCAGACCAATTAAACCAATGCGCTTGGGTTGATTATTCACCATCACATCTAAATGCCCGCCCTGGCAGATCTGGGGATTTTGTGTAATCTGATACCCCTTAGTTAAGTCGGGATACATATAATTTTTGCGCACAAAACTGATAGATTCGGCCACTGTACTGTTAAAGGCCGCACCCGCCAGAATGGCCGCCTCGTATAGACGGCTGTTCACGCGCGGCATTGCGCCCGGCAAGCCCAGGCAAATGGGGCACACGCGTGAATTGGGCAGGCCGCCATAACGATTTTCGCAGGGGCAAAATGCTTTTGAAATACTGAGAACCTGTACATGCGTTTCTATACCTATGATAGTTTCATAGGACAAACCCGTCGCTTCATCATGCTGTAGAGGAATTTTATTCATAGGTTATTTTTATCGTAACTCTTTTGATGCTTTTTTACAAGACCCACATGTATTTTCAAGGCAAAATTGCGATAATAAACCCAATAAGCTATGATAAAAACACAAATATTTCACAGAAAAGACATTCCCAATGCAGTGAAAATGCTGCAAGAAGATCAGCTGGTGGCCTTTCCAACAGAAACTGTTTTCGGCCTGGGGGGCAATGCATTTTCAAACAAAGCCTGCCGTGCCATTTATGAAGCCAAGGGCCGCCCACAGGACAATCCCTTCATCATTCACATCGCTTCTCTTGATCGCCTGCATGAAGCGGCAATGAATATTCCCGATATCGCCTACGACTTATTCAATGAATTCAGTCCCGGGCCGCTGACCATTATTCTGCCTAAAGCTCTTTCGATTTCTCCGGTGGCCACGGCGAATCTGCCCACGGCGGCGGTGCGCATTCCCGGCCACCCAGCGGCCCAGGCATTGCTTCAGGCATGTCCATTTCCCCTGGCGGCGCCTTCGGCAAATCGATCAGGGCGCCCAAGCCCTACAAATGCAGGCATGGTAATGCAAGAATTGCAGGGAATTATTGCCGGTATTCTTGACGGCGATGCGTCTATACACGGTGTGGAATCCACAGTGATTTCCTGTATGGATGAAGAAAATATTGCTCTGCTGCGCGCAGGGGCCATTTCTTTAGAAATTCTACAGGATTTTTTATCTGACAAAGGCCTGAGCATTCAAATTCAAACCTCATCCAAAGAATTGGCCAGCCCAGGCACGCGCCATCCACATTATCAGCCTGCCTATCCCCTGCGCCTGGTGCATCAGATCGATTTGCCCTGGCTAATTCATCATCATGGGCATGAAAAACTGGGCATTCTATGCCTATTTCCCTTGCAAGACCACGATTTAAACCCGCCAGAGGGATGGCAAATCAAAATCTTCCGCAATATAGAAGATTTTGCTAGACAACTCTATCATGCCCTGGTAGAATTCGAAGAGCAAGGCGTGCAGATAGCCTATGCCCAGTTTCCAAGCCGATCAGGCCTGGGTCTGGCTTTATGTGATCGGCTTCAAAGAGCAGCGGCACAGAAATCTAACCCATGAGGAAGGGACATTTTATGAAAAAAGCACTCGCGATTGAGCTTTTCCTGAAGAAAAATATGCTGCACAGCGACGAAATAGACACACGGGTGCATGTGCAGAATTTCATGCGCCATATGGAAAACGGATTACAAGGCAGAGAAAGTTCATTGGCCATGCTTCCCACTTTTGTGCAAATAGGGGAAAATATCCCTCGCCATGAAAATATCATTGTTTTGGATGCCGGTGGCACTCATGTGCGCTCTGCCTTGATTCATTTTGATGATTTTGGCGCACCGGTGATTAAACATTACAACAGCACAAATATGCCCGGCACACAGGGCACAGTTTCTTGTGAGGAAATTTTTGATTATTTTGTAAAGCAGATTGAAGACATCGCAGACAAAAGCACAAAAATTGGCTTCTGTTTCAGCTTTCCCACAGAAGCAATGCCCAATCATGATGGCAAGCTGCTTTTTTTCAGCAAAGGCATTGATGTGCACGGACACGAAAATATGCTTGTGGGCGAATGTCTGCGCCAGGCCCTGAAAAAACATGGCTTTGAAAAAGACTATGATATTATCATCGTCAATGACACAGTCACCACTTTGCTGATGGGCCTGACTGTGGATCCGGAAAAACAATTCAGCGGATATTTGGGCGCTATTTTGGGCACGGGCATGAATATCGCCTATGCTGAAAGAAATGCAGCCATCACAAAAATCACCACTGACAACCCTAAAGAGAAACAAGTAATCAACATAGAATCGGGTGAATTTACAGGGTATCTGACAGGTTCTCTTGAACGTGAATTCAATGAAATGATGGCCCCAAAAGGCCGTTTTGCCTTTGAAAAAGCAATGTCTGGGGCCTATCTTGGACCCCTGGCTGCCCATGTGCTGCGCGCTATGTGCAAAGAAAATATTTTTTCTGCGGATTTTGCACAAAAACTCAGCGAAATATCAGAAAATATCACCACTATCGCTCTATGCCATTTCATGATGAATCCTTTAACGGACGAACATGTGCTGGGCAAATTGGCCTTGCTGGCCGGGCATGAAAATGCACATGAAGATATCGAGACTCTGTACTATACGTGTGAACTGCTGATTCAGCGTGCGGCAAAGCTCTTTGCCTGTGCCCTTTCGGCTGTGCTTTTGAAAAGCGAATGTGGATTGACCCCCCTGCACCCGGCGTGCATTGTGATAGACGGAACAACATTTTATGCCGTGAAAAATTTCAAATTTTTGACTGAGTATTATCTGAAAGAGATTTTGAGAGAAGAGAATCTGCGCTATTACGAAATCGCCCGTGTGGAAAGTGCCTCGCTGCTGGGTGCCGCGGTAGCTGCACTCACTGCCTTTAAAGGCTAATAATGCAAATCGATACCTAAATACAATTCATATTGGCCCTGGCCGTCTCTGGGTGAAGCGCCTGTCAATTTTCCATTGGCAAACATGGCCTGCACATCTTCGCCCAGGCTGGCGCGCACGCGAATATTGCGCGAAAACCTGGGATACCACACCACTTCAATACCCACAGCATGGAAAGGCTTTTCAAATTTTTTACTTGGCTGGCGTGTCAACCCCCCGTCATAAAACAAGCCCAGCCACACCTCTCCGATAGAATCCAGGCGGCCCAGCCAGCCCTTGAACATAATATCTGCATTCCAATAAAAAAGCATATCTCCGCGCATGCGTCCATCACGTATTCCGCGCAGCACACCCCCCAGTTCATGTGTATTGGCCGTATCCATGGGATAATACAGCCAGCCAAGCCGCCCGGCCACAGCCACATATTCATGTAAAGGCCAATAAGCCATGACCCCGGCGGAAACAGTGGAATCACGCCAGGGGTTTTCATCTTTGCCAAATGTGGCATCCTGGCCCCAGATTCCCCATTTTCTTCCGCGATAGGGATCGTATGAAAAATTAGCCTGGGCAAAAGCGCTGAACCCCTGGCGCATATTGCCCACCAAATTCACCTCGCCCACATTGAATGAATGCATAAAAAACGGGAAATATCCGCGGCGCGTGTCGGCGGCTTTGGCCTCAAGCCTGTATCCATAATAGCCGCCATGGCCGGTAATTGTGTATAACAGGCCTATGCCCGGCATTTCATAAATAGGCAGCTTTAAAGACACATTATAGCCAGTGGACAGAATATAAGGATCGTATTTCACAGCCACACCGCCGGTATGGGTGTTTTGCGCAATCACATCAATTTTCTGATACACTTCTGTCCACACGCCCATCTGGCTGTGATAAGAAGGCAAAAGTTTCCAAAATGTGCCAAGGCCAATTCTGGCAGTGAAAGGGACTTCTTCCTTGGTGGTATCGTCAACAGAACCATACCAAGGAGCAATCAATGCCGCTGTGGAAAATGTTAAATTCCAGGATTGATTGAGCCAATTCAAGGGAATGCCGCCTTCCAGAGAAATATCACCGCTGGATCGCTGATGTTCATTGAATACATAGCCAATGCGCCCTGTCCACTGGCGCATAAAGCCAAAGGGATTATAATGCCGGAAACGCAGGCCCACATCCACACCGCGGCTGGAATTGAACGAGGCACGAGGATAGGCAATAAAATTAAAACTATCTGAAATATAAATATTGATGATGACATGACGTACCAGACTTTGATTTGCTTTGGGATTGTCCAAAACTTCGACACGCGAGCCAGCCTGGAACAGCGAATTGCGGCTTAAAGAATCGCGCACATCTCTTATCTTATCATCAAATTTTTTCTGTGTGGTGAAAGTCTGGCCTTCTTTAAGATATAAGCTTTCTTTTAAAACCCATGGTTTTGTTTGCCCATACCAAAACCCCTTGGCACCCTGGGGGACATCATTCATCACATTTACCTGATCAATAATGACAGGCTTTTCCTGGGCCCAAAGAACAAAGGTGCGGACACATAAAATTAAACAAAAGAACAATATTCTTTTGCATTTGGCCCTGTGAGGATAGTATGTTTTATTCTCTGGAGCACAAAAAGTCACATTTGCTCCCACTGTTTTTCATCGCGGGTAAACCATAACAAAGTACGCTGCCCCATGATGTTATCATCGTGTACCATATCGATACGCACAAAAAGTCCAGTCTCAGTTAATAACTGAGCTTCTTTTTCTGTTTCCTCCAAACGCCCTTTATACGCCAGTCCCATAGGGGCTTTTTTTAAAACCTTTTCTGCTGCCTGGGCAGTCACTTTCATTAATGCACGGAATGTGCATAATTCAAAACAACCAGAAACCTGTATAAAATCATGCGCATAAATATTAACATTTTTCAGGCCCATTAAGCTAGATGTCGAGAGAAGAAATCCTGCTTTTTTTGTATTTCTTTCGCACAAAGTGAAATGGCAGTCGCTCATCATCACAGCCAAAGGCAAAGCAGGAAAGCCGCCGCCGCTGCCAATATCCAGCACAGTGCGCAGGCCCATTTTCCATAAAGAAGGCAAAGCCAAAAGGCTGTCAAGAAAATGCTTGGCTGGCAAATCTTCAGGCCCCGCATGCGTGAGGCCCAAAAGCCCAGAAAAACGCACAATTTCACGATAAAAGATCTCTAGGGCAGATTCCTGGGATGAGGAAAAGGGTATATCCCATTTTTGCATATACGGCTTTATCAATGTGATAAGTTCTGATGTCACAGAAAATCTCCCTGCAATGCCCAGACAGTAGCATATAAATATTGCGCTTGAGAAGCCATTAAAAAGCTTTTTTAAAAATTACCTTTTTCGCCCTTGACGAGGGCTGAAGAAACACGTTACTCTGCCATACTATGGGGTTCTGCAGAATTTTTATTCGTTCGTGTTTTATCATTGTCTGTACTCTTGTCTCTTTGCTTGGCTGTTCCGGGAAAGGCCCCGCCATTAAACATGAAGAGCTTTTCTCTTTGAATCTTGGTGTGATGGCCGACGAATTAGACTATTTTGAACGCGATGGTACTTTGTTCTTCGATAAAAAGATCGATATCCTGATGCGTGATGGCCTTTTTTATATCTCTAATCCCTCTTTGGGTAAAGTGATGAAATTTTCAAATTATGGAGATATTCTTTCGCTTATTTACAATGAACAAAGCAATTTGCCTTTCAAAAAAAATGATTTGGGCTTTCGTGTCACCACATGGAATTTTCAGAATATCGGGCTCTTGGCCGTGGATAATGAAGGAAGCATGTATGTAGACGATCGCATTGAAGTGGATGCAGATCTGCTGGGGCCTATTCCTTTCGATCGTGTCATTTTGCGTTTTGACAGCAATGGCGAATATATTGACTTTCTTGGCCAAGAGGGCAAAAACACCAGCCCCTTGCCTTTCATCACCGAATTGAAAACAACGCGCAACAATCTTCTGATGGCTGTGACAAGAGATCAAGACACCTGGAAAGTGTATGGCGATGATTCTCAGGGCGATTTAGCTTTGCCTGCCGTTTCCCTGCCCGCCAGCCTCGTGCACCCCAATGATGATCCTGATATTACATTCCAGGTCAGCAGAATCACCCCCGATACCACGGGAGAACTTTTATACATCTCCGCCGCCGGGCTGACAAAATCGAAAACCGAAGTGTTGCCGCGCATGTTTCTATACAGCCTGGCAGAAAATAAAATTATTCGCAGCTTTCTCTTTCCTCTTGGGAAATTGGGCGAAGGCTTCAGCCTGATTGGCAGCGACATAGCACAAAATCTGTATTTTACCAGAGACCTGGTGAAAAACGGAGAGCAGACGGGCTATGAATTACAGGTTTTAGACAGCTATGGCACGGTGATTCGCTCGGCAATGCTGATGCATGAATTAAAAGAACCACCTATTTCTACATCGATGGCTGTTTCCGAAGACGGCATTGTGTATGCGCTTTTCGCTTACAGCTTTGGTGCGGAAGTGGTATGGTGGAGACCTGTTTAACAGCTCTGATATCAGGAGGGATTGCATGATGCGCCGCGAGTCTGCCGATATGCCCGAAATCAAATATCACAGTAATTTAAAACCTCAAGACTTTTCTATTGCTATGTCTAAAGAAAGGCGCAAAACACAGGATTCACGTCGCATGGGCCTGCGGATCACGATTGCCGATTTAGGTTTTATCCTTGTCTTTGCCTTGATTTTCATGCCGCTGCTGATGCGCAAAGGCGCCCAAAAACAATGGAATGGATATGAATGGAGCCTGCGCAATCAAACCTTTACAGGCGAAACCACCATTGCTTTGCGCGTCAAAAGCATGCCGCAAGGATCTCATCTGGCCAAAAAACCGTATCAAGTGCAGTTTTTCTGCGATGGTGAAGCTTTGACACAGCAGCCTATGCAGGCTGTTTTTCCCGAAGAAGGACAAGAAGGCCTGACTCGCCTGAATGTGAGCGCCCTGGAGGGCAAATATCTCAAAGCAGTGATCACTTTCGAGGGGAAAAGTACTGAATTAAGAAATTCAGTTTCAAAAGATCCACAATGAAAATTTATAAATTACCTGAACAGGATGCCAGGCGCATTGCCGCCGGCGAGGTGATTGAAAGGCCTGCATCAGCCCTGCGCGAATTGCTGGATAATGCCATCGATGCTCAAAGCACGCGCATCAGTGTCGTCCTGGAAGAGGGCGGCCTGAAAAGCCTGCAGGTGATTGACAATGGAACAGGTATAGACAAAGAAGACCTGCCCTTGGCGGTGATGGTGCACACCACCAGCAAGATTCGCTGTTTGGAGGATTTGGACCACAGCTACACCCTGGGCTTCCGCGGTGAGGCCCTGGCCAGCCTGAGCGCATGCAGCAAGGTGAATATCATCAGCCGAAGCGCCGATCAGGACACAGGCTATTCCCTTTATTCCCGCCTGGAAAAACAGCCGCATATAAAACCTGTGCCCTGCCAATTCGGCACAAAAGTGACCATTGAAGAAATCTTTTACAATTTACCCGCGCGCCGGCGTTTCCTTAAAAGCGCAGGCCACGAACAGAAAGAATGCCGGCACGTCTTCTTTGAAAAAGCCCTCGCACATCCACATATTGAATTCCAATATTTCAGCGATGACCAGATGAAATATCATTTTTTAAAAACAGACCTGCCTGGGCGCACAAAACAAATCTTTGCCCATGTGCTTTTGGACAATCCCCTGGTGCTGCACAGCAAGAATGAAATAGAAAGAGACGGATTTTCCATGACTATTGTGGCGGGAACCCCGCAGAATTATTATCACAACAGAAAATATATTCATATTTATGTCAATGGGCGGCGCATTGAAGAATATTCCCTGATGCAGGCGGTTGCCTATGCTTATGACAGCGTGCTTCCCGGCGGGCAATTTCCTGTGGCTTTTGTTTTTCTGCGCATCCGTGCCGACTTGATTGATTTTAATATTCACCCGGCCAAGCGCGAAGCAAAAATCCGTAATTTAAGCTCTATTCACAAAAATATTGTGCATTTGCTGCAAAACGAAGTGCAGCCCACGCATGCCACCCTGCAGCAGACATCGGCGGCCCATACATTGTCACATCATGAATCAATGCCCAATATGCCTGAAAATGTCAAGCTGCCTTTCGAATTTGCGCCGCCGAAACCCAGGGAAAAAGCAGCATTGCCCGTTGAAAAAGCGGCTCCCACCTGCTGGCTTGATCCATCACCTGAGCCTGCTGAAAAAGAAGAGCAGCCATGGGTGTATATCGGGCAGGCCATGGGTGTTTTTCTGATTGCAGAGCGCGAGAATACCCTTTTCCTGATTGATCAGCATGCGGCCCATGAACGCATTCTCTTTGATATGCTTTGCGAAAAACCGCCGCAAAGCCAGCGTCTGCTCTCGCCGATAGAATTGGATGTGACTGATGATGAGATGAAGACTATTTTCTCTTATCGCGAAGAATTAGCGGCGAATGGAATAGAAATTGAGCCATCACAGCAGGCAAATATCCTGCATATCACAGCCTGTCCGCCGGGCATGAACAGCGAATTCTGGCAAAAAGTGGCCCGGGGAGAATGC
>JAHHUI010000014.1 GCA_020024055.1 Spirochaetaceae bacterium | reverse complement strand
ACAAAGACGCACTGCGCCCGGCAGGAAGAGTAGTTTGAATGATAAAAATATCATCCATATCACGAAAAGCTATATTCACATTTTCATTGAAATTGACAGAAACTTCCCCTGCCTCCACGGTATAATCCGTAGGCAGCATTCTGCGTTTCACGCCGTTTTTTCCATAAACCACAAGATGATGCCGCCAATTAAAATTGAACTTTATACGATCTTCACTCAGCTGCAATGAACGCAAATCGGGCTTGTTCACAGCCAGGCGGCTGCGCGATGTGCGCACCTGCATTCCGTTGACATCTTCTTCAAAATAAGAAGATGCACCAAGATAAAATGCCATTAACACAGCCACCAGCAAAGCATAGGCCCAGGGAAAAATATTGGCTTCTAAATTGAATAATTTCTTTAAACCAAACACAAATTCAGTATACCTTTTTGCCCGCCGAAACACAAGACCCCCTTTGCTCACCGAAACACAAAACCCCGCATGAGCTGACACCGCTCGCCAGAGTTGACGATCGCAGGTTCTTATGATGTAATAGAACAGTGAAACATCAGCTGGATTTTTCTTTCGAAATCGGTCCCTCAATAAAAGATGCCAAAGACTTGCAGGAAGTGCTTTATGATATTATTTGTGGTGTGGTGCAGTCTTTTGGGGCAAAAATTATTCATCCAGAACCCTATGCTTCACATGTGGTGATTCAGGCACAAAGCAGGCTGGATTTGTTCAAAATCATGCTTAAATTAAAAGAATTTTTTGTTTCCCATATGCAGTTTTTCGACAAAAAATATCGTGCCGTATCAGGAGATCACACAAATTTAACAGGCGAGTATCTTCTTTATCGCTATCAGATAGAAAAAACACAAAAAGAAAGCATGACCATTATGCGCGACCAAGAGGTCATTCGACATGCTAAAGCTGCCTCTATTGGAAATACCACCCATATTGCGTGAAATGCTCTTGGCCCTCAGGGCTTTTCAGAAATTCCACAAAAGCCTTTGTATCTTCATCTGCATCGTTGGCCACCAAAATACTTAATATGCGTGTCACACGATAGCGCGGTTCAACAGGCACTTCCTCTCCCAATTCAGGGTTGGTTGCCAAAATATCAGCCCAGGCCATCCAGACAGGAATGGTGATATCGGTGCGAAATCTTTCCATGGCTTTGCTGGTGTTTGGTTCTATAATCACTGTCAGCCTGTCCCAGGTATTCTGATGAAAATCCCGCTCATAACCGGATGTGCGGCTGATGAGCAAAGGAAGATTTTCATTGTCTGTCAGCGTATCAATACCTTTGATATTTTTAGGGTTATTTTTGCGTACAATCAAGATGGCATTCATACGCGCCAAAGTGCTGACCGATGTGGCATCAAAACGTGCAGGTCTGTCCTTCAAAAGCCTCTCTAAAGAAACATCTGAAAGTGCATAGATCAAGCTCGCCTTTGCCAGGCCGGCCGTCTGCCAGACAGACTGCGGCCCGGAAATCACCACTACAGGAATACGTGTCTTCGCTGTAAAAGCCTTTGCCGCAGCCTTCATGGCCTCATGAGAAACACTGGGACCATAAACATTCACCACGGCAAAAATCGGATTTATAAAAACAATACACAGAATAGATAAAAACAGCTGTTTAATAATCAATGTCTCCTTTGTTTCTACACCCAGCCGCGCAGCTTACAAGCCTCACGCACACGATCCACTGCCAACACCATTGCCGCCCGGCGCATGCTTAAATTGCGTGCCTGCATGACCTTATATACACTTGCAAAAGTGGAAGCCATGCGCTCGCGAAGCTCCTGGCGTACCTCTTCTTCTGTCCAATACAGCATCTGAGCATTTTGCACTTGCTCGAAATAGCTGACTGTTACTCCCCCCGCATTGGCCAGAAAATCAGGAACAACAATCACCCCTTTTTTCTCTAATATTCTATCAGCCTGGGGCGTTGTGGGCCCATTGGCCAGCTCTAAAATATACTTTGCCTTAATCTTTTCGGCATTATGCTCATTAATCACACCCTCAACAGCAGAAGGAATGAGCAAATCACAGTCCACCTCTAAAAGCTCTTTAGAACCAATCTCCTTGGCGCCGCCAAAGCCAGATAAAGACCCGCCCGACTGATAATGCTTTGCCAATGCCTGCAAATCAAGGCCTTTTTCATTCAATAAAGCATTGCGGCTATTGCCGATGGCCACCACTTTGGTCTGCAAAATCTCTTCGGCCAGCTGGGCTGCATAATATCCGGCATTGCCATAGCCCTGAATGGCCGTTTTTTTCCCTTTAAAGCTTGTCTTATATGTTTTAGCCAGCTCTTCCATCACATAAATACCGCCGCGGCTGGTCGCATCCAAGCGCCCCTTTGACCCGCCGACAAGAACTAATTTCCCTGTGATCACCCCAGGCTCGCTATAGCCCTTCATTGTTTCATATTCATCCAGCATCCAGGCCATAATCTGGCCATTTGTGTTAATATCGGGAGCCGGTATATCAATGCTGGCACCAATATCATGTCCAATGGCCCGAATAAAAGCCCGCGCCACTCTTTCCTGTTCGTGTAAAGACAATGATCTTGCATCAATTCTGATGCCACCTTTACCCCCGCCCAAAGGCAGTCCCATGAGGGCACATTTCCATGTCATCCATGTAGACAATGCACGCACAGTGTCTGCCGTTTCATCAGGATGCCAGCGCAATCCCCCCTTGGCAGGGCCCAGGGCTGTATTATGACGAATGCGATAACCTTCAAAGACCTGTATACTTCCATCATCCATGCGCACAGGAAAATGCACAATCAATTCACGCATAGGCTTACGCAGCAAAGCTATTTCGCTTTTACTTAAAGATAAAATCTCAGCAGCATCATCAAATTGCTCCTGTGCCATTTTATAAGGATTAAAATCAGCCATAATAAAAACCCCTTATTCTCAGTCTTCCTAGTTAAAAAAAGGCCCCTTCAAAAGGGACCTTTTTTAACTAAAAGCAAAATCAAAATTAACGCAGCAGCTGCAGAACATCCTGATTTCTTGCATTGGCCTGGGCCAGCATAGCCACAGCAGTCTGAGCAAGAACCTGATTTGTAGACAGCTTCACCATCTCGTCAGCCATATCCAGGTCGCGGATGCGGCTTTCAGAAGCCTGCATATTTTCAGCACCGATATCCACACCCTTAATGGTCAACTCCAGGCGGTTCTGATAGGCACCCAGGTCAGATCTCTGCTTGCTCACAATCTGCAAAGAGTTATCAATAATACCAATCACACGGTTGGAATCTTCAGGAGAAGTAACAGTGATGATATCACCAGTGCCAATCTGGCGCAGACCCAAAGCCTCAGCAGACATAGTACCAATATACATCTGAATGCGCTGGTCCATATTGGCACCAATGTGCAGCCACATACTGGCTGTGACATGGTTGATGCCGGTGTCACGAGCAAAACGGCCTGTCAACAGATTCATACCATTGAACTGTGCCTGGCTGGCCACACGATCCACCTCGGCCACCAGCTGGGACACTTCCACCTGCAGATACAGGCGATCTTCATCAGCATAAATACCGTTTGAAGCCTGGATGGCCAATTCACGAATGCGCTGTAAAACGTCGGTAGTTTCCTGCAAATAACCTTCTGTTGTCTGAATGAAAGAAATACCATCAGCAGCATTGCGAGATGCCTGGCGCAAACCGCGAATCTGAGAACGCAGCTTTTCAGAAACAGCCAAACCAGAAGCATCATCACCTGATTTGTTAATTCTCATGCCGCTAGATAACTTGGCCATATTGTCGCTTAAATTTCCGTTTGTAATTTTGCCCTGGCGAGTTGCGTTAATCGCACTCATATTGTGGTTAATAATCATTTGATATTATCCTCCATGAACCATCATGTTATGAATACTGCAAACATCCATGTTTGCCTTCAATCTATTAATTCGGCATTTTGAAGGATTTTATTGAGATTTTTTGCTAGACTTTAGAAAAAATTGAAAAAAATTAGGCCGCACCTATGCACGGCCTTTTAATAAGAACCTGATTATTAGATTTAAGCCAGGCTTCCGGCGCTGAGCATACCAAAAACCATAGCAAAAATAGCAACAGTTTCTACAACACCCAGAATAACCATGTACATACCAAAACCTTTACCTGTTTCGCCCAAAGCATCACAACCGGCGGCAGCAGCCATTCCCTGGAACCAGGCAGAAACACCAATACCCAAGCCACCAAAGACACCAATGCCAAAAATAGCCTCAGGGTTTTGAATGCCTTTGTCCAAAGTAGTCTTCAATGTGTTCATTAAAATAAAACCATAAATGGTCTGTGTAAAAGGAGCACCGACCAAAGCAAATAATACAGCGCTGGCGCTCTTGCCTGCCATATATGCCTTTTTGAACACACCAATAGCCGCCTGACCGGCTAAGCCGATACCCATGGCACTGCCACAGGCACCCAGACCCAAGGCAGCAAAATAACCTAACATGCCTAAATTCATTATATTCTCCTCTCTTATTGCTAATCGTATTTACTTTTTACTACCAAAGGGTTTATAAAGAATACCCTTCCACTCCAAACCTAAATGGCTTGAAAATTCAAGACTGTTCAATCGCAGGCCGTGCACAATAACACTGAGCAGACACAGCATAATATTAATTGTATGGGCCAACAGCAGTAAAAGCGGCGCCATAAAATAAATCATCGGAGCCGGAATGGACAAAGCCATGCTGTTGAAAGCATTCGCGATAGAAAATCCCGCAAGGCCAACCGCATACAAACGAATGTAACTGATGATATCTGAAAAATTAGATACACAGCCCAATGTCGTGGGGAAAATATTAGCCAGTCCAATCATAGCCTGCTTGAAGGGATTCCCCCCTGGAATCTGTTGATTGAACAGAACAACTAAACCAAAGCCAGCAAGTATGGTTGTCAATACCCAATCACCGGGCAAAGGCTTGTTTAACAACAATAAATAGACAACATACTGCAGGGCAAAAATCATCATGAAATGCCCCACCTGAGCAAAGGCATAAAAGAAATTCGTGCGCAATGCGCGAATGAATGCCCAGCTGTGTGCTATCAGCAAATGTACCGTTCCTACCCAGAAACATAAAGTCATAATATTGGTGTCACTGGTGAACCAGGGATCAATCCACTGCGCCAAAGCAGGAACAGATTTAAACCCAGGATAGCCAAACCAATTACCCGTCAGTGCGCCCCAAATCACCGTGGCCGCAGACAGGAATGTAAAATAGAACAGCCCTAAACTGAAAGGCTTGCCCTTCATTGCATTGCCAACCATCATCAGCAGGCCGGCGGCAGTGAACAAAGCACCATAGCCAGCATCGCCAATAATCATGGCAAAAAACAGGGTGAAGAAAAAGAACATGATAAATGTAATATCAAATTCACGATAGCCGGGCAGCAAATCCAAAGCACTGAGCAATGGCTTCACCAAGGCACCCACACCATAATGCTTGAGCTTCGTCGGCACATTCTCATCATCCTCAGCCACATCTTCATATAGAGCGGCCCAGGCATGCTTGGCACATAACTCTTTAAATTTGGTCAGACTGCTCTCGGGAATATATCCCTGAATATAGCACAATTCATCCTCATTCTGCATAGAACAGGACAAGGATTCAAATTCAATTCTCTCATCTAAAACAACAAGAAATTGCCTGATTGACTGTGCATGCACCGCCAGGCGATTCAGCTCTCTCTTGGCTTCGTCAACATGTGTTTTTGCCGATGTCAGAGCCTGCTGCATCTTCCTAAAGCTGTTTTGAGGAATCTCAAATTCATGACCCAGGGGCAAATCACCCTCTTTAAAGCCCACAGCCAAAGCCATAACTTTACCTTTATGATTGCCTACTTTAATAATGGCAGCAGCCGATTCCTTCTGCCACAGGGCATATTCCTTTTTGGGCACCTGATATAAACCGACAAAGAGCCCCGCCTGAATCAATACATCATAGTCTTCTCTGTCAAAGTCACCCCACATGCCTGCACGCTGCAATTCACGTGCATTGGTCAGGATGATTTCTTCATTTTCAGAAAGCATTGTACGGTATGTGTGAATATTTTCCACCACACTTAAAATATCAATCTGCTCCGAAGAAAACTTTTTTACTTTCGGCAAAGCTTCCAGGGCAAAGCCCACATGCGCCCGCTGAGCCTGTAATTCAGATAATTTCTCGCTGCTTCCTTCGGGTGCAGCAGAATGAAATACCTGTGCATTTGCTAAGTGACCCAAGGCAGATTCTCTATCTTTAGAGAGCAGTACCAAGGAAACTTTTTTCATTTTCTCTATCATACTTAAGCCCCGACTCCTTCCAGTTTTTTCTTGCTCAGTTTGCCGCGCACAACTTCAGCGGTTTGAGCATCGCCCAAATACACGCTGATTTTACGAATATTCTCTTTGCATTCAGGAATTTTTACCTTTTCAAAGAGATTTACCCTTTGAGTTGTTACACGCAGTTCATAACGCAAGAGCTCAACCTTTCTTTGCGCCACGCGCACACGAATGTCGTATTCCATTGCCTTCTGCATATTCACAGCTGCTTTATCTACCCACACGGGAACTAAAAACAAATCATACGGCACAGGCTCAAATTTCGCGCTTTTATATATAGGAATGCTGACACCTGCCACATTTCCACGCTCAATTTGAAGTTCTGTCAGACGGAAAAACCCATCTTCAAACCCAACCGGCTCGCCAAAAACCCCAATCCAACTATCAAATTGCTTCAACAATTTTTCATAGGCTTCTTGGCATTCATTCAGTTCTCGTTCAGCAGCCCAGATCTCAGCCTGCAACTGCTGCTTCTTCAAAACCAGAGTAGGTAAATAGCGTTTAAACATTTTGAGCTGATCTTTTTGTCTTTTCAGCTCATTTTTGGTCAGCTTAATCGTTGCCATACCTACACCTCCCTAGGGCCAGAACTCCTTCAGTAAATCACTGCGGATTCCTGTTTCTTCAGGGCTGAAACAAGCAGCCAGAATCTTCCAGCCATTGTCCAATGCATCTTCCAAAGAAATATTCACGGATAAATCCATCATCTGTTCTTCAAAAAGACGGCCATATTTCAGCAGTTTTTCATCCCATTCAGACATGGTGAAACCCATCGATTTCTTCTCCAGGGAGTCTTTATAGCTGGCATACAGCTTAATCAAACTATCCATCAAAACACGATGATCTTTGCGTGTAGTGCCATTCACCTGTTGCTTCAAGCGAGACAAAGAACCAAAAGGTTCGATACGTCCGCCACGCAGATAGAACTGACCTTCGGTGATATAACCAGTATTGTCGGGAACCGGATGAGTTACGTCACCACCGGGCATGGTTGTCACGGCTAAAATGGTGATTGACCCAAAATCAGTTCCTTCAATATCCACCGCTTTTTCATAGCGGCTGGCCAGCTGGCTATACAGGTCACCAGGGTAACCACGGTTAGAAGGCACCTGCTCCTGAGTAATGGCAATTTCCTTCATGGCGTCGGCAAAGTTTGTCATATCTGTCAACAGAACAAGCACATCTTTACCCTTCAAGGCAAATTGCTCGGCCACAGCCAAGCTCATATCCGGCACCATCAGACATTCAACCACAGGGTCGCTGGCTGTATGAATGAACATACTGGTTCTGCTCAGCGCGCCGCCTTCCTCCAGGGTTTCTTTAAAGTATAAATAGTCATCATATTTCAAACCCATACCACCCAGGATAATCACATCGGCCTTGGCCTGCATGGCAATACGAGCCAGTAATTGGTTATAGGGCTCACCAGAAATACTGAAAATTGGAATTTTCTGGCTCATCACCAATGTATTGAACAAGTCAATCATCGGAATACCCGTGCGCATCATCTGCTTAGGAACAATACGCTTGGCAGGGTTGAAAGACGGACCACCAATTTCCACCATATTTTCAGTCAGCTTGGGGCCATTGTCGCGCGGATCACCCGATCCGTCAAAAATACGGCCTAAAAGATTTTCGCTGAAGCTGACTTCCATCGGATGACCCAAAAAGCGTACTTCATCATTCGTGGTGACACCGCGGCCACTGGAGAAAACTTGAAGACTGACCATATCACCATCCAGCTTAATTACCTGAGCCAGACTGGAACCAAAACGTGTTTTAATTTCAGCCAAGTCTTCATACTTCACACCGCTGGCACGTACGCTGATAACGTTACCAGAGATACTTTCAATACGATTATAAACTTTCGTCATAAACCTATCTCTCCCCCTTCAACACCGGTGCACCCTGCAAATATTCTCCGGTCTGACGCTCTTTCAAAGACGCAATGATATCTGTCTCCAGCTTCTTAAATTCAGCGCTGTCCCATTCGGTTCCGTTCCAGTCCAAACAACGCTGACGTATCTGAGCAAACCAGCTGCGGGCTGCATTCTTGTCGTCAAATTTCAGCTGGCTGGCCAGAATCGAGAGAATAATCTCGAATACATGAGCCTGTCTCTCAGGGCTGACACTCGCGTCAAAAGGATCAAAACCATTTTGCTGAAGATAGACAGAATCCAAGAATTCCTCTTTCAGATACAGTAGATAGTCATCATTGCTGGTACCCTCTTCACCCACCACTTTCATCATCTGGTCCACCTCAATACCACGATTGAGAATGGTGCGGGCAAATTCCATTTTTACCGGATCAATAATACCTGTGTATTTGCTCCAGGAATCAATAGGCTGAATGGCCGGATATTTACGTGCGTCAGAACGCTCACGCGAAAGACCCAGGAAACAACCCACCACTTTCAATGTAGCCTGTGTCACAGGCTCTTCAAAGTTACCACCGGCAGGGCTGACGGAACCGCCAATTGTGACAGAACCCAGCTTGCCATTTTTCAGCTTCACCAAACCGGCGCGCTCATAAAATGCCGCAATGGTCGATTCCAAATAAGCAGGGAAAGCTTCCTCACCGGGAATCTCTTCCAGGCGACTACTCATCTCGCGCATGGCCTGGGCCCAGCGGCTGGTCGAGTCTGCCAAAAGCAGAACATGCAGGCCCATCTGGCGATAATACTCAGCCATCGTCACCGCTGTATACACAGATGCCTCACGACTGGCTACAGGCATCGAGCTTGTATTGGCAATAATAATAGTACGCTCCATCAGGCTCTTGCCGGTACGCGGGTCTGTCAATTCAGGGAATTCCTTCAGGGTTTCCACAACCTCACCGGCACGCTCACCACAGGCAGCAATAATTACAACGTCTACGTCGGCATTGCGGCTGATCATCTGCTGAAGCACTGTCTTTCCGGCGCCAAAAGGCCCAGGTGTACAGAAAGTACCACCCTTGGCCACAGGCAGGAAAGCATCGATAATGCGCAGCTTCGTCACCATGGGATCCTTGGGTTTCAGGCGCTCTGCATAGCAGGTCACTGCCCTCTTAATTGGCCAATTAAAGCTTAAAAACAAAGGCATCACATCGCCATTCTCCGATTCAATCTCGGCAATGGCCTCATTCACGGTATAGGTACCGCTGGACTTAATCGACTTCACTTTATATGCGCCCTGCACACCGAAAGGGACCATAATCTTGTGCTGGAACGGGCCCTCAGGCACAGTGCCAATGGCATCACCGGCTTCCACGCTGTCACCCGCCTTCACAGAAGGAGCAAAATCCCATCTCTTCTGAGAGGGCAGCTGGTCTAAATACACACCCCTCTTCAGGAAAAACCCTACTTTTTCTGCCAATTCGGGCAGCGGGTTCTGCAAACCATCATAAATCTGACCCAAAAGACCCGGGCCCAACTGGGCGGAAAGCAGCTCGCCGGTAAATTCCACTTGGTCTCCCACGCGCACACCGCGGGTAATTTCAAATACCTGAACCTGGCAAGCATTTCCACGCACGCGGATAATCTCGCTTTTCAGTCTGTCTCCTTCACTTGTCACAATATAGGCCACTTCATTCATAGACACAAATCCATCAAATTCCACTGTGGCCATATTGCCGTTAAGACCTTTGACAACACCTTTACTCATGAAATATTCTCCAATAACACAGATTCCGCCTCACTTAAGAACGCGTTATATACTCGATTATAATTCTCACGACCAATACTTTCATCAAAAGAATGATAACGCTGCAAAAGCTGCAGCTGCATGGAATAAATCAACAAGACATCAAAATCAAAAATACGCCCACCCTTTTGAGACTCTAACCAATCATAACGAATCCTGGTTAAATACTCTTCCACCTTTAACGGATCATCCTCACGAAAGGCATCACGCGCCACAGTCGCGGCCAGGCCGGCACTGCCATAATTATTTAAATAACGATCCGGCTTCACACCCAGCACCTCAGCCCTCAGGCGCACCAGTTCATTACGCAGACTAATCTCCCAGTTCCAATATTCCTTTTCCAGACCATTCATGCCGTCAAGCACCGACGGCGGCCGGCTGTTGCTGAAAGATTTTAATCTCTTAAACTCAGAGACACTGAGCGAACGACTTGCAGCATCCAAAAAATCCTCATAAGTAATTTGAGGATTTCTGCCAAAAAACAATGTTGGCAAGCTGGATAGCAGGTAACATAAATTTGCCAATTCCCTACCCCCTTCCCTAGCTTAAACCAGCTGCTTTCTTAATATCCTCTGCCAATTTAGGGTTCACATAGGCAGCAAGATTTTCTGCAATGGTCTTGCTGGAAAAATCATAAAAAGCCCTACCCTCTTTTTCCTGAATTCTAAATCCGGCTTCCACCATCTTTGTAGGATGAATCTCCAGGCCGCCTTTCACCTCTTTACCCAAAGAGGCAATTAAGGCTTCACCCATTTTCTGGGCATCGCCGGGGGATAATTCAATGACATAATCATTTTTCTTATCCATACCTTTCAATACAGAACCAATCAAAGTATTCAATGTCTTTTCATCGGCGGCCTGGGCCACGGCCTTACCCAGGGAAGCATCCAGCAAAGATGTAATTCTATTGGTCATATTCAGCAGCAAGTCACGGCTGGCCTGCACCAATGCCTCACGACCGCGGGCCTCGTCCTGAGCGGCTTTGGCTTTTGCCTCTTCTTCAATTTTCTGCGCGCGTTCTTCGGCGCTCTTTATCAAAGCCTGGGCGCGCTGTTCAGCTTCCTGAATGATACGTACAGACTGCTGCTGTGCACTTACAACGCCATCCTCTTTAATCTTTTGAATAAGTTCACCTAACTGCATTTCCATTTTTACAGATATTCTCCTCTCTTTCACGTTGTACGCTTAGTTTAAATATGCCACCAATGAAAAAAGGGGCCACTGAAATGCTGTTCCCCAAGTATTTTTTCATCATAAGGAAAAACAACTCTACAGCACCCGCCCGTAAGGGGCTAAAGACTACACTTTTTACTTTAACATAATCAACTTATAATGGTCTAGCACTTGACGCAAGTTTTTTATGTAAATTTACCGATTTTCAAGAATGTTCAACCTTTTATTCATTTTTTAAAGCTTTTTTAAAATTTTCAGTCTGTCTGCCGAGGCTTGCTTTTCCTTTCTCTTTTAATTAAAAATTACACATATTTTTACACCTGGGCAAACTCTATTCCTTAATTCTTAAGAAGTCTTTTTTTCATGCCGAGACTCAATCTTATAAACCTGCGTGAATCAGTCGGGTGTGTTTTCATATGAAAAACTGCTTTTTATTCACTATTGCTTACCTTTTTCTATTACTTCTTTTTCCCTTAAAAAATATTCAGGCCCAAAATGAATTCGACAGCGAATCTCTGTGGCAAATTCTAGAAAATATTTCCTCACGGGAAAATCCGGACGCCGTGCAGCTGTATGAAGCGGCTTTGGCCTCGATGATAAGCGGACAAAGCGCTTTAGCCGATCTTTTTTTTCAAAAAATTGACAAAACCGATACAGTCATAGCGGGCAAAAATTTCTGGCACGCCCTGGCCTTAGTTGATCTTAAAAAACCCGATGAGGCTTTGGCCCTGCTGGGCCGGCCAAGGGAACAAAAATCCCCTGTTGAGCATCTGGCCCAAAATCTCCAGGCGGCCCTGCAAAATCAGCCGCCCCTGCATCAGGACACACAGGCCATGCTCATTTACGCCCGGGGGCGCATGGCAAAAGGCGACTATCCCCAGGCCGTTGACGTGCTGGAAAATATTATCCATGAGAAAGGCAGTATCTATATCCCTTATGCCCTTTTTTATCAGGGACAAAATTACTCTCTTATGCAGCGCGAGGCCGATGCGGCTGCCCGTTATCGCCTGCTGGCATCATTATATCCGCAAAGCCCGCTTTCGGCGGCCGCTCATTTTGCCCTGGCGCAGATTTCTGCCGGCACACAGCAGGAAGCATTACTGCAAAGTATTGCCGATGATGCCTGTCCCAGTCTGGAACGCCTGATCGCGCGCGTGGAATTAGGCATACGCGCTGCGGACAATAAAGACGAAAAAACTCTGCTGGCCCTTATCAATATGCCCTTGACAAAACAGGAAAAAGATCGTCTCTCCTATATTCAAGGCGTGTATTACGCGCATAACAATCAGACGGACAAAGCCGTATCCATATTGGAACAAATACAAAATTCTACTCACGAAACAGGCATTCAGGCACGCTATGCCCGCTCTTTTTATCTCTTTGAACAGAAAAATTTCACGGCTGCGAAGGACAATCTGAAAGATTATCTCTCTCCTTCCCTGGCAAATAACGACAATCAGGAACAAAAAATATGGACAGACAGGGATATGTTGTATCTGGCGGCCCTGCGCTCATTGGGCAAAGCCTCTGATATACAGAAATTTCTTGGCACGCTACCTATCGAGCAGGCCCCGGAAACAGATTGGCTGGCCTATTATTATTTATGCAAAAGCTGGGCCGCGACAGAAAACGGCGACCATAATCAGGCAATGGCCGACGGCAGCATGGCCTTGAATATCTCGGCAAATGCGCAGGTGAAATCAGAGGCAAATTATTATATGGCGCTGGCTTATGCCCGACGGGCGGAATATGTGCGCGCCGAAGAATATTTTGCCCAGGCCCAGGCAAATACCGACGCGCATGAGTTTGAATCTCTTCATCAAGCCAGAGCTCTGGCAGCATTCCTCGCCAAGCAAATAGACAAAGCGCATCAGCTGAGCAGCGGCATCTACGAACATTCTTCTTTGGTCTTCTGGCAAATTCTTCAGGCTGCGATTTACACATCCATGGGCCAATTTTCGCGTTCCGCCCAAATCTATGACGCGCTGGCCGCACGCAGCGATTTTGTCCACAGGCGCGATGCGCGTTATTTGGCTGCACTGAACCATTATCGCGCGGGCGACAGCGCCGCGACAGATATGTTCAAGGCAATTATCAATGACAATCAGGAACCCGACGGCAGCAAGGCGGCGTATTTTTGGCTGGGTAAAAGTTATGAAAAGCAGAAAAACTGGTCAGCCGCCATTGTTAATTATCAGCTTTCTTTAAGTATTCGCCAGGCTGACAACACGGATACTCTGCGCAAAGACAGCACAGACGGCGAGGCTACATCGGCCATGCTCTCTGCCATGCTGAAAAGCAATGACAATCGCCTGATGCCCATGCTGCGCCAGATGCGCAACAGCAATCCCGACCTGGTGGATCAAACGGCCTACACCTTGGCTGAAGAGGCAGCCGCAGCGCAAAAATATTCTCTTGCTTTAGAGCTTTTTAATGAGATTCAAAATAAAGAATTCAAATTGATATCATTATATTCCCAGGCGGGCAATTTAGAGGCCATGGGCGAATATGTCGCTGCTTTGAACACTTATTTAAGTTATATCAAAGAAGATTCGGGCTCTGCTGAAGCATTGTTGGTGTCGCGAAAAATTGCCCAATTATCCGATGCAAAAACCTTGCAAAATCTGCTCTTTGGCTCAGGAAAGATTTATCTTCCTGCGGCCACAAGGGCCCCATTGATTTTAGCCTGGATAGAAAAAGCGGACAAAGCCCAAAAGGCCAAAGTGCAGAAAATTCTTGCTGATCTGCCTTTACAAGCCCTGGACGAAATAGAGCGCAGCCAGGTGAATCTTGTGCAGGCACGTTTTTACAAAAAGATTCAAGATTATCAGCAGGCGCTTTCCAGTTATGACACAGCATTGAATTTGGTGCTTTCGCCCCAGCAATATTTCCAGGCGCGCAAGGAAAAAAGCCAGATCTATGAAAAGCAGGGAGACATAACCCAGGCGGCGAAAGAATTCCTGCTGATTGAGCAGACTTTCCGCTCATATCCTGACATTGCAGCCCAGGCATTGTATGAAGCGGGGTTGTTGTTTCAAAGACATCATATGCCTTCACAGCGTGATGTGATTCAAAAAACTCTTAAAGAACGCTATCCGAACACCCCGCAAGCAAATAGAATATAAAAAAGGAGATTTTAATATGTCTGTAAAAGTGACTATCAATGACGGTCTGAAAGTATTGGAAATGCCCGAGGGCAAATTGCTCTTCCAGGTGCTCAGCGGCGCAGGATTATTTGTTCCCTCTGCCTGTGGAGGAAAAGGACTGTGCGGGCTGTGCCGTGTGCGCGTGCGGGGGGCAGGGGCATTCACAGAAGCCGAGATGAATCACCTGAGCGATGAGGAAAGAGAAGACGGCGTGCGCCTGGCATGCCAGGTCAAACTGGAAAATGATGTGCAGGTTTTCCTTTCTGATGACGAATTGGCGGCAAAGCTGTATCGCACAAAAGTAACAAGTATTAAAGACATGACAGAAAGCATTAAAGAAGTGACTGTCAGCTGTGATGCGAACAATCCGCCGGTATTCAAAGCCGGGCAATTTATGCTGCTGCGCATTCCTGCCTATAGCAATGTCACTTTTTCTGCTTTCCGTTCATACAGCATTGCCACCTCTCCTGAAGAAAAAGGCGAATTGAAATTCTTAGTGCGCCTGGTGGAAAACGGCTATGCTTCCACCTATATTCACAATCATCTGAAAGAAGGCGATCAAATGTCTTTGGTGGGTCCATTCGGTGACTTTTATCTGCGCGAGAGCGATAAGCATATTATTATGATTGCCGGCGGTTCGGGCATGGCGCCGATGCGATCTATCCTGAAATATATGAGCGATTATAAAATTAACCGCACCGTGCATTTCTTCTTTGGCGGGCACGATGAAGATGACTTGTTTTATGAAGAAGAAATGGCACAGCTGGGCAAAAACCTGCCTAATTTCAAATTTTACCCCTGTGTAGACGTGGTGAAAAAATCCTGGTCTGGCGATGTGGGCAATGTGGTGCAGACAGCCACAAAACACCTGACGTCTGAAGAAATTGCCAATAGCCAGGGTTATTTATGCGGGGGGCCGGGCATGCTGCATGCTGCCATCTCTTTCCTCACCAGCAAAGGCATGAGCGAGAATGAGATTTTCTATGACAAATTTGGCTAGGATCTTTTTCTTTACTGTCTATGCGGCGCATCTTCTGGCGGCGGGATTGCCTGCCCTGGATGCTACGTCGCTTTTGTCTAAAAAAACACTGAGCCAGCAAGAATTTGAAGCGACTTTGGCATCTTTAGATGCACAGACGCAAAAAAATATTATTCTGAATAAAAAAGAATTTTTAACTCTGCTGGAAAAAATTATCAAAGAACCCAGAGAGCTGACTATGCTGGTGGACAAACAGCATAAGCTTTCTTCACATTATGCCCCCGATGATTTGACCGATCTCTCTGAGCAAAGCTGGGCCCGGGTGAAGCGCAAGCATTTGATGGTGTCTTCTCTCATGATGAAAGACCTGGAAAAGATGATAAAGGCCGCAGAAAAAGAGGGCATTGCTCTGTATGTGGCCAGCGGCTATCGAAGCTATGCGTATCAGAAAAAGACCTATGCAGGCTGGATAGAAAAACTGGGCAGCAAAGAGGCGATGCGCATTTCAGCGCCGGCGGGTGCCTCGCAGCATCAGCTGGGCACAGCGGTTGATTTTTATCCTATCAACAGCTCTTTCACAGGCACGCCGGCGCAAGTATGGCTTGCTGAAAATGCACATAAATATGGCTTTTCTCTTTCATTCCCCGCCGCGCATGAAAAGCAGACTGGTTATAAATATGAAAGCTGGCATTATCGCTATATTGGGCTGCATGCAATACAAATTCAGCAGAAATTCTTTGGCGGCCTGCAATATCGCTTTTTAACATGGTGGAATGGGCAAAGGCATTTTTACACGCAAAAAGTGCATAAATAATCTTTTTTTATGTTTTCTTAATTTTTTACTTGACGAATTTCCACACAGTCTGTATATCATAAACCTGTCTATATTTTTTGAGGTATTTCATGTCTGCAGCCAAATCATCTAAAAAACTTATTATCGTAGAGAGCCCTCACAAAGCCAAAATTATCCAGAAATTCCTGGGGAATGACTTTATTGCCCTTTCCAGCATTGGCCATGTACGCGATCTGCCCAAAACAGGCCGCGGAAAAAAGGCCCTGGGCATTGACGTGGACAACGGCTATGCCATGACATATGAAACGATTAAAGGCAAAGAAGCAAAAATTCAGGAATTGAAAAAAGCCGTCCAGATGTCCAGCGAGATTTACCTGGCACCCGACCCTGACCGCGAAGGTGAGGCCATTGCCTGGCATTTAAAAGAAGCCCTGGAGCTTCCAGAGGAAAAAACCCGTCGCATCACCTATCAGGCCGTGACAAAAAAAGCAATTTTACAAGCCCTGGAAAATGCGCGCGATATTGATATGAATTTGGTGAATGCCCAGCAGGCAAGGCGCGCTCTTGACCGCCTGGTGGGGTTCAATCTGTCTCCGTTTTTATGGAAAAAAATTGCCAAGAGCCTGTCTGCCGGCCGTGTGCAAAGCCCGGCGGTGCGCATGGTGGTGGAACGCGAGAAGCAAATCCGTGCCTTTAAAAGCCAGGAATATTGGAGCCTGGATGTCTCTCTTGAAGATGAAAAGAGCAAGGAAAAATTCCGCGCGCATCTGACGCATTGGCAGGATAAACGATTTGAATTGGGGAATCCCCTGGCCGCCAGCGAGCAGAGCATGCAGCAGGTACTGCAGGCTTTGGACAAACAGCCCTTTGACCTGATCAAAGTGGAAAGCAAAGAATCTCAAAGCCAGCCGCATGGACCTTTTATCACCAGCACATTGCAGCAGGCTGCCAATATTATCCTGCGCTTTGGCGCCACACGCACAATGCGCGTGGCCCAGAAACTGTATGAAGGTGTGGAAGTGGATGGCGTGGCCACAGGTCTTATCACCTATATGCGTACAGACTCAATGATGGTAGACCCTTCAGCAATTGCCGAGGCACGCGAATACATCAGCCAAAAGCATGGAGATAAATATCTGCCTTTAAAGCCCAATGTCTATAGCAGCAGCGACAAAAATGCCCAGGAAGCCCACGAAGCCATACGGCCTGTATCGGTATTCTTAACTCCTGATAAACTTAAGGGTATCCTTTCCCATGATGAATGGAATCTGTATGACTTAATCTGGCGGCGCTTCATTCAAAGCCAGATGCCCAATGCACGTTTCTTGAATACGACAGCTTATTTAACAGCTGCAGAGGGCAAATTTGAGGCCAAGGGCCGCACATTATTATTCAATGGTTTTTTGGCCCTGGATCGCCGCGGATCCGAAGATGGAGAGGTACATGGCGAACAATATCTGCCGCCTTTGGCGGCCGGCAGCCCGGTGCATTTCCTGCAATGGCATCCTGCCCAGCATTTCACCAAGCCGCCCGCGCGCTATACCGAAGCAAGCCTGGTGAAGGCCCTGGAAAAAGAAGGCATTGGCCGTCCTTCCACCTATGCGCCCATTATTCAGACCATCCTCGAACGCGGCTATGTCATTCAAAAGGCACGGGCCTTTCATGCCAGCGAGCTGGGCATCGCCGTGAATGATATGCTGGACCAATTTTTTAATGATATTGTTGACTATCAATTCACCGCCGCAATGGAAACACATTTGGATAATATTGAAGAAGGCAAAGCCAGTTTCACACAGGTTTTAGACAATTTCTATCATCCCTTCAAAGATGAATTGGATTCAGCCATGGAAAAAGCTCAGCCGCTGAAAGGCCGCGCATGGGAAGGCCCAGAAGTGTGCCCGCTGTGCGGCTCTGGCCTGGTGGTGCGATACAGCAAAAGCGGTGCCTTTTTGGGATGCAGTTCCTATCCTGAATGTAAAGGGCTTTTACCTATGCCCGGGCAGGAAGATGAAACTCCAGACGACGAAAAATCAGAGACAGCCGTGAACCAGGAAGAGGTGAAGTGCCCCACATGCGGCGCAGCTATGATGTTGAAAAAAAGCCGTTGGGGGAAAAATTTTTATTCATGCACACGCTATCCCGAATGCAAAATGACCATGTCGGCAGACAGCCAGGGCAAGCCCGTGGTGCTGCCTGCGGCACCAGAGCAAATCTGTGACAAATGCGGCAAGCCTATGGTGGTGAAAATGAGCCGAAGAGGGCCTTTCTTGGCCTGTACAGGCTATCCTGAGTGCAAAAACACACTCTCTCTTTCCAGCACAGGTGAAGTGGAACAGCCGCCGGTGGTGGAAAACCCAGGAGTGTGTGAAAAATGTGGCGGCGAGATGGTGGTGAAGAAAGGACGCAGTGGATGGTTTTTGGCCTGTTCCAATTATCCTAAGTGTAAAAACGCCAAGCCTATCCCCGGTGAAAAGACACAGAAAAAACAGGAATCTTGACAAAACAATCGTTCTTATGAGAAGATAAGGACAGTGCGCCGGAGTGGTGAAATGGCAGACACGGTAGACTCAAAATCTACTGAGGGTGACCTCGTATGGGTTCAAGTCCCATCTCCGGCAAACCTTAACTTTTACAAATTGCTAGTTTCCTTGAAGTCTTTCTCTTTCCGCTTTAGCTTTTTTCTGAGCAAGAATATGAACCCAAATTAAAACAGCAATCATCGAAGGAATAGCGACGCCATGCACGATGAGAGAAATGGGATAAGGACCAAAAACTTTGCCGGGAATAAAAGCCATGACAGATAAGGCCAAGAGAGCAAGTATAATAATATACTTGGTATCCAACCTGCCCTTCCTCAACTGCTTGGCAATAGATTTGCGTAGCATCCAGCAATGAATAATAACAAATACAAGATAGGCAATAGAAAAAATTGATCTATGTGCCATTTTAATAATGCCTCGCATATCTATAGTAGAATTTGGAGAAGCAGAAATTGTAATCAATAATATTCCTGTCACGATCTCCAAAACCAAAAACACAACAATCATTTGAGCCATTAGTTTTTTCATATTTTCATTTTTATAAAAACAAAAACTCTTGTCAAGGCTTTCATAGAACAAGTATCCTACGGCAGGAATCGAAACGGCAAAATACCAGACTCAATATTTGCTTAGAGGTGATCCGTATAGGTTCAAGGCCTATCTTTGGTAGATTTTATCTTTTTAAATCATTACACCACAATTGTTTAAGACAAAAAAGGCCTGGTGTCGATTTTCTGATTGGGTTACCGTTACTTAAAAGCCTTTTTCCAGGCCTTTAATTTCTTCAGATAGACTTCATAGCTGCGATAGAAATCAGCCAGGCGTGCCTTATCTTGAGGGTCCATCAATTCGGGACGCTTCAAAGCCGGATGCTCTGGTGGCTCAGGCATCACAGCTATGCCGGCGCTGTTGTAGTGGCTGCAAGCAGCCACTAATATCAGTATACTAGTACTTCTTAAGAACATCTTCATCACTGCGTGTATCCTTTTGTGCTTCTAAATTAATTTTCTCATATTCTTTGGCAGTTTTGCTTATAGACTTCAACACGTGTGCCTGCTCACGAGATTTACGTGTCATAATACCTAAAAAAAATGAAACAACAGCAACCACGCCAGCAATAACAGCCGTCATAATGATATTATCTAACATAGTAAATACCTCTTTCATCTCCAGTTATACTGACTGTCGTTTAAAAAAATTCTATACCCATGAAGGGCATAGAATTTCAATAAACTGATAATTTTAGTTTTATTCTTTATCAGCCGTAGACGTTTTAATTTTGCTGACATCGATAGGCAGAACCAAGGCCTGCATAGCCAGCACCGTTGTAATCACATCTTGCATATTAATCTGCCAGACATTGAATCCTTTCAGGCACATGGCAGTCAGAAGAATGAATGAACCAATTACTTTAACCCATAAGCTAATACTATTGGCTTTAACGTGCATAAAGACCCCTCTTTTATATTAAAATTAGGATCTTTATATAACAAAAATTTTTATCTGTCAACTTTTTAAAAACTATTTTTTCTCAATAGGATTTACAAAAAGCCTTTGTGTCTCAAACCCCAATTCCTGAGCTCTTTTCACCAGGGCATTATATGTTAATGTAGGAAGGGCCTCGCTTCTGGCTAAAATCCATAAATATTTCCTGTCGGGCGAACCTACCATGGCATACCTATAATTTTTTTCATCCAGTTCAATGATATAATATGGAGCCGCACCCACACCCCAATATTTCAATACGGGCAAAAAGGAAACTTTCAACTTGCTGTTTGTCTCTGGGTCTGTCACAAAAGCGATTCCTTTGGCAGATTTCATCTCACCATTTTGATCCTGATAAGAATTATGCACTTCTACATAACCTTTTTTAGAATTCATTTTATATTCAGCTTTTACATTGCCATAAATACTGTTTTTCTCAAATCTGTTTGGAAGACGAGCAATTTCATACCATTCACCCATATACCTTTCCACATTCACCGAAGCCACTGTGGGCAGCCCTAATTTCTGACTTGGCAGCATCATATACACGCCAACAA
>JAHHUI010000013.1 GCA_020024055.1 Spirochaetaceae bacterium | reverse complement strand
TATGCAATGTGCGCGGAATCGGCGTGGCCGACAGCATCAATGTATCAATATTGGCTTTCAGATTTTTAATTTTTTCTTTGTCTTTCACACCAAATCGCTGCTCTTCATCCACAATGAGCAGACCCAGGTCACGAAAAACAATATCTTTGCTGAGGATGCGATGTGTGCCGATGAGCAAGTCCACCTTGCCCTGGGGCAAGTCTTGCATAATCTGTGTTTGTTTTTTCCTGTCCACCATGCGGCTGAGCAAGGCGATGCGGATAAAAGAAAAACGATGAAATCTCTGAAGAAAATTTTTATAATGCTGCTCGGCGAGGATTGTTGTGGGGCAGAGAATGACCACTTGCTTTCCTGCCATCACGGCCTTGAAGGCGGCACGCATGGCCAGCTCTGTTTTGCCATAGCCCACATCGCCGCACACCAGGCGGTCCATGGGTTTTGGGCTTTCCATATCTTTTTTAATTTCCGCAATGGCCACCAGCTGATCGGCTGTTTCCTGATAGGGAAAGTCAGCTTCGAATTCCAGCTGGAACTGATCATCGGCCGGATAGGCAAAGCCCTGGCTGGCTTCGCGCTTTGCATACAGGTCGAGCAAATAGTCGGCCAATTCTTCAGCGCTTTTGCGTGCCTGGGATTTCTTAGCATTCCAGCTTTTACCTCCAATTTTGTCCAAGCGGGGATGGCTTCCCTCCTGGCCAATGTAGCGCTGCACCAGGTTCACCTGTTCTATGGGCAGATAGACAATATCTTTATCCGCAAATTCCAAGACGATGTAGTCGCGCTCCTGACCTGCGGTGCGCATGCGTTGAATGCCTTTGAATTGGCTGACGCCATGATTCACATGCACCACATAGTCTTCAGGAGACAAATCTACAAAGCTGTCGATGGCTTGTGTGGCCATAGTTTTGTGTGCAGACGAGGCAGAGCGTTTTTTCCGCCCGAAAATCTCATGTTCACAGAGAATCAAAATCTTGGCCGAGGGAAGACAAAAGCCGCTTGAAAGCCCATGGGGAATCACCGTGATATTCATGCCGGAAAAAAGCTCTCTGATGCGCAGGCTTTGCTGCTGTGTTTCGGCAAAGATAAAAATTTGATATTGATTTTTTAGTAATTGCTGCAATTCCTCTTTTAAAAGGCTGATATTGCCAAAAAAGCTGCGTGCCCCTTCAATGGTGAAATTCAAGTCAACAGCCTCGCCGACAGAGGGCAGATTTTTCAGAAAAACAGCGCCTTGGGGCGGCGTTAATTCATCATGGCTGAAAAATAAATCTTCAGGAGAAGGCACACTCTGGCCTTTACGCAGCGTTTGTTTATACAATTCTGTCAGCTCATGTTTGAAGGCCTGGGCATGATGGATAATATTTTCATGTTCAACAAAAATCAGCTGGCTGCCTTTAGGAAGATAGTCTGCAATAGAATAGCTGTGATTGAACACAAGAGGAAGGAATAATTCATGATAATGAATTTCCTGCTGCAATTTTTCAATATTCAAAGGGATGCGGGGGTATCTTTTATTCCAATGCTCGCTGATCACAGAAAAGTCTTTTTCTGTGAGTATAGCCTCTCTGGCGGGAAGGATATGCATCTGCTCTACATGGGCATGACTGATTTGATTTTCCACGTCGAAAAGACGAATCTGCGAGATTTGATCAAATTCAAACTGAATGCGATGGGCCAGATTTTCCTGATGCAGAAAAATATCTAAAACTTCCCCGCGCACGGCAAATTCGCCCGGCAGGCTGACTCTGGGCGTGCGAAGATAGCCTAGAGACGTCAGCTTTTCACACAGAGCAGAAATATCAATATTTTCATTGATGCCCAGGGAAAAGGACAGATTGGCAATATATTCTTTGGCCGGCAGCTTTTTCAGGAAAGAGCGGATGGGAATAATATAAATAGAATAGCTTTCCAGCAGGGAAAGCTGATGGGCCAGGCCCGAATTAACCTGAGAGGGTTCATAAATATTTTGCTGTATAGAGGGAAAAAGCAAGGCATTGATGCCAAAACATTCAAAGTCATTTTTCACTGCCAGGGCTTGTTTATGTGTGGGTGTGATGAGTGCCAGAGGGCTTTTTTGCTTCTGAAGACTGAGAAAAAGCGGCAGAAAAGAACCGCGCATGCCAAGAATGCTGCGCTGATAAGAAGAATTGACCAACAGAGACTGACAAACTATGTATTCTTGGTTGTGCTGCAACGCAGAGGCCAAAGATGACAGCCATGATTCCATAACTGTGATTTATTATAGTGAAATTTATAAAAAATAAAAGAGGGATCCACTACAGTTTGTTTCTATGTGCAGTCGAGAATCTAACCAGCTATGTTTAAAAACCCCGGGGCTTTCAGGGTGTCAAAATTGGTGAAAAAAGCTTGGGCATTCTTATTTATTTTTTGTCAGTTCAATATAACGCAAAGCTCTACCGCCTTGACACCTCAAGATAATCTTAATTCTCTCACCGGCGTTGCGCCATTGGACAATTCGAGTACTGAATTTGCCCCAGAGCCTGTTGTGGAAGAAAAAACTCCTCCCCCTGTACCTGCCCCTTCAAACACGACATCGAGCGCCACAATGAATGTGGAAGTACCTAAGGGTTCAGATCATAAAAGCAATAATAATAATAATAATAATAATAATAATGTGATTGTTATTGATCGTCCTCCTGTGCGAGAGGCTGCGCCACTGCCGCCACCTCCGCCGCCACAGCCCGAGCCAAAAAGGGAAGAACCCAAACCTGAGCCTGAACCTCAGCTGCCGCCCACCATTATCCAGGTGTTGCCCGCTTTGCCATTACCTCCTGAAAGAAAAGAACCAGAGCCCGCACCCGAGCCGCCCAAAGAGGAACCCAAGCCCGAACCCCCCAAAAAAGAGCCTAAGTCCGAGCCCAAACCAGAGCCGGTGGAAGAGATTATCGTGGAGGATGAGCTGAGCAGTCCTGTCATTGAAGAGGATATTTTGGTGGAAATTACACAGGAAGAAGATCCTCTGGATGATTTTTTCCGTGCGGTGAAAGAAGATGATGATGTGACTGTGCGCAAATATTTGGAAGAAGACGATGTGTGGGTGAAGCGCACGAATGAACTGGGTCAGTTGCCTATTCATGTCGCCGCCGAAGGCGCTGCTGTGAAGGTGTTGTCTGTTTTGTTGTCTTATAAAGCTAATGTAAATGCCAAAGATCGTCTGAAGAACAGTGCTTTGGATATTGCCCTGCTGCAAAAGGACAGCTATGATCATGCCCGCTTTGCCGAGGCTCTCATTCGCGCAGGCAGCAAAGCGCCGAAAGATGAAATTTTTGCTTATTTGCTTCCTGTTCTGCGTATCAATGGGGATTTATTCCAAAAATTTGATCATAATGGCGAAACAGCCCTGCACATCGCCTCACAACGTGATCAAGCAGGCTTTGTGTTGCTTTTCCTGCAAAAAGGGATTTCTGTGCGCACACTTGACAGCGAAGGCAGCACTCCCTTGCATGCGGCTGTGCAAGGCCGTGCTTTGCAGGCCATGCGTATTCTCCTTGAAGCAGGAGCCGATGTAAATACGCCCGACTATGTACAGTCTATGCCTTTGCATTTGGCTTTTGCCGTGGAAAATCCATTCCCGCTTATCAGTTTATTGTTAAGCTATGGCGCAGATGCAAATGCACCGAATATTTATGGGAACACGCCGCTGATTTTGGTGGCTGTTTATAATTTAGACAGCCGTGTGGCTATTGAATTGATGAGCTATCGTGCCAAAATTAATGCAAGAAACAGCTATGGCGATTATGCCTTGCTGGTGGCTGTGAAGCATTCTAATATAGATTTAGCATACTTTTTGCTGAATAACGGCGCAGATCCTTATATGCAAAATAATTTGGGCCAAAGCGCTGCTTCTGTCGCAGCTACCATGGGTGGAGATTTAATGTCAGCCTTTAATGCGTTTACCAACAGATGGTAGGGCTTTTTTGAAGGAAATAGAATAAGGAGAAGACGAACAATGGTGCATGTTTTTTTAGAAAAATGGATTCATGAGAGAAAGCCGATGTCTTTTTCTTTGCTGCGCCTGCTGGAAATTACAGGCCTGTTCTGCGGCGTCATTTTTATGATCATCACAGAATTGATTTTACTGCCTTTATTGCTGCATGCAAACCCTCATCCTACGCATGCTTTGCTTTTGCTGATCACCACCACCATTATGAGTGTTGTTTTATCCGGCGGCACTGTTTTTTTACATTCTCCCTTTTGGAGATTTTTCTGTGTGGGCAGCCAGCTGCTGATTGTATCCAGGGCTTTTTATAATTTGCTGACCTTAGGGTTCAGCACTATTGTTGTGCAGGGTTTTGTGGGCAATAATATGGTGCTTGGCACCATAATCAGCCTGGCTTTGCTTTGGGGTCTTCGTCTGCTTTGGGAGGCTATGCTGGATTTAAAAGTTCAGCAGATTCCTGGCATATATGCCGTGGGGAAATTTGCTGCTGATGAACATTTTTCGGGAAAATTTAATGACAGCCCTGAATCTTTTTTTGCCAGCATGCGTACAAATAATGAGCTTTGTGTGATTACCGAAAGCAAAATATTTTTGCGCAATTGCCCGCTTCATGATGAATTATTGCTCTTTGAATTTGTGAACTCAAATCTGAACGGCTCGCCCCATCGTCTCTTCAGCAAGGTGCTCTCTTCACTAGATAGAATGAGTATTCCTTATTTTTCTCTCACGACGTTTGAGAAAAATTACGTATTATTTAAATCTTCCTCTTTGTCAATGTCCAAACATAGCTGGCAAAGTGTGGGAATTAAGGTGATTATTCATGAATAGATATTTTTATACAATTATTGTGATTATTTCATTTATTATATTAGTTTTTCTCATGAATATTGTGCTTGAAGGCGGCAATCAGGCTGTGCGTGCCATTTATCGTTTTTCTGGAAATAATCCACGCGTGGCAGAGATTTCTAAGGCATATCGTGATGTTCAGCTGGGTTCTGAAGGAGAGAAGAAGGTATTAGACAGAAAAGAGGTGCGCGACAGCAGAAAGGAAATGGGTGTTTTAATAGAGATAAAGAATAGTCTTGAAAATTTGCCCAGAGACCCTAGAATTGGCAATATTCTTGATACAACCTTGGCTAATTTGCAAACAGCTAATGTTTCGGGCAATGCGGTGCTTTCACTTTTGTCTAAGGCTGTGGATATGGACGAAGATAAATTCACGGCTATGTATCAGAGAATTATTGATGTGCCGGATATCACTCGTTTGAGCCTCGCCGAGCAAGAGAGCGCCATGGTGGTCGAAGTTTTTTCCCGCAGAGACCGCATACAAACACAGATTGCAGATTATTTATCTGATTATTAGTTTTTTTGTGTGAATGCCAATGACGAAAGAAGAAGTTCAGCAGCTGCTTTTTCTACGCAGAGATTTAAACCAGCAAGAGCAGATTGAGGCATTAACAGCTATCCTTGATGATTTTGTTTCCCGATGTGATCCATGTGAGCTGTATTTTGCCGCATTTTCTATAGAGCATTTTCTCAGCGGCTATATCACCACTGAGCCGCAAGAGAATTTACACAATGCTTCTTTATCTGAATTTTTAGATCATATTCCCGATTGGCTGCGTCGTTGTGCCGGGCAAAGCGCACAAAAAGAAGGACAGGTTTTGTATTATATCTGCCGATTTCTTGTCGCTAAAGATCAGATGAGCAGGGTGCGCGAACTGTGTGCTAAATTTTTGGAAAGAGATGACAGAGAAGGCCGGCTGGATACCATTACATACAGCTATATCAGACATTTTTCTCAAAAGAATGAAAACGTGCAGGTGCAGGCGCATCCGGGCAAGCTTTTACAGGCTGATGTTTATATTCGCTATTCAGCTGAAGAAGCCAGAAAGCAAATCAGCCGTCATTTTCTTGACGACCCCTATGAATCTGTTCTGCATGAATACCCTGTACATATCAGGGGAACTTTTGCCAGGCTTTACTATATGCAAAGCCTGACAGAGAAACAAAATATTGCCCCTGACTCAGATTAGTCTTTTCCAAGAATCTTTGGAAGCGGCCGAGAAAGGCAATAATAAATAAGAAATACTGTAATCATACTGGTGATCAGCGCCGGCCAGACCGTGAGCGTGAAGCTGGCAATGAGGATACCCAGTCCGCTGCTGACCGCAGCGATGAGCGCATAGGGAAACTGTGTGGCCACATGTTCCAGATGCGGGCAGCTGGCCCCCGCAGCAGAAAGCACTGTGGTGTCTGAAATAGGGCTGCCATTGTCGCCAAAAACAGCACCCGAAACAATAGCCGAAACAGTAAGGATCACCATGGTTAACAGGCTTTCGCCTTCCAGGCCGGCCGCGCTTCCCAGTGTCATGGCAATAGGAATGCCCAGGGGAATCATAATGCCAAATGTGCCCCAGCTGGTTCCTGTGGCCAGAGCGATGAGCGAAGAAATCACAAATAATGAAATAGGAATAAGCCAGATAGGCAAAGAAACACTGCGCAGAATATTATCGATAAAGATAGGCAGACCCACGCCTCCTTCGGCAACAGGGCGGCTGATCACATGCCCAATCATCCATGCCAAAACCAAAACCAGCACCGCAGGCATCATAGATTTCATTCCTTCTGTCAGAGCCGAAGTGGCTGAGCTGATATTAAAAATGCCGCGCAGTAGAAAGTATAAATATGTGAAAAATAAAGTGAAACATACACCATAGGCCAGGGCCTTGCTGGCATCAGCATCACGAATGGCATCCATAAAAGGAACAGCCGTCTCGACGGGGGAGAAAAAACCGCCAGAAACCGGGAAAGAAATTAGACATGCCACAATGAGAACTCCTAAGGGTATCATCATGTCAAACCACTTGGCATTATGGTTTTCATTATCCTGCGTGATATTGGCTGGGCATTCGCCATACAGCTCTTCATTCATCAGTTTGTTCTCTAAAATAGCCCGCTCTTCGCTGATCAGCATTGGCTGCATGTCTCTTTTAGAGAAAGCCACCATGAGCAAGAGTGCCAAGGATACAAGAATGTACAGGTTGTAAGGAATCATTCGGATGAAGAAATCCATCTCGGTGATGCCCAAAGAACTGAAACCCTCTGAACCACGGATTTGGGAAATGATGGTGACTACCCAGCTGGAGAAAGGAATCAAGACACAGACGGTGGGGGCTGTTGTGTGGGTGAAATAGGCCAGCTTTGCACGCGAGATTCTTTTTTCATCGGCGATGGGGCGCACTACAGAACCAACACTCAGAGCACTGAAATAGTCGTCTAAAAAGAAAATAATTCCTAGAAGCCATGAGAAAAATAAAACGGAGGAGCGACGTTTTATGAATTTTCCTGCCCAGGACCCAAAGGCATATGCAGCACCGGAACGGTTGAAAAGGCCTACTAAAGCACCCAACAAAACACAAAAAAGCAAAATGCGGGCATTCCAGCTATCTGAAAGCTTATCCGCCATCAGATCAATCAACCCTGTAAAGGCAGCAAGGACATTTTGCCCAGTTGCCACGGCAATAATTACCACGCCGCTGAGAATCCCCGAGACAAGAGAAACAAAAACATCCTTGGTCGAGACGGCAAGGTAAACAGCGAGAATTGGAGGTATCAAACCCCATATTCCAACATTACTCATACAAATACTCCTCAAAAAAGATTTTCATTTCAAATTAACATAAAAAGGATTCATAGATCAATGCAATCTTCTAATTACTCTGGTAATTTGTCCGATAAAAATGATATTATGGGTCTTATTTGTCACTTTTGCGCAAAAAAAATAGTACATATTTTTCTATTGTGCATGATGCCATTTTTACTGCTGAACTGTCGTAAAAAAGAATTGCCTGTAGATGAAATGATGTATATGGGCATTGTTTATTTTTATACAGACCTGCCGGAGATACGCGGCTATACCAGCACAAGAACGGGTGAACCTTTATGTATTTATACAGTGAAAATTGTTTTGGCCTATCCTGCGGAAAATCGGCGTGTTGCCTTGGAAATCAGCCGCAAAAAACTGGCTATCATTGATAAAGTACGCAATCAGCTCGAGCGTTATCCAGAGAGTGCATTTTTAGGAGACGCTGTGAACAGTGTGAAAGAACCTGTGATGGACGCTATTAATCAGATTCTCGTTTCGGGCAAAATTTTGGCATTGCTTTTGGAAACCGTGGATGTATATCCCATCCCCAGAGTAGATCGCTGAATTTCACGCGTACAGGCATTTTATTAATTCAAATTTTGTGATATAAAATAAATGGGCGTTAAAATGGTTATTACCTGACAAGGAGAGTAGAGATATGAAAGCGATTGAGATTTCTCAGGGAATCTATCGCGTGGGTGTAAACATCCGCGAGAAGGATTATTTGTTTGAAGGCCTGTGGCCTATCCCCGATGGTGTGGCCATCAATGCCTATTTTGTGAAAGGTGACAAAGTTGCCTTGATCGACTCTTGGTGCACCACCGAGGAATATTGCCCCGTTGGCGTGGTCGATTTAGAGCAGCATCCAGGTTCTTATGAAAGGATCCTGGCCTCTGTGGGCATCACACCGGATATGGTGTCTCATGTGGTGGTGAATCACATGGAGCCTGACCACAGCGGATGGCTGGGGCATTTCTTTAAAGATCATCCCCATGTGCAATTAATCTGCACGGCAAAGACAGTGCCCATGCTGCGTGATTTTTATGGCATTACAGAAAATATCCGCACCGTGAAGACAGGCGACAGCCTGGATCTTGGCGGCGGAAAAGAACTGGTATTTTATGAGGCACCCAATGTGCATTGGCCCGAGACCATGGTTACTTTCGAGAAAAATTCAGGAACATTATTCAGCTGTGACGCTTTCGGGAGCTATGGCGCTGTGGAAGAAGATGCTATTTATGACACAGATATGACACCTGGAAAACTTGATTTTTACGAGAGAGAAACACTGCGTTATTATGCCAATATTGTAGCCACATTCTCCCAGCCGGTGCTCAATGCTTTGTCTGCTTTGGGTGGTTTACCTATCAAGATGATTGCCCCTGCACATGGATTGATTTGGAAGGGCGATATTGGCCGTGTGGTGGGCATGTATAAAAGACTGGCCGACTATGCTAAGAATGGCGGCGAGAAGAAGATTTGTCTCATGTGGTCCAGCATGTATGGCAACACGGGCGTGGCGATTGACACTGTGCGCGAAGCCCTGAAAGAAAGCGGTATTCCTTTCAGCGAGCATCGCATCCCCGAGTCTCCCACCGGGATGGTCTTGGCTGATGCCTGGGAGTCTAAGGGCTATATCATTGCAATGCCCACTTATGAATACAAGATGTTCCCGCCGATGGCACATTTAATTTCCGACCTGAAATTGAAGCATATGTTCCATAAAAAAGTATTGCGTTTGGGTTCATTTGGCTGGGCCGGCGGCGCCGAGAAAGATTTCCAGGCCAATATTGAAGGCATGCATTGGGATTGTCTGCCCAGCGTGGAATGGGCCGGCTCGCCCACAAAAGAGACTTTGCAGACACTCAAAGACAGCGTGAAAAAGCTGGCGGCGTCTTTGTAAGATCTCTATTGCATAATGAGTTTTTAGAGGCAGATATACAGACATCTGCCTTTTTTATTTTGCTTTTTATTCATACATCCCTGAAAGGAATTCCAAGACAGTCTGCTTGGTGGCGTAGACTGTTAAAGGCGCAAAGCTTTTAGGCATATTTTTGCAGAAACGCGCCAGCAGGCCATTGGCAGATTCAATCTGTGAGGGTTTAATAGGATAATTGTAGCCAGAAAGGTTTTCCGCAAGCAGTTCGCTGGTGAAGATATGGCTTTTGCCATTGCCAATATACAGGCGAAATTCATTAATCGAGTTTTTGTCTATTCTGGCAGCGATAGCCAGGGTGAGGATAGTACCATAGGTGCTGTATCGTGTGCCCAGTTTGCGATAATATTGTACATCCCATGGCTCATTGGGAATGCGCAGTCGTGTCAGCAGTTCGCCTTGCTGAAGGTCCAGGCTGCCATCTGTGCGGCAAAAATTGCTTAAGGGCAGCCATCTTTGACTTTTTCTGCGGCCGTCTTGATAAAATGAACGCAGCTCGATCTCGGCGCCCACGGCGCATAAAGGAGCAAAGCAGTCTGATCTATATTCTTTGGTGCACAGCACGCCGCCAATCGTGGCCCAGTTTTTCACACTTTGGGGCCCAAGTTCGTCAAACCCCGCATATAAAATCTGGGCTAGATGTTCTTTACCTGTTTTCATCAATTCACTGATAGTGACCGCACCACCCAGCTCAATATAATATTCATTGCGAAAAATCTTTTTCAATTCTGCCACGCGCGTAGTGGAGATCACGCTTTGCGCCCCAGAGACAGATTCCAGGTGCGTACTCATAATATCAATGCCCCCGCCCATGATCAGGGCATCTGGATTGGCGCCAAGTATTTTGGCAATGTCTGAAAGCGAGGAGGGAATAAGAAATTCTTTTTGTGATGATGTTTCGTTCTTAGTCATAATTCTCTTTTATCAGCGTTAAATTAGCAATGCAGTCCTGCAAGGCATCATAATTCGTGCAGGAACAGCGCACGGTTTCTATAGTTTCTAAAATATCAGTTTCAGTCACTTTTGATGTTTCGTGCAAAAGATTGATAATGCTGAGTATGCGAGCAAACTGGCAATAAGGACAGAGAGTAATATTGTTTTGATGGAAAACAAGAAGAATAGAATCGAGAATAGGTGTGTTTTTAAATCCTTCCAAGGTCATCACATCTGTATAGAGCACACTGCCCATAGGAATCAGACAGGAATTGGCAATTTTATTTTCCCAAATGACCAAACAGCTGCCGCAATGCCCGCTTTGACAGCATGATTGTGTGCCGACAATGCCAAAAACCTCGCGCAGAATAGAAGACAGGCGGCGATCTTGATCCACATCAACATAAACCTGCTGATGATTCAAAGTGAAAGGGATGATCATGATTCATCCTCCTTGTCCGGCTTTAAAATAGTGAATATTGTTTCGGGAAAAACAGGGAATGTGGGTACAGGCTGATTCACAGCCTGGGACACAGCTGTCAAATAGGCAGAAGGCAATGTGGATTGAATCAGGCCTGTCACCGGCAATGCAAAAAGTGATGCTTCCTGGCTGCTGTTTGGCACAATATTTAAATTGAAACCGGGCCACACCGAAAAATCGGCACGCCAAATGCTCTGCGGCCCTTCATCTGTGTGAGATATCCATTGCAATGTTTGTATTAATGCCGTGGAGAAATAAGATCGCAAAGTTGCCTCGTCACGCACAAGCCCGCAATAAAGCGCAAAGTCAAGATGCACTATTTTTATCTTAAATTCGATAGGATCTATCATCACTTCTGCAACACAGGTCATCATCGCATTCTCTTGGATTGCCTGCTGGGCAGGCTGTGCATCATTTTCCCAGGAAAGACTGTAATTCAAAGGGAATTTTTTTGTTTTTATTTTTTTCTTCAAATTATCACACAGCTTTGACATCAGGGGGTCAATTTTACCCACAGACATGCCCAGGGCATAGGGTCCGCCTTCTGTGTGCGTTTCAGCCAGAATCTCAATCGCATCAATATTGATGCCCAAGCGACCAGAGAGCATATGTTTCCAATAGACTATGAAGTATAAATTGTGAGGCAGTGAATTAATTTTAATTGTCAGTTTTTCATTTTCTGCCGGCCATTGCGCCGACAAAGTTACCTTTTGATATGCATCTGTGAGCAAGTCCCTGGCCGCCATGGCACAGGAAAGCCCAATTCCCCGCAGAGGCAAAGAGATTGTCATCTGCTCATCAAAAAAATGCGCAATGGTCTGTTCTGCTTCCATGTGATAGGCAAGATTTTTTCTTTGAAAGTCTGCATGCTCTAAAACCTGTGAAAACAGCTGCTCCATGATATGTGTACACTGTTCATTTTTCATATGTATCAAGGCCAGGCGCAGCTGATCGGGGGAATGATTGTAAAAGCGGCTGATTTGATTCAGCATGCTCTCCATAGCGCATTGCAGGCCCGCACGACATGAAGACAAATAGGACCCCCTGGGGCGCTGGGTGGTTTGCACAATATCTATGCCCAGTGCATATTCGGGGAATTGATACATATTCGTAAACAAATCGTATATCTGTGCCAGGTATTCATCCATGAAATATCCCTGATATCCGGCAGCCACGGCAATATGTGTTTTGCAGGCAAGGATCTTTTTTTCAGAATCTAAGGCTATTTGGATATGGATCTTGTTTTCGCTGCTGGGGGCCAGGGTTTCCTTGGCCATGGCAGGACTGAAAAGCAATTTGCACGGCTTTGCTGTCTTTTGTGCAGCGATGGCGGCATAGCAGGCCCATAGAGTGGGCTCAATGAGCAGATTATTGACCAGGCGTCCTTGTGTCAGGGGATGAATAATCACAGAGTCTTTATCTTTGCCCAGGCATTCTGCCACATATTTATGCACATGAGAAGGCCAGTCTGTGCTGACATACACATTCATGCGAGCATCGCCGCCAATGAAGGCATAAGCGCCAAAGGTGCAATTTGGCACATTGTATTGGCTGGGGGTGTCATAATAAAAATTGAGAATCGTATTTTCTTCATTGTTAAAAATGTTTTGGAAATTCGGGCTTTGTTCCTTTTTGCCAAAGAGAATATTTTCCTGTGCATATTCGCTCAGGGTGACAGGCTGAAAAGATTCACCTGGTTCTTGATATTCCACCTGAATCAGTGCGGCCACTTCTTTGGCTTTTTCTTCGCTGCTTTCCACAATAGCCAGAATAGGCTGGCCTATATAGCGGCTGATATTCTGTGCAAACAGATGATAGGAGCAATATGTACCCTCAATGTGAAAATCGTCTTTTGGGGCAGCATCAAATACTTTGTCTTTAATAGAACCCGAGAGTGTGTAGCTGTAGGGGCCTGTCTGTGTGGATAGCAGGAGATAGATATTTTGTGCGGCCATGTAGTTCTGGGAAAGAAACTGTGCATTATTCCCCCAGAAGAATTTTGAGATGTCTTGCTGATATGTATGAGATAGATTTATTTTCGTGCTGTCCAAGATTCCAGCCATCCTATTGCTTCTTTGGCAATATTTTCCAGTAAAATAAAATGAATGTCAACTTTATAATTATTTGAATTAGACACCAATTTTTTCAAATACGATTTTTTTTGCGAGACAAAGCTTTGCTGTCGCATCAAGCTTTGAGAGGCAGCAGAGATATAAGGCGAGTCAGAAGGCAGTTTTTCCAGCATGATTAATGTTAAATATACGGTGAGCAAGGCCAAAAACGGAGAGAGTTTTTCATTCAGCAGCCATTGCATCTGCTCTAAAGCCGCATTTACCTCACCCAGGCTGATAAGCTTGAAGGCATAATCGAAATGTACATCATTTTTTTCTTTGATATTTTTATGAGCAAATACCTGTGTATACCAAGTTCGGCATTCTTCCAGATTGCCATTGGCCAGGTAATGTAAAGAAAAGAAATGTACCAAAGCACCATAGCGGGTGGGCTTTTTTTCCTTCACCAATGCCTCCAGTTCTCTCAGGCGCCAGGAATAGCCCAGCTTCAGGCATAAAAGAAGATAATAAGAAATTAATGTGGAAGAGAATTGCATGCGGTTGAAAATGCGATTTTCCAGGGCTTTATACAAGGCACCCAGGTCGCGATCGACAAAGGGAGTGAGCAAATCATTGTGGTAGGCCAGGAAAATATCGAAAATAACCAAAACCAGCACAAGAAGAGTGGCAATGCTGATAAAAAGCATGAAAGGCAAAGATGCTGTATCAAAGCCCATCACCATGACAATGCCCCAGGCAAAGCCAATGATCAGCGCGAATAAAATATGAATGGCAAAGAATAATCTCTTCACAGTAAGCATATCCTTAATTAGACACGCTTTGCACAGATTTTGCAAGGCCTTTGCGATATTCTCTTAGGCGGCATAAATATTTTGATCTTGACAGAATAATCAGATTATAGCATTCTGCGTGGGTGCTCTTGAAGATTTTTATGTTCTTTGGAGATTTCCTGTGATCTTAAGAGGCTATCCGTCTATTCTTTTTGATGGCTGCTGCGAGGCGGCATTAGAGGCCTATTGCGATATTTTTCAAGGGAAAATCAGCAATATGCTGCGCATGGGCGATTTGCGCTTTCCCATGCCCGATGAGGAAAAAAAAAGAATCTTTCAAGCAGTATTTCAGGCCCAGGGATTATATTTTCTGGCCTGTGATACTTTCCCCGGGCATCAGCCTTCTGTTGGCGCGAATATGTATTTATCAGTAGATTTTTCTAATGTGCCGCAGGCAAAGGCCTGTTATGAGGCTTTGCATGAGAGAGGCAAGGTGATTATGCCTTTCAGTGATACGGAATATTCTTTGGGCTATGGCAAAGTCTGCGACCGATTCGGTATTTATTGGGAATTGAATGTGCCCAAGGGGTCGCAGCGTATATTAATGACAGTGGGGGCCTGGCGCTCCTGATTGATGAATGGAGGAGATCTTTCATGTTATTTTTTGATTCAAGTATGATCATTTTAATTCCGGGTATTTTATTCGGCATGTGGGCCCAGTTCATGGTGCAGAGCCGCTTTGAGCAATACAGCAAAATACCCCTTTCCAGCGGGAAAACAGCCGCGCAGGTGGCACGAGAGATTTTGGCCGCCAATGGCCTGACCAATGTGCCTGTCGAGCGCGTTGCCGGGCACCTGAGCGATCATTACGATCCGCGCAGCAATGTGGTGCGCCTGTCGGACAGTGTGTACAATTCCACCTCGATCGCGGCTGTGGGCGTGGCGGCCCATGAAGTGGGCCATGCCATTCAGCATGCACGCCATTATTTTCCCATCTCGCTGCGCAATGCCATTTTCCCTCTGGTTCAGGTGGCCAGCTATTCCTGGCTTTTCCTGTTTATGGGGGGCTTACTTTTTTCCATGATGGGCCTGGCCAAGCTGGGTCTGGCTTTTTTCGCAGTGGTATTTGCTTTCCAGGTAATCACTTTACCGGTGGAATTTGATGCCTCTTCGCGTGCCATACGCCTGCTGCCTCGATTAGGCTTCACCACAGCAAAAGAAAATGAAGGTGTGAAGGCCGTGCTGTGGGCCGCGGCCATGACATATGTGGCGGGAATGCTGCAGTCGTTGCTGCAAATTGTGCGTATGTTAGTGTTGATTAACGGCCGCAGCCGAGACTAGGGCTGTCATATTAAAAAGGGGAAAAATCGTGCGGAAATTCCAGGTTGTGGCAGATTATGAGCCTTCAGGAGATCAGCCCGGCGCGATTGATGCCGTGGCCCAGGGTGTGCTCTCTGGGAAAAAGTATCAGACGATACAAGGAGTCACCGGGTCGGGAAAGACCTATACCATGGCCAAAATTATTGAAAAAATTCAGCGCCCCACTTTGGTGCTCAGCCATAATAAAACCCTGGCCGCCCAGCTGTATCGCGAGTTTAAGGGCTTTTTTCCCCATAATGCCGTGGAATATTTTGTCAGTTATTTTGATTATTATCAGCCTGAATCTTATGTGGTCAGCCGTGATTTATACATTGGCAAAGAATCGACCCTGAACAAAGAAATCGAGCGCATGCGCCTGGCAGCGACAGCCAGCCTGATGGAAAGAGAAGATGTACTCATTGTGGCCACGGTCAGCTGCATTTACGGCCTGGGCAATCCGGGCACATTTAAAGATCTGCGCCTGACTTTGCGCCCCGGCATGCAGTTAAAGCCCGAAGATGCCATTGCGCGTCTGGTGGCTTTGCAATATGCGCGCGATGATATAGGCCCGGCGGGGGGCAATTTTCGAAAAAGAGGCGATAATTTAGAAATCTATCTGGCTTATTATGATGAAGCATATCGTATTGAATTTGACTGGGATGAAGTGGCAGCGATTAAGCAGATTCATCCCGTTAGCGGCGAAGTACTTTCGCACAGGGATTATCTTGTCGTGTATCCGGCGAAGCATTTTGTTATGGAGCCGCATGAGATGGTGCAGGCGCTGAAAAATATTGAAGAGGAATTTAAAGAACGTTATGCTTATTTCCAAAGGGAGAACAGGCCTGTGGAGGCCCTGCGCCTGAAGCAGCGGACGATGTATGATCTTGAGCGCATGAGAGAGATCCACACATGCCCGGGCATAGAGAATTACAGCCGCCATCTCAGCTATCGCGGCCCGGGAGAGCGCCCCGCCGTGCTTTTAGATTATTTTCCTGAAAATTTTGTGGCTTTTATTGATGAAAGCCATGTTTCGCTGGGCCAGCTGTCAGCAATGTATGAAGGCGACCACAGCCGCAAGATGAATCTGGTGGAATATGGATTTCGCCTGCCTTCCGCTTTGGATAATCGGCCGCTGAAATTATCTGAATTTGAAGAAGTGGTGCCCCAGACTGTCTATGTCTCGGCCACGCCAGGCGAGGTGGAATTGCAGCGCTGTGACGGCGAGGTTACGCCCCTGATTATTCGGCCCACCGGTTTGCTGGATCCTGTGATAGAAGTGCGGCCCACGCATGGGCAGATTGAAGATCTGTATGCCGAAATTCGCAAGCGTATTGACCAGGATGAGCGATGTCTTGTCTTGACATTGACCAAGCGCATGGCCGAGGATTTAACAGATTATTTTGCCAATATGAACCTGAAAGTGCGCTATTTGCACAGCGAAATTGAGACCATTGAGCGTGTGGATATTCTGCGCGATCTGCGCCTGGGCAAATTTGATGTGCTCATTGGAATTAATCTTCTGCGCGAGGGAATCGACCTGCCCGAAGTCTCGCTGATTGCCATTATGGATGCAGATAAAATAGGTTTTCTGCGCAGCGCAACCAGTCTGATGCAGATTATTGGGCGTGCCGCGCGGCATGTCAATGGCACGGCTATTATGTATGCCGATCGCGAAAGCGATGCCATGACCTATGCCATCAAGGAAACACGCCGACGCAGAGAGCTTCAGCAGGCCTATAATAAAGAACATGGCATCACGCCTGTCACCGTGAAAAAAGCCATTACGAATATCCTTGAACGCGAGAGCGAGCTGAAGAAAGACGCCGTGCGCCAAGATTTAGATATTCTGCGCGAAAAGACCAATCTGCTGGATGAAAAAGCACGCAATAAATTGATTAAGGCCCTGGAGAAAGAAATGCTTCAGCATGCCAAAAATCTGGAATTTGAAGAGGCCAGCGTGCTGCGTGATGAGATTCAGAAATTGAAAAATGGCGAAATCTCTTAAAGCCTCTCTCATAAACAATGTGCTGACAAAATTCGCCTGATGCGCTATACTTAATGGCATGAAGAAATTGTATCCTCTGCAAAGCAGTATTAAGAATTATGAATGGGGCAGTCGCGATATGCTCTCGAGCGTACTGGGTTTTGAAAACCCCAAGGATGAAACACAGGCTGAGCTGTGGATGGGTGTGCATGAGCGCGGCATGTCGATGGCGCAAGATGGCAAAGAAACAGTGCCGCTGGATCAGCTGATTCGCAGAGATCCTGTGGCAATGCTGGGCGAAAAGGCCGCCAAAAATTTTGGCAATCTGCCTTTTTTGTTCAAAGTGCTGGCCGCAGAAAAGGCCTTGTCTATTCAGGCGCATCCAAATAAGAGCCAGGCCGAAGAAGGCTTTGCCCGCGAGAATAAGCAGGGCATTCCTATAGACGCAGGCCATCGCAATTATCGTGATTCCAATCATAAGCCCGAAGTGACCTGTGCCCTGAGCGAAGAATTCTGGGCCATGTGCGGCTTTCGGCCCGTTGCACAGATTGTCAGTGAATTTAAAAAATTGAATATTTCTTTTTTCAATCAGATCTTAGATGCCATGCAGAAACACAGCGATGAATCTGCCCAATTAAAAGAATTTTTCCTGGGCGCCATGAAGCTGCGCGACGGCAAAATGGCGCATGTCATTGAAGATGTGGTGCATTATGCCCAGCATCAGCAGGGTGTGCCCTATGAATGGATGCAGAAATTTTATGAAATGTATGGTGCCGATGCCGGGGTGGTTTCGCCCTTGTATCTAAATATTTTCTGCCTGAAGAAAGGCCAGGCGGTGTATTTACCGGCGGGAGAATTACATGCCTATCTGCATGGCATGGCTGTGGAGCTGATGGCCAATAGCGACAATGTGCTGCGCGGGGGCCTGACGCCCAAGCATGTGGATGTGAAAGAATTGACCCATGTGCTGACCTTTAAATCATCCGAGCCAGATATTCTGGAAGCCCAAGGGCCTGATGGCGCCTATAAAACGCCTTCATCCGAATTTGAGATGCACAGAGTGGAGCTGGGGCCTGATTATATGATTAACGGCGGCAATCCTGCGCAGATTATCCTGTGCACTCAAGGGCGCGTCACATTGGAAACCATTGCGGGCAACCCCAATGACAGCCAGCGCATTGTCATTCAGCGCGGCGAATCAGTGTTTATGCCCTATCACGCGGGCGGATATATGGCCAGCGGCCGAGGTGAATTGTTCTTTGCCCAGATCCCTTCTTAGAACATAAATATCCTTTGTATATTGACAAAAAATCCCATCATGGTGTATGGCGCCAGATGGGATTTTTCTTCAGGCTGTTAAGTTTTTGCTTTATGCCTGTGCGCTAATAATTTTACATCGCTGCCGAAGAAAAAATCACAATTTATCCACAACAATTCCTAAGTTATCCACAGGTTATGCCCATGTATTGTGGATAACTTCTTGTGTATAAAATAAATATGCTTATTTTTAATTCTTTATATAGTAAATAAATAAAAAAAATTAAAAAAAAGACTAAAGGGGCTTGACAAGTGTATAGCTATATTAAATGACTATTTAAAAAGTTATGCACAATTTATCCACAGAAGAAAATTCTTAAAATCTATTGACAAAATCTTCGGGATGATAGCTAAAGTTTAAGGGCATTTTTGACTCTGGCAGGGCAAAGCTTAACCCTGTGGCCCAGAAGAAAAATTCCTCGTTTTTTTCTTCTTCATTTGGATAAAATGGATCACCCATAATGGGCAGACCCAGGGCGCATAAAGATGCCCTGACCTGATGGCGAAACCCTTGCTCAATGCAACATTCAGCCAGGATGTATTCTTGCCTGCGATTTAATGTGATAAATGTGGTGTAGATGGTATTTTTGCTGTGTCTGGATTGATGTTGGATGGCACGAACACGGGCGCTGCGTGCAGCGGCTTTTACAAAAGAACAGGAAAATGTGCAGCTAAGCTGGGTGAGATTGCGCAGCCGGGCAGCCCAGCTGTCTATGGTGTATCCCTGCGGAGGAAGAGCAGGCTGTTGATGCAGGCAATGGGCCAAATAAGATTTTTTGAACAAGCCTTTGGCCGCCTGCTGCTGTATATGATCATAAAATAATTGATTTCTTGCGATGAGAACCAGGCCCTGTGTGTCGCGGTCCAGGCGATGTAGCAGACCCCCCTCGCCATCTGTTTTACTTTCTATTTTTCTTGTTTCGGGAAAGTCTTTAAAAATCAATTCTGCCAGACTGGGTGCCTGTGTCTGTGCTTTTGGCAAGGGCGTACTGGAGATACCCCTTGATTTTATCACGATGAGGAAATCTTTTTCTTCATGCAATATCACAAAGGCTTTTTTAGTCGCGCACATAATAAATACGAAAGTCTGAATGCATTTCCATCATCAGTTTCTGATATAATGCAATAGCTCTTGGATTATCTTTTTTTACAAAAAGAGCCAGGTTTTTATTTTGTGCATGGGCCATTTGAATTAAACGGCAGACCACGTGGGCAGCCACGCCTTTTCCGCGCCAATTTGGCAAAGTGTATACCCCGCCCAGTTGTAAATATTGAAACGCTACTGCCGCAATTTCTGCTTTGGCAATGGCCATGTTTTCTTTATGAGACCAGGCATGTATAGAGGGAGATTTCTTGAGCTTCTCTATATATAATAATGTCAGGCCTATTTTATCTTGCATGCTCAATTCGCGATTGAAAACTTCTTCCTCTTGATATTTTAATTCCAGAAGCAGTAATTTTGTGTGATCTCTGACTTTGGTACGGTGAAGAGTCATAGCCTCTATTTCAGGAAGAGGGGGCGTTTGAGCTGTGCTGGTCATTAAATGATAATTAATTGTTCTGCGAATTTCTTTTCCAAAAAAGCCTTGTGCTGCATCCAGCAAATAGGGATGCCCCGCCACACAATATGGGGGATAAAAATCTGTTGCCAGCTGACAGAATTTGAAAATCTCAGCCGGAATCATCATTCCAGATTCCTGGCTCATCAGCAAATATCCACGCTGATCTGAAAGAAAAACCCCTGTCACCGTTTCATTTTTCTCTGTGATATAAATCAGGCTGTTTTCTGGCATAATAATTTTGCCATTACGGCAAAATCGACTGGAAAGCATTGTATGTTCCCATTCTTTGTTTTTCAAATATGTGCCAACTCGGCCCAGATCGCCGGATTGCATTAGCCTTAAGGACATAGTGGCCCGCCTTTAAAGAGCTATGGATATGAAAAATAATACAGTTTACCCCAAAAAGATGGCAAGAATCTAATATAACTAAAAATCTTTGTCAAGATTCTATCTCTTTATTTGCCTTATGGTTTTTTTGTGCTACAATGAAACCGACTGGGAGAACTGTGTGAGAAGAGATTTGTTTATTATTCTATTAGGTCTTTTTATTTTAGCGTTTTTACTGCAAATCAGCGGATGCCAAGTATTTCGACTGAAAGACGGGACAGGATTATCTTGGGATGCTCTTAAGTTAGATAAGAAACAAATTCATGCTGTAAAAAATATGTTGGGTAGAAAAAATGTCTGGCAATGGGATGGAAAGATACAGCGCAATCAGGAAAATGGACAGCGCTCTTTATGGCTGAGATCTATTCCCAAGGGCGGTGTGAGCATGCGATTGCTGATTTTGGCCAATGAAAATAATGATGTGAGTATTATGCCATATCTTTATTTTGATGAAAAATTAAAACTTTTTCTTAAAGAAGATATTGATGGAAAAATGTATTTGCAGACGCGCGGGCGTTTTGACAAAGA
>JAHHUI010000012.1 GCA_020024055.1 Spirochaetaceae bacterium | reverse complement strand
CTTTTTTCAGCGCATCACTGCTTTCTCCCTGCTCAGCATCAAATTGAATTAAATCATAAATCATGCTCCGCCTCCTCTTGATCGGCATAGAATTTCAGCAATTCTTTCATCCCGTCCTTCCGCTCGGGCCGCCTATGCGAAGAGGCCATCAGCCGCCGATTCTCTTCTTCCGGCAATTCCAACACGCCATTGAGAATTTTCATGCCATAGCAAAAAATAGGACCGGGTATGCCTTTCTCGTCATAGTGCATGTCGAAGAATAAGCTTCCAATGGCAACGGTTTCCTTTGCGCCTTCTTCCTTTCCCGTCACGGGGAAAAATTCTAAGTCAAATTCCCGTGTGCCCAAATAAGGCCGCCGAAAACACTGCCCCTTGCTCACGCGCCGCTCAAACATTTCCGTATATTTCTTAGGCGGATTCTTCGCGTCAGGCTCATCCTGATAAATCGAGGCCTCGATGATATAGGCCACATCTTTCAGCACTACGCTGTTTCTCTGCACGCGGCTGTTTTCTTCAATAATAATGGGGTTTTCCGATTGTTTTTTGTCAATCTCATTGCGCTTTATTGTGACAAACTGCACTTTATTCAGCACCAAAATGCGCCGCACCCACCATTTAAATTCCGGCTTCCAAAGTATACTGTCCAGAATCCCCCTGGCCGCCGCAGGCGTCATACAGGGATAGGACATACGCTCCGCTTTCAAGTCCGGCCTCGTGAAACACGCATAATCTCCCTTAACTTTTACTCTAACTATATGAGAATCCAGTCGTTTATCAATATTTTCCGGCACTGGCCCACCTCCTTTTCCTTGCAAATTCTTAAATGATATTTTCTTCTTCATCAATATTTTTCAATGTTATGCCAATCTCTTTGTGATAAATACCATTCCAAACATATATCTGATCACCTAAAGGCTCATAATACCCCTCTGCCTCTTGAAAAAAATTATTATAAACCTGCACAGAATATTGCTGTAAATGCCGGCGGTCTTCTTTACTCATTTTATGGCCGTCTTTAATCTTCTCGGCCATGCGGCGATACAATTTTTCGCTCTGCGAATCATAGCCGCGAATGAAGATCGCCGTGGTGCCCGTGTCCTCAATCACACGATACATTTGGGCTATTGTTTTAAATTCCGGCTTTTCGTATGCTTCGCGTTTGTTCGTGATTTCTGTTTTAGATTTCACATAGAGATCAATCACCTTTTGATAATAATCTTGAAAAAGATCTAAATGATGGATTCTCTGCGGGTCTTCTTTAATAAATTCCAGTGTGAATTCCGCTTCTTCTTTATATTCTCCCCCCGGATATCCCGTATCTTTCAGCAGAAAAATATACACCCTGCCGGCGCCCTCGCCCATTTTTCCCTCTCTGTTGCACCGCCCCGCCGCCTGGATAACAGAAGACAACGGCCCCAGCTCTCTCATCACCACGGGAAAGTCAAAATCCACCCCCGCTTCCACCAGCTGCGTGGAAATCACCAGGATTTTCTTTTGTTTATGCAAATCATCACGAATCAGCCCAATCATTTCTTTTCTATGCTTGGGGCACATAAATGCGGAAAGATGATACACTTTTTCCCAAACGCCCTCTTTGCGCATCTGTATGTAAAAATTCTTCGTTGTTTCTTTCAGATTAAAAATCACCAAGGCGCTCTGCCCCACAGAAAGCAGCCGCTCTCTTACATTGAATAAGTCAATCTCTTTCAGATCCGCAAGAGTATGATAAGTCACTCTTTGCACCTGATTGTATAAAACCTGAGGGTCTTGAATCAGAGGCGTAATCTTTTCCAAACCGTCAAATTTATCTCTCTTTTGAAAAACGGGCATGGTGGCCGTGCAGAATAAAAAGCTGCACCCAAAAAGATCCTGTACATTTTCCAGCATTTTCAACGTGGGCGCGGCGATGTCTTTTTTCAGGGTCTGCACTTCATCAAAAATCACCACAGACCGCGCGATATTATGCAGCTTTCTGCATTTTGAACTCTTATTGCTGAATAATGTTTCAAAAAATTGCACACTGGTGGTGACAATCACCGGGAAATTCCAATTCTCCACGGCAAATTTTTTAATATAATCCTGTTTATTCTGATCCTTATCCGAATCTTCAAAAATAATTCCCCCATGATGTTCAAGAACCTGATCCTCTCCCAAAATATCTTTGAGAATCTCGGCCGTCTGATCAATAATGCTGGTATAAGGCAGCACGATGATAATCCTTTTCAGGCCGTGTTTCTTGGCATGCATCAGGGCCCAATAGAACGACGTCAGGGTCTTGCCCAGCCCCGTGGGAAGATGCAATGAATAAAAACCTAAAGGATCTTGGGCCTTGGATAAAGCCTGCGCGCGGCTGGCCGCGCGCAGTTTATTCATCGCATTTTCGCTTTCAATTTCGCGCAAATGTGCATCTAATTTCTCTTGCGCAGCATCAGGATCCAGCACACGGCCGCTTCTGTGCTCGCCGTGTTCGGGAAAATAATGCTCATCCGTGTCAATCCAGTCGGCATCGGTCAAACAGCTGAATATATAGCGAATCATCAAATCGTGAGCCAATTTTTTATCCTTGTATTTATCCAAGACCTTTTTAGCCTCGTCCCACTGCTTCTTAATCTGTTCTTCTATATCAGGAATGTCCTCTTTAGCATGAGACAGGACAGCCTTCAGATTTTTCTTCAGATTTTCATCACATTCTAAGTCTGTATTTGGCTTCCAATCCGCATGATCGGGCAGCCCGCTGTGATGCCCGTAAATAGGAAAAGAAAACCATGTACAATTGATGAGATTTGATCTTGTCAGCATTGCGCCCCATTTGGCATGCGGCACGCTGCCCTTTTCCCCGCCCTTTTTAAGATAGTCTTGAAATTCTTCCTGATATTTGCCTATATCATGCAGCAGGCCCACAATGCCCAGCAGCGGCTTAAGCTCCTCTGAAAAGCTGAATTCCCGCATGCGTTCCGCCGTGCGCAGCAGATGCTCGCGCAGCAAATGCACCCGGCCCTCTTGATTTTCCGAATGCGCGATGTATGACATCAAATTCCCTCCCGATCAAAAAAGTCTTGGAATATTGTACTGTAAGCATCAAGACGCAGGGGGCTTTCGCGTGGTCTTTTAGAAGCTTTAGCATCGCTCTCCTGCTATCAAGGACATGAAGGACCCCACCCTTACTACATCGGTAATAACGAATATTTGATTGACATCAAAGAGTATGACGGTAAGACGACGAACAAAGGAAGAGGGAAATGGCGTGTAACATATAAAAAAGAAGGTGAAAAAACATTATTACGAATTATTCACAGATAAAACTCATAAAGGATAATTTTGTTTCTCAAACCTCTTGAAATTACCCCCCCCCCGGTATCATTCCTCTGGAAATTCAATTTTACAGAGGAATGATATGAAAAAACTTATTCAAAACTTATGGATCTGCCCTTTTATCGTAATACTGTCGGCATGTTCGGCGCCCACATCCGGCGCTGTCACAGGCGGGGCTCATCAGTCCTTTGAGGTTTCGCCGCAAGGCCTGGACAGAACAGCTTGGCGGGCAACAAGAAATAACGGAGAGGGCGTTATTATTCTCCTTGAAAAAAACGGGAATTCCTTAAATTATTTTGTGGCATTTTATCAAGATGGCGCTGAAACAGTATATTTTACTTTACTCAAATTGGCCAATCAATGGATTCCAGCATATATCATAACAAAATTTATAGACAATAAAGCCTATCTTTCTGAACATGGAATTGATGGGGCGACTGATACTATATTTTTGAGTTTTGAAAATTCTCGGCGGGGCGATTTGGTCATACTTGATGAGAACGGACAAGGAGATCCCGCTTGGAATTACAAGCTCGAACGCATCCCCTATCCCGCAGATCTTTCCAGCAAGGCCCCGGCATGGACCATAGACACTTTAAATGAACAAAAATGGATTCAGAAAGAAATAACCTTAGATGTAAACAATATTTATCACACTTATTATAGATATCCCATGATCTTTAAAAAACATGATAATAATTTAGAAGTTTATTTCACCTTGGAAGATAAATATGGTTATCTCTTTTCTTCCGCTGAAGAAGCCTTTGCCTCTATCAGCTATTCTGATAAAGCTCAGGTAACGGAGATTAATAATCAAGAACATTCTATCACGATAGATTGCTCTTCTTATGGATCGTATGGAAATCAAAAATGGAAATTATATTTTGCCAGCAGTAATTACGCGGGATTAATTTATCTGTCATCATCGAATAACAGCCGCCCTTTACCCCTGCCGCCCGTCGATCGTCTTCAGGATACGGGATTTTTTATCAGTTATAAAAACTAACACAGCTCTCCGCGAGGAGGGCTTATTATTCAATATTAGCGAAATATATATGTGATATGTATTTTCACTCATTATTCAACAGGCCAAAAGGCGCAAATCTCTTGGCCTGTTTTTTCGGATAATCTTAAAATCGCTCTTTTTTAAATCACGCTGATTGCTTTTTAAATTGACAAAATTTTTATTTTCGAAAAAATTATTTTTTTGTCTTTATATTTTGAAAACAAGTGCTATAATAATGAAAAAATTATTTCAAAAAACAGAAAAGGATGGGTAATAAATGTTAGAAGAATTAAAAAAGCGTGTGTTTTTATGCAATCAAATGTTATCCAGCCGGGGCCTGGTGGTGCTGACCTGGGGAAATGCCAGCGCTTTTGATCCAATATCAGGATTATTGGTGATCAAGCCCAGCGGAGTTTCTTATGACACGATGAGCGCAGATGACATGGTTGTTGTCGATTTGGAGGGAAAGGTAGTAGAAGGGCGCTATCGCCCCTCTTCGGATACCCCCACGCATATTGTTTTGTATAAAGAATGGGGCGACAAAGTGCAAGGCGTGGTGCATACGCATTCCGTGCACGCCACCTCATGGGCGCAGTCAGGCAAAGATTTACCCATTCAGGGCACCACGCATGCGGATTATTTCTATGGCGACGTTCCCTGTCTGGGCGTGCTGACCCCGCAAGAAGTGGAAGAAGGCTATGAGCATTTCACGGGCGTAAAAATCGTGCATGATTTTAATGAAAGACAAATCGATCCCATCAGCCTGGGCGCCTGCCTGCTCACCGGCCACGGGCCTTTCACCTGGGGCGCCAGCGTGGAAAAAGCCGTGGAGAATTCCATTGTGCTGGAAACAATCGCCCAAATGGGGATTTACACGCGGACAATCAACCCGGACATGCGCCTGCCCGGCTATATCCTGGACAAGCATTATCTAAGAAAGCATGGTAAAAACGCCTATTACGGGCAAAAATAAATTTTATAAAAACGTGGAGGTTTTTATGGCGAAAATTGATGAGATCAATAGAGAATCATGGATTCTGAGCACATTTCCCGAATGGGGCACATGGCTGAACGAAGAAATCGAAAGAGAGAAAGTGGCTCCTAAATCCGTGGCCATGTGGTGGCTGGGCTGCACGGGGCTGTGGATCAAGTCAGACGCAGGCACCAATTTGTGTTTAGACTTTTGGTGCGGCACGGGCAAACAGGCCCATGGTTCGGGCAAAATGAAAGCCGGGCATCAGATGATGCGTATGTCCGGATGCCAAGAAGTGCAGCCAAATCTGCGCGCGCAGCCTTTTGTCTTAGATCCTTTTGCTATTAAGGAATTGGACGCAGTGATGGCCACGCATATTCATTCAGACCATATTGACCCCAATCTGGCTGCCGCGGTGATGAAAAACTGCAGCAGCGACGTGAAATTCATCGGGCCCAAAGGCTGTACGGATCTGTGGCAGAAATGGGGCGTGCCCGCCGATCGCTGCGTCACAGTGAAGCCGGGAAGCTCTGTGAAGATTAAAGATATTGAAATTTGTGCACTGGAAGCCTTTGACCGCACCTGCCTGGTCACCGCACCTGAAAATGTGAAGCTGGCGGGCAATTCTGTGATGAATATGGATGAGATGGCTGTAAATTATCTTATTAAAACCTCCGGCGGCAATATTTATCACGCGGGCGACTCGCATTATTCCAATTTCTTTGCCAAGCATGGCAATGAGCACAAAATTGACATTGCTTTGGGTGCATTTGGCGAAAACCCCCGTGGTATCACCGACAAAATGACCTCCTGCGACATTCTACGTATGGCTGAAAGCCTGAACACCCAAGTGGTGATTCCTGTGCATCATGATATTTGGACAAATTTTCAGGCCGATACCCAGGAAATCGTGGTACTATGGAAAATGAAGAAGGACAGACTGCAATATCAGTTCAATCCATTCATTTGGCAGGTGGGCGGTAAGTTCACTTTCCCGCAGGACAAGGGAAGGATCTATTTCCAGCACTATCGCGGTTTCAGTGATGTATTTTCTGTAGAGCCGGATGTCCCCTTCACTTCATTTTTATAAAATCTAAATAATTTTTTTAGGAGGAGTTAATATGGAAGTATTAATGAATATTTTTACTTTTTTTACAAACAATATTCTGACAAAACCAGAGTTTTTTGTCGGTTTGATTGTTCTCATCGGCTATATTCTGCTGGGCAAGCCTTGGTATGATTCATTCAGCGGCTTCATCAAGGCCACCGTTGGGTACATGATTTTGAATGTGGGCGCAGGTGGCCTGGTGGTGACATTCCGACCCATTCTAGCCGGCCTGAACGGGCGCTTTGCTCTCAATGCTGCGGTGATCGACCCCTACTTTGGCCTTAATGCTGTGCATTTGGCCCTGGAAAATATTGGTATTGTCACCTCTTTCACCCTGATGGCTTTGTTGGTGGGGTTCTTCTGGAATATTATTCTTGTCGCCCTGCGCAAGATCACCAAGCTGAGAGTATTATTCATCACAGGCCATATCATGGTACAACAGGCCACCACAGCCACCTGGATTTTATTCTTTGTGGCACCTATGTTCCGCAACAGCACCGGGGCTATTCTGGTGGGTCTTTTGGTGGGTACATATTGGGCCGTCTTTTCCAATCTCACCGTGGAAGCCACGCAGAATTTAACCGAGAATTCCGGCTTTGCCTTGGGCCATCAGCAAATGCTTGGTGTGTGGGTGGCTGATAAGCTTGCCCCCAAACTGGGCAAGCCCGAACACGGTATGGACAATGTGAAGCTGCCCGGCTGGATGCATATGTTCAATGACAATGTGGTGGCTACAGGCACATTGATGCTTATTTTCTTCGGCACGGTGATGGCCATTCTGGGTGAAGATTATATGCGCGAGCTGGACAAAAGCTTTGCCCCTACTCTAGCCTTTCCCATGTATATCCTCTCTAAATCTCTAATGTTCTCTGTTTACCTGTCTATCTTGATGCAGGGTGTACGCATGTTTGTCTCCGAGCTGACCGAATCTTTCCGCGGAATCTCTGAAAAGCTTTTGCCCGGTGTCATGCCTGGTATCGACTGTGCTGCGACATATGGATTTGCGCCTGCAAACACTGTGCTGTGGGGCTTCATCATCGGTGCCATTGCCCAGTTCATCGCGGTGGCTGGTCTGCTAATTTTCCGATCGCCTATTATGATCATTCCCGGCTTTGTTCCTTTGTTTTTTGACAATGCGACCATTGCTGTGTATGCCAACAAGCGCGGCGGCATGAAGGCAGCCACTATTCTGCCTTTCCTGTGTGGCATTGTCCAAGTGCTCGGCGGTGCATTTGCCGTGTGGTATTTCCAGCTGTATCAATTTGGTGGATGGCATGGCAATATCGACTGGTCCACACTGTGGCCAATTCTGGGTGTTATCATCAAGATGTCTCCCGTCACAGGCATCATCATTTGTATTGCAGGTATGCTGATTATTCCTCAGATTCAATATCTTAGAAATAAAGCAAATTACTGGGGGCATGTCGAGGCTTAGGCCTCGGCAACTCACCGCCTTTTTAATAAAAAAGAGGGAGATAATAAAATGAAAGTATTAGTAGCATGCCTTAATGGCATGGGTTCCAGTCAAATGATTAAAATGAAAGTGAGTAAAGTCCTTAAAAAACTGGGTATTGATGCCAATGTAGAGCATATGAGCCTAGGTGAAGCGAAAACATCCGCACGTGGCTATGATGCCATTTTTTGTTCCAATGCTTTGGTGGAAAATTTCAATGTAGATGCGAATCAAACAAAAGTCTTGGGTCTGAAAAATCTGCTCTCTGAAGCAGAAATTGAGGAAGCCATTCGTTCAAATGGTCTGGTGAAGGAGTAACAAATCATGGCAATACCCTTATTACAATTAGCATTAGACAACACCTCGCTGGCCGAGGCCTTGGAGAGCACAAGAGTGCTGGCGAGCGAGCTGGATGTGATTGAAGCGGGCACGGTGCTGTGTGTCACAGCGGGCAATCAGGCTGTGAAAGCCTTGAGGGCTTTGTATCCGGATAAAATCATTGTGGCAGATATTAAAGTCGCCGATGCAGGGGCCTTGCTGGCAAAAGTGATGATTGGTGAATGCGGCGCAGATTGGATGACCGTGATTTGCTCGGCCCCCGTGCCCACATTCGAGACCGCCCTGAAAGAAGCCAAGAAATATCCCCGCGGAGATATTCAGGCCGAGCTGTTTGGAAACTGGACATTCGAAGAGGCTGCCGAATGGAAAAAAGTGGGCATTAAGCAGGCCATTTACCATCGCGGGCGAGACGCCCAGGCTGCCGGACAGACATGGGGCCAGGTGGATATCGACAAAATAGCCAAGCTGGCCGAAATGGGCTTTGAAGTTTCTGTCACCGGGGGCCTGGAAGTGGAAGATCTCAAGCTCTTCAAGGGCATTCCTGTCAAGGCCTTTATTGCCGGGCGCAATCTGCGTGATGCCGCCGATCCAGCTGCAGCTGCCAGAGCCTTTAAAGACGAAATCCGCAAGTGGTGGTCTTAAATATGGCATATTTGGGTCTCTATGAAAAAGCGATTCCCATGAAGGCCTCATGGCTGGAAAAACTTCAGAAAGCTAAAGATCTAGGCTTTGACTTTCTGGAGATTTCCATTGATGAAAGCGATGAGCGGCTCTCTCGCCTGGACTGGACATTGGCCCAGAAAAGAGAGCTTACCGCACTCTCTCAAGATCTCAATATGCCTATCATCTCCATGTGCCTGAGCGGGCACAGGAGATTTCCCTATGGGTCTAAGGACAAAAAAACTCTTGAGAAAGCCAGGGAAATTATGAGCAAAGCCCTGGACTTTGCAGCGCATTGCGGCATCAGAAATATTCAAATGGCCGGCTATGATGTATACTATGAAGAAAGTACTCCTGCATCACAACAGCAGTTCAAGGACGAATTGGCCCTGGCCGTTCAGCAGGCAGCCGCGCGGCAGATTATGCTGTCGATCGAAATCATGGACTATCCATTCATGAGCTCGATCACGCGCTTTGCCGAAGTGACCAAATATATCCAGTCGCCCTGGCTCACGGTGTATCCGGATGTGGGCAATCTCACCGCTTGGTGGAATGATGTGCCGCAGGAATTGACAGCTTATATTTCGCGCATCTCGGCGATACACCTGAAAGATACAAAGCCCGTAGGACCGAAATCTTTAGGGCAATTCCGTGACTTGAGCATCGGTGAGGGCACTGTCAATTTTGTTGAAGTGTTCAAAGCATTGAAGAGCGTGAATTATCATGGATCTTTCGTGCTGGAGCTGTGGGGAGACAAAGTGGATGATTATGAAAAACTGATCACCTCTTCCCGCGATGCGATTTTAACAGCCATGAAAAGCGCCGGATATAATTACCGACATTAATGTGTCGTTTTGCTTGATATTACAAGCGGCTCCCTTTCACAAGGGAGCCATTTTCACGTCCAGACCTCTTTTCGTCAGCATATCGACAATATCATCGCCCAGGCCTTCTGTGGTCACTAAAATATCAATCTTTTCAATCGGCATCAATACAAAAGCCTTTTCCTGGCCAAATTTATGTTTGTCCACCAATAAAATTACTTCTTTAGATTTTTCCACCACTCGCTCTTCAGTCTGGCGATTCACCGGCACGCTGTGGAAAATGCCTGTTTCAGGATTAATGCCCGCGCCGCTGATGAAACACTTCGAAATATAAATCTGCGGCGGCAGATCTTCATCTAAAGAGGCAAAAGCCATATTGACCCTTTGCAACACGCCGCCGAGGGAAATCAGATTGATATTCGAGACAGTCAACAGTTGCTCGATCACATACACTGAATTGGTGAACACCGTGAGATTATTAAATGGCTTCAAATACTGGCATAATGCTGCCACTGTTTTGCCCGGGCCCAAAAAGATAGCCTCGCCGTCTTTAATCAACTTAATAGCCTCTTTGGCAATGGCATGATATTCTTTAATTAATTCTGTTTCCTGCACAACAGAGTGATCGCTGCTGGAAAGCTCCACCCCGCCGTAAATCATAGAAACCAAATTTTTCTTTTCCAGTTCCGAGACAACTTTGCGCACGGTGGGCAGGGAAACTTTACAAATATCCGCCAATTCCCTGTAAGAGATACGTCTTTTCTGTAAAAGAATCTGATAGATAAAGTCTTGTAAATACGCTCTCATTGAATTGTACTCTTTCTTTTCTATTTATTATAACATATTTTTACAATTTTATAATATTTTTTTATAAAAATGAAAATAATTTTATAAAAATAAAATTTGATGCAGATACACAAAGGGCTTATTTTTGTGTACACTATTAAAAATGGCACAAATATCCATTAAAGAACTCTCACAAAAATATATCAAAGACCTGATACCCCAGAAGCAAAAACCCAGAATATCCGGGCCTTTGACTCCTATTCTTATTGTGCCTCTTTCGCGCAGCACACGCATTGGTATTTACACACCGCTGATCTTCTTTCCCATGTGCCTGCCGGCAGTTTTCACAGAGGCAACATCAGCGTCGGTGAAAATTGTCTTCGCGGTCAGTTTCATTTTTGTCTTTGGGCTATGCCTGTCATACAGCCTGCACCCAGCCATCACATTCAATCGCGATCAGCTTATCCTGCATCATAAAAATCAGCAGCATCTTTCTGCTATTATGTATCAGGATATTATCCAGGTGGCCATGCAGCGTTCAACATTAATGATTGAAACCCATGAGAAAATACATTACAGTCTGCCATTTTCGCGAAAATATTGGCCTAATATGAAAAAAATATTTTCAGAACAGAAAGTTATCATCAATCTGCAAGCAGATTAATAGGCAGAGGAAGAAGAGGCTGTCTCTCCTGTCAGGATGGCCTTTGTTCGGCTCGTGCCAATGCGCGTGGCGCCAGCATCGATGAGGGCCAGCATGCTCTGCTTATCCTGAATGCCGCCCGAAGCTTTAATGCCCATTTTGCCGCCTACGGTCTCATGCATCAGGCGAATATCTTCCACAGTGGCTCCGCTGGGCGCATAGCCAGTCGAGGTTTTGACAAAATCTGCCCCGGCACCATAGGCCAGCTGACAGGCTTTCACCTTTTGTGCATCATCCAAATATGCTGTCTCAATAATCACTTTCAATTTTGCACTCTGCAGATGGCATTGATTGGCCAAAGTCTCAATTTCCTGTGCCACTTCCATATATTTTCCCGAAACAAACTGCGCAATATTAATCACCATATCAATTTCTAAAGCGCCCAAAGAAAGCGCATAGTTCACTTCGGCCAGCTTCGAATTTGTATCAGAATAGCCAAAGGGAAAGCCCACCACTGTGCACAACAAGATCTGTGAATCCTGGAGAACAGGGGCCGCATCGGCCAAAAATGTGGCAGGAATGCACAAGCTGGCACACTCATACTCTTTCGCGATTCTGGCGGCTTCCACAAAATCATCTATTTTTGCATTTGGTTTAAGCAAAGTGTGATCAATATATTTTCCTAATTTCTCTTCCATTTCTTCCCTCTTTAGCAATTATATACTATATTATTTATCTGGCTGTTGACAATTTATGATAAGTTATTTATAATTTCAAATCGCAAATACAGGCGATATTTTCCAAGGAAGTAACCTAAATGCCTGTATCATGGCAAGGAAGGTAGTATTAATCATGAAAGCAGATATTCATCCTCATTACACCCAGTGCAAAGTGACCTGTGCCTGTGGAAATACTTTTGAGACACGTTCCACTATAGGAGACATGAAAATTGAAATCTGCGCTGCTTGCCATCCTTTCTTTACTGGCAAGCAAAAGCTGGTGGACACCGCTGGTCGTGTCGAGCGCTTCAATCGTCGCTATGGCCTGAAGAATCAATAATATCTCGGGTTTTTCACGAAGGCGCCTGTGACATTTCGCCTTTTATATTTTACAGTTTTTTTTCTGCTCACAGCCTGCACGAGCCATCTTATCCATCTTTCCCCCGATGCTTCCCCTCGCGAAAGAGAGCTGGAAATTGCGCGTATTCTGGGCAGCAGTCTTCAATCCATACGGATTTTAGACGAAGATGTGCCGCGTTTTTTAGAGGCCATGAAAGACCCTAATTCTCCCCAGACCAGACAAGTGGCCATTCGCCTGTTGAGCCTGAAACCCCGAGCCGATATTTATCAGGCCATCAGCCTGCGTTTGCAGGATACAAATGCCGATGTGCGCAAAGAAGCACTCTTTGCCCTGCTGCGCGCAGGAAGTGAATTTCGCAATATTCTTTTCGATGCCGCCACAAAACCCGGCATTTACACGGCAGACAGACAGGCCCTGATCGGAAGAATCAGTCAATTTGGTCCCTCGGGCGAGCAGCTGCTGATTCAGCTGTTGGCCGCAGACGATCTTTCTGTCACCCGTATTGCCGCAAAAAATCTAAAAAGACTTTATCCAGGCTATCCCAACAAGCTCTTGTCCCAGCTTTTGACCCAACACAGTGAAAACGCCGAATTTTCAGCCAGCGCTTGGCTGGCCTCTTATTCTGATTCTGATGCTGTACGGCATCAGCTGCAGCTGACCATCAGTCCTTATCCTAAAGTGCGTCGGCGTGCACGCCTGCTTTATCAGGAGTCGGGAGATTGGATTGTGAAACCCACTATTGCCTTGCTGAAAAAAAATACCTTCCCCCAACCTGCCATACGAGAGCAAATGATTCAAAAATTGATTGAAAAAAATTCCGAGACAGCTCTGGACTATCTAGAAGAATTTTTTGCCTATCCAACCAATATAGAAACTGATCAGCAAATTGGTTTATTCCTTCTTTTCTATCGCGCGCCCGCTTTTGCCGTCTTGCAAAAAAGCTTTACATCAGCCAATCCGGTTGTGCGAGAAAAAAGCTTGTCTCTTGCAATGGATATTGTGGACAAAAAAACCATTCTGGCCAGCATACCACTTTTAAATGATTCCAATAAAAATATCAGTGAATTGGCTAAAAAATATTTACAAAAATATGTCGCACGATTTGCTGACGATTTAGCCGCCGCATTCAACCCCCAAGAAAATCGCTATAGTGATCGCGTGCTTTTCAATATCCTTCTGGGTGAGGGGATTCCCGCCCTATTATGGCATCCATATAAGCAAAAAATCGATCCATCACGTCTTTTTTACACATTTCAATATGCCACAAAACCTCAATTCCTGGAATATCTGAAAAAGATTAAAAATCTGGTTTATATCCTCGAGCTACGTTTAATTTATGATTTTTATCAACAGGCAAAAATATTTCAATCTTTGCTTCCTGGTTATCGCAGTTTAAAGATCATCCAAAATTCAGAAAATGTGGCCAAGGCCGGCCTGAATCAGGAAAGTCTGAAAAATCAAAAAGAAGACAATCAGCTCATCCAGGCACTGCGTATTTGGTATCAGGCCAAGAAAAATATTTCTGAGCCTGATTTGCAGCAGCTGCAAAAATACAAAAATGAGACTTCCTCATTATATGAACAATATCTGGGCATTCAGAGCGAATACAGAGGCATAGCCAAAGAGATTTTAATGAAAATTGGGCTCGATATAGAATATCTGCGCGGAGTGTCTACCTATGTGCCTAGAGCTTAATCACAGCTCCATATCCCGGCTGCTGAATATCAGATTCGGTAATCTCTAAACGACGCAGATTAATATGTGTTAAATCTGTGGCCTGAAGTCTGAGCATCTTCACCTTGCCCACAAGGGTGATATTCCTGGGTGAAGTGGCTTGAATACTCAATGTGCCAGCATTGAAACTGAGCTGGCCGCCCACTGTTCCGCCCAGCAATAATGAAAGATGCCGCTTAGCCAAATTATTGCTGCTGGAAATCTGGCCTGTGGTTTTAATTTCCAGATTGGTCAAAGCATCGATTCCGATGAGCAATTCCACAGTGCCCTGCCCGCTGAGCAAAAAGCCGCGTTGAGGCCTGATTCTGCTGTTTGTCTGTGTTTGCGATGTGACAAGAGACGCCAGCACGGCGGCGGGCATTCTGGCTTCTACATGGGTGCCGGGCACCAGAACAATATCATAAGGGCCGGACACAGTTAAACTTCCCGAAACAGAAGAGAGTACACGCGAAGTCTGCACCTCTCCTGCGCGGGAAGTTCCACCGGGAAAAGAAAAACATCCAAAAAGAAGCGGCAAAATGAAAAACAATGCCGCAAAAGTCCGCGTGAACACGAGCCTAGCGCTTGCTGAACTGGAAGCGTCTACGAGCACCGCGCTGACCATATTTCTTGCGCTCAACCATGCGGCTATCACGGCGAAGATAGCCATTTGCCTTCAAGGAAGATCTGTTAGTGGCGTCATAAGCAGCCAAGGCACGAGAAAGACCATGGCGACAGGCACCGGCCTGGCCATTGATTCCTCCGCCCACCACGCGAATCACCACATCATATTTATCTTCGGCGCCCACCACCGCCAGCGGATCTCTGACCTGTTTTGCATGAGAGACAGCGGGGAAATAAGTCTGCACGTCTTTTCCGTTCACGCGGATGGCACCACGGCCCTTGCGCAGATAGACACGGGCCACTGCTGTTTTGCGTCGCCCCACACCGATGGCTAAATTGATACTGACTTTATTCTTCATAAATTATTTATTCTCCTTAGGAAAATCGACGCTTTTCTCTCTTACCAAGTGTACACAGCCGGCTGCTGGGCTGCATGCGGATGCTTGTCCCCTGCATACAATTTCACTGCGCGCAGCATTCTGTTTCCCAAAGGGCCTTTCGGCAACATGCCCTTAATGGCCTTGCGCAAGGGAGCCTCGGGTCGGCGGGACGAGAGTTCTTTATAAGAAAACGTGCGTAAGCCCCCCGGATAGTGTGAATGATGATAATATTTTTTGTCATCAGCCTTCTTGCCTGTCACGCGCAGCTTGTCAATATTCACCACAATGACAAAATCACCAATAAACTGATGCGGGGCATAATCGGCCTTATGCTTGCCGCGCACCAGGCTGGCCACGCGGCTGGCCACATCACCCAAGGGGCGATCGGTGGCGTCGACAATATGCCAAGCGTTTTGAATGTCCTGAGTTTTTGTGTATAAAGTCTTCATTATTTTTCCACTCTCTCGCTGAGTTGGCCATCAAAGGCCGTTATTCAGCATAACGTAAGAGCTTGATCTATGTCAAGCCCCACCAGAAAATAGTCGTCATTTTTTCAATGTTAAATGATTGAACAATTCTTCGGCGAAATTTTGCAGCTTATATTCCCTGGCAAAGTCTCCCTGACCTTTGGCATATTGCACCAACAGGGTGAATCCATAATACTGCTCTCGTTTTGCCGAATAAGTGACAAAATCATAGCGTATGCCGTTGCGCTTGCCAAAATAGCGCCCAAAATAAGAAACTATCAATTTCCCGCGCACATTTTCGCCCTTAAAATTTTCCACATAGCTGATGATGGCATTGCCGGCACGATTGGGCTGCTCTAAAACATAGCGCACAATCTCATCTTCGTTTTTCGCCGTGTGCCGCCACACATACACAGCCCCAATGACGCCCACGCCGTTATAGGAAGAAGGCAAGCCCACATTGCTGGCATTCAAAACATAGTCCACTCCGGGAGATTTATAGCTGAATTCCATCCAGGCAACCGGATACTCCATACGAAAATAGGCATCTTCCAAAACTTTGGTTTTGCCTTCCCATAATGCCGCGTAATTTTGAGAAAAAATAGGACATGCAAATGTAAAAAGAAAAATTCCCAGTATGAAAAATCTTTGCAAAATTCGTCCTTCCCAGGCAAAGGGTGTATATAAAATATACCCCAGCCTCGACTGCACTGCAAGAGCCTAGGCTGCCAATGCAGCAGATATTTACAGCCAGCTACAGTAATCCTAGCTATCGGCCAATAATCTAAAAAACCTTTATATTAAAGTTTCAAACTTAGGGAGAGAAAATCTCATGCGCAGTTATTTTCACAAAGCGATTAAAAAACTGGACAAGCTTTCTTCGGCGCAAATATCGCAGCTGACGCATGAATTGTATGAAGAAAATTCATCACTGAAGACAATTCTTTCCTGCCTTCCGGGGGGCATTATTGCCTGCACTCTCGACTATTGCCCCTGGTATATCAACCGCAATGCCCAACATGACTTTGACATCAGAGCAATGAATACGCAAATGCCCATCTGGCATCAGGTGCGCCGCCCGGCTTTGCAAAAATTTCTGCAGTCGGCCCTGCAAACTAAACAATATGTGAACAACACCCATGTCGCCAGCGGAGGGCAGGTTTTTTCCCTGAGCATAGAGCCGCTGGCCAGCAAAGGCCGCATTTCTGGCTGGCTGATTGTTGCAGGCGATATCACGCATCAGCTTCAGGAAATCTCCCTGCGCCGCGGGGATGAAAGCTTGGCTCAGCTGACCAATATGACAGCCATTCTGGCGCATGAGGTGCGCAATCCTCTTCTGGCCATCAGCATTCATCTTCAGCTGATTAAAACCTATCAAAATCAGGCTGGCCACGAGAGAGATATTGATGAATGCCTGGATATCATCCGCGAAGAAGTGGAACACCTTAACGCCGTGACTTCATATTTCCTTTCCACAGCGCGGCCGATGGAGATTCACCCTGCGCCAAAGGATATTTCACAAATTCTGGAAAAAACGGCCGCCCTGATTCGCCCCGAAATAGAAGAACATCAAGCCCATTTGTCTTTACAGGTTTTAGATCATCCGCTCATTGTCAGCATCGACGAGGACATGCTGCGCCTGGCCTTGACAAATTTGCTGCGCAATGCCTTGGCGGCTTTGCCGGCACAGGGGGGGCGCATTTATCTGGGCATCAGTGAAGAAGAGCATATAATAAAAATCACTGTGTGTGACAATGGCTCAGGCATTCCCTTGCAGCAGCAGGAAAAAATCTTTGAACCCTATTTCACCACCAAAGAAAATGGCTCAGGCCTGGGCCTAACCCTGGTGTATAAAGTGATAAAAGAACATGCCGGCTCTATTTCAGTGCTTTCGCCCCTGGCGGAAAATCAGACAGGCACACAATTCACCATTTCCCTGCCTAAGGGAAATTACGAAAAATTGCAGCTGCCCCTGCCGGCCTCAGAAGACCAGCTGTCCTCTCTGCGGCGATGATAACAGCAGCGGCACAGCGCCAGATATTCCCCCTCGCCGCCCACAGAAACAGCCTGATCCTTTCCGGCAATGTAAAAAGAAAAATGGGCGTCTTCTCCGCAGTCCATACACACAGCGGCCAAAAAATCCAGCCTTTCCACATGGGGCATCAATTCCTGCACCGTGGGCCAGGCTTTCAATTCGCTGGTGCCATTGAGGGCAGAAATAATGACATATTTGGGCTTGGGGCAAGCCACCAGGTCTAATATCCCGCCCTGGCCCAAGGGGGCAATGAGCGAGGGGAAAAATTGCCCCTCATCTATCCCAATGACATCATATTCCATCAGGTTCTGTGCATTCACAGCCTCAACAGAAAGCACAGGCCAGGGCAGCTCCGTATCAGTATCCTTGCTGTGCAGGCCTTCATGCGTCAGGCGATGGCGCGTGTCCACCGCCGGGCGCAGCATCACAATGCGCCGCCCGGCAATCTTATGCCTTTCCAGTCTGCGAAAAAGTTCAGTCGTCTTGCCGCTGTACATCGGGCCCAAAATCAATTCTATCATACCAAGCAGGCATTGTAGGAACTATGGCTGATAAAATCAAGAGCTGCTCAAGATGAAAACGCACTTGTGATTGACAGCAGATCGCAGCAAAGATTATACTGCCGATCATGTTGACACAAGAAGAAATTCAAATGGCGGGCCATTGGGCCGACGTGTGGGCCGCCAAGGTGATGCGTGCCCATAATAATAAAGACAGCTATACCTGTGCCAGCGGCATCACGCCCAGCGGCACTGTGCATATTGGCAATTTCCGCGAGATTATCAGCGTAGATCTGATTGTGCGCGCCCTGCGCCAGGCAGGCAAACAAGTGCGATTTATCTACAGCTGGGACGATTATGATGTTTTTCGCAAAGTGCCCAAAAATATGCCTAATCAAGAGCTGCTGACTCAATATCTGCGTCAAAGCATTGACAGAGTGCCCGACACTTATGGTCAATACGAGAGCTATGCCCAGGCCAATGAAAAACATGTCGAAAAAGCATTGCACTTGGTGGGGATTTTTCCTGAATATATTTATCAAAGCCAGCGCTATCGCACAAGCCAATATGCGCAAGGGATGCGCCGTGCCCTGGAATGCCGCAGCATCATCATGCAGCAGCTGAATGAATTCCGCAAAGAGCCGCTGGCCGAGGACTGGATACCGATTAGCATTTTCTGTGAACAATGTCATTGCGACACCACAAAGGCAACAGCCTGGGACCAAGAATGGGGCGTGGCCTATACATGCAGCAATTGCGGCAAAGAGGGAAATCTTGATCTGCGGCACACCGATGCCGCCAAGCTGCCCTGGCGCATTGATTGGCCTATGCGCTGGGCTTATGAAGATGTAGACTTTGAGCCGGCAGGAAAAGATCATCATTCCGATGGAGGCAGCTTCAGCACGGCCGAGAAAACCGTGCAGGCCGTGTACAATCATGCAGCCCCGGTGTCTTTTCAATACGACTTTGTGCGCATTAAAGGCGGCGCGGGCAAAATCTCCAGCAGCAGCGGCGAGGTGGTAGACCTCCAAGACTGTCTGAGCGTATATCAGCCCGAAATTATCCGCTTCCTCTTTTGCAGCACCAGGCCCAACAGTGAATTTGCCATCAGTTTCGATCTAGATGTTCTGAAAAATTATGAAGACTATGACCGTCAAGAGCGCAATTATTATCAGCGTCCTGCCCCCGAAGCCGGAGAAAAAGCCATGAAAAAATGGCTGACTGCGGCGCGCATTTATGAGCTGAGCCAGGTGGACAAACCAGAGGCAGAAATGCCCTATCAAATTGGCATACGCCATTTATGCACATTGCTGCAGATTTTTGAGGGAGACATCGAGGCAACGATTGCGCGACTGGGCGATGTGGCAGAGAGCCAGATGCCGCGCCTGAGGACGCGATGCGCCTGCGCCTGGAATTGGATACAGCATCATGCCCCCGAGGACTTTCGCTTCAGCCTTCGCAAGGACAGCGATGCGCCGATCGTCCTAAGCGATATACAAAAACAGGTGGTGTGCGAAGTGTATGCTCTGTTGCCTCTGATTGACCAGAAAGACGAAAATGACTTTGCCACGGAATTGTATGAAATCAATACACGGCTGAATATTCAAAGCGAGACATTGTTCACGGTGATGTATCTGGCCTTGCTGGGCAAAGAAAAAGGCCCGCGTCTGGTGAATTTTCTCTACACCATTGGATCAGCACGCCTGAAGGCTATTTTGGGCAGATATGCAGAATAAAACCAATTTTCTTCCCTGTGGGCCTTGATTTATCCACATTTTTATTCTATTCTAAACGGTATATGAATTTACAAGAACTGGATAAAACCATCCGCAGAATCCCCGATTTCCCCGTGAAAGGGATTCTTTTTTACGACATCACCGGCATGCTGGCCAATCCGCAGGCTTTTCAGTTCGTTATTGACAGCATGATTGACTTATATAAAGACGAAGGCATCGAAGCTGTGGCCGCCGTGGAAGCACGGGGCTTCCTGATCGGGGCGCCTTTTGCCTATCGTCTTGGCCTGCCGCTTATCCCTATCCGCAAAAGCGGCAAATTGCCCGGCGTGACCATGAAGGCATCGTATCAGCTGGAATATGGCCGCGCCGAGGTGGAAGTACATCAGGGCGACATCCCCGCAGGCAAAAAAATGCTCTTGGTGGATGACTTGATTGCCACGGGGGGCACATTGGCCGCCTGCGCCAGCCTGCTGGAAGGCGGAGGCGCCCATATCCAGGGCATTTTTGGCGTGGTGGGCCTGGATTCCTTACCTTATAAAGAAGCTTTAAGCAAATATCCGCTTTCCACTTTATTAAGCTATACCGATTAATTATTGAAGGAGCTTGCAATATTTATATGATGAGCGAGAAATCTTATATTCCCTTAAGAAAAATTACAGAATTTCACCATGCCGGCAATATCTACGAAGTGACGAATGCCGCTATCCGCCGTGCTTCCCAGCTGATCCTGGCCGGAGGGAAAAGCGTGGAAGAATGTAAAAATCATGTGGTGTCGGCCGCGCTGGGCGAAGTGCTGAATGATAAAGTGCATTATAAAATTGAATCTGAGGAGGGGGATTCTCTTCCCTATTCTTCTTAATTCTTCACGCTGATGGCACATATCCTTGTTCTTTTGGGGCCCACGGCTGTGGGCAAGACTGCCTGTATCGATGCCATCGCCGATCAATTTTCTGCTGTTGTCTATGCCGATACAGCCTGTCTGTATAAAGACCTGCATATCGGCACGGCCAAGCCTTCTGCCCAGGAACAAAGCCGCATCCCTCATTATCTCATCGATCTTTTAGACCTGGATCAAAGCTTCGATGCCGGCGATTTCTTTCGGCATGCCCAGACCATATGCACAGAATATGCCGCCCATGAAAAACCGCTGATCATCTCAGGGGGCACATTTTTCTATATTTACAACTTTCTCTTTGGCCTGAGCCAGGCACCCGCCCCCCAGCCAGGCACGCGAGAACATTGGCACAGACGCCTGGAAGAAGAAGGCCTAGGGGCTTTGCGCCAGCTTCTGTTTTCCATTGACCCTATCACAGCCCATCGCCTGCGCCCGAATGACAGCTATCGCATTTTGCGCGCGCTGGAGGTGCATTATGATACAGGCCAACCCCTCTCTTCTTTTCCCCGGCCAAGCATATTGCGCAGCGAGCATGAGTGGCTGATCATCGCATTGCAGCGGCCGCGTGATGAGCTTTATGCGCGCATTAATGCACGCGTGGAAGATATGTGGCGCCGCGGCCTGCCGCAGGAAATTGAATACCTGAAAAAAACCAAAGACGCCAGGGATGATTCTCCTGCTATGAAAGCCATTGGCTATCGGCAGTTTTTCATGAATTTGCCTGATTTACAAGCCGTGAAAACACAAATTCAGCTGGACAGCCGCCATTATGCCAAGCGACAGATTACATTTCTGAAACAATTTCCCATACATCATTTCTGTGTGGCAGATGATATAAAAGGCATTTCTGGGCATGTGGAAAATTGGCTGAAAATGTCGTGACAATTCGAAAAAACTTGAGTATTTTTATTCTCTAAAAAGTTGCTTTTTTTGTGCAAGAGCTCTTTTTTTTATGCATAGTCATCACCGATAACTATCGCTGAGGTGTTTGTGTAAATGAGATTTTTGAGGCTTTTGATGGCATGTTTTTTTGTGTGTGTGGAATTGTCTTTCCTGACAGCACAGCAAAACGCCGCCAAAGAACCCCTGAAAAAAAATACACGCGATGAAGTTGTTTTTGAAGACATTCAACAAGCAATGATTCGTGCAGAATCTTTAGACGCACGCGACTTTGCCCCGCAGGACATGCAGCAGGCAGATGAAAACCTGGCCAAAGCACGCACCAGCACAGATAAAAAAACACGCCAGGAAGCCTTGCGCATGGCTTTACAGCATTTGGAAAACGCCCGTAACATCTCTGAAAAACCCTATGCCCAGCGCTATATCGAAAGACTGAACGAAGTGTATGAAAATGTTGTCCAGAAAGACTGGCAGCGTTTTGCCGCCAATGTATTTGCCCAGATTGAACAGCAATTCCAAGCAACCAAGGCCGCTCTTCAAGAACAGGGAATTACAGAGAAAACGCGCTTTATGTTTGACCGCACATGGCAAAATATTAAAAATTTTGCCGAAACAGCAGCCGTGAATCTTGAGCTGGTAGATGGCGTGGGCAAAATGGTGAAGGACAAGTATATTGAGATTGGCCTTCAGGTCAGTGATGTCGAGGCTGCCTTGGCCAAAGGCGATGCAGCAAAACAAGCCGGTGATTTGACCACAGCCCTCTCATCATATAAAAATGCGATGGCCGCCCTGAACAAAAGTCAAGTGACAGAAGAATTTTTAGCAAAACTAGCTGATACAGACAGATTATTGCATGCTTTGCAAAATGACTTGCAAAAAGCAAACAGTCTTTTTATCATGCGTAAAGACGGCTCTTTAGCCAAACTGAAACCCTTCAATCCACAAGAATTCCTGCGTGACAATCCCTTGGTGGACAATCCCAGTGTTCCTGCTTTGTATCAGGATCAATATTATGCAGAAGTGGAACTGGAAAATTATCATGTGATGGATATTGGCGACAAAACCCCTGGAAAAATCCAGGTGGCCGCAGAGATTTCTGATGAAAGCCTGTATGAGCAAGCCATCAGCCTATGGGAACAGGGTGTAGCCCTGCGCAATGCCGGATATTTAGACGACGCCAAAAAATATTTCCAGCGTTCGCGTGATTATCTCATCGCCTTTAAAAAAGGAGCCATTACACAAATTTACACCGTGCAGAACAGACCCCAGACAGAAGATACACTTTGGCGTATCGCGGGGTTCAAAGATGTGTATAACAACCCCTATTTATGGCCGCTGTTGTGGCAAAGAAATAAAGAACAGCTGGACAACCCCGACCTGTTGCATCCCGGGCAGAAGCTTTTAGTTCCCCCCGCAGATTAATTTATCACTTTTCACCATCAATATTATCTTTAATTTTTCTTTGAATCCGCCATTCATAATACAAGCGGCGTATACGCAATGTAACCATTTCAAAAAGATCACGATCCTTTGAATAGTCTGCCTTGCAGAAATAATCTACTCTTTTCTGTCTGAACATACGCTCTGTCTCTGTTTTGTCATGGGCATACACCCCGATGGCAAAGCCGCCCTTGTCGCTCACCAGCTTCATTGCCGGAATATCTGTCGAGCCGTCTCCAATATAAATCATATGCTCAAAAGGAATCGGGCGCTTGTCTTTGTCGACATAGCGATTGACATCTTCATCATTAAAAATATCATTCACACCTTTATTAATACGATACAGAAATTGTGTTTTGCCCGTGTAATTCACAGCGACGGCGGGGTACTTTGCTGTGCCATCTGCATCATACATAAAAGATGAAGCAAAAATATAATCAAAATTCTTGGCAATACATGAGCCTTCAATCATTTCCTTGATACCCGCGGAAATAATAAAATGCTGTACCATGACGCCGGGACAAAGATTGCTGATAATCTCATCCAAATGACTGAACCAAGTTTTCAACCCAGGGAATAAGCGCTCATCATTGCTTTCACCATGTTTTTTCAAATAATCTACCGTGATCTTCTGCCCTTTTTCCTGGGCCTTGTCAATCATCAATGTCATATAAGCCAGCATGCGATCCATATTTTTCGATCGCGCGCGATCAGTCGTCATATCCCAGAATTCATCTTTATCCATACCCAAGGAAGGGATGAATGAGCTTTCCTGCATATTGCTGTCAGCCAGGGTTCCATCAAAATCATAAATAATGGCCACAGTCATATCTTTTTTCATATTTTTCCTTTTTTCTTAATATTCACAATATTCGAATAGTTTAGCACATTCTTTAAGAAGAAATATAAAAAGAAGTTAATTTTCGGCAGAATATAAAACTTCCAGGCCCTGCTCACTCATAATCTGCAGGGCGCCATCGCTCTGCACACAAATGATTTTTCCGCTGATTTTTTTTTGATGATGTATATCGATATAATAATCCACCACCTGATCCCGAGCCCATAAATGCTCATTCATTTCTTTATTCCAATCTTGCTGATGATGCACAAGTGCACACAATTCTTGTAAAAATTGCGACAATAATTCATCTAAATGACAATCTTTGCCCAGCAACAGTCTCATCGAGGTAATCTCTTTTTCCACATGGGAAAAATCTGTTTGATTGACATTAATTCCAATTCCCAAAAGGATATAGTCTTGATATATCTCTGCCAAAATCCCAGCAATCTTTGCATTGTTCACCAAAACATCATTAGGCCATTTTATTTGTGCATGAATGCTATAAGCAAACAAAGCACGGCGCAAAGCCAGCGCAGCCAAAAGAGAAACCGGAGATTTTTGCAAATCGGGCAGAGAGAGAACTAATGTGAAAAGCAAATTTTTATTCTTTTCAGACTGCCACTGCCGCTGACGCACACGCCCGCGCCCCTGGGTTTGATAGTCGGCTATAAAAAGATTGCCCGCAGATAAATTGTCTTTTGCAATATCCATTGTGCTGGAAATTTGAGTAAAATGATAAATTTGGCCGCCAAAAGGATTAACAATCATGCTGCAAAATCAATCGGCCAATATGATAAATACCATTTAAAGTAAGATTAGGATCGTTATGATACAATTCAGGCGAAAGTTTTTGGCTGAATAATTGGCTCAGTCCTCCGGTGGTAAACACTTTTGTATGCTGGCCCAGCTCTTTTTTTGCCTGGGACACAATACCTTCCACCAAAAATTCATATCCCCAAATTGTCCCTGCCTGTATTGCCTGGATAGTATTTTTTCCTAAAATACTCTGTGGAAATTCAAGAGGAATCTGCTCCAGCTGCTCGGTATTATGCAACAAGCCGCTGAGTGCAATTTGAAGTCCGGGAGAAATAGAGACACCACACAACACAGCCTGATCATTTACCATGGTGATGCTGAGCGCCGTGCCAAAGTCGACAATAATGCAGGCTTGCCTTACATACATCCAGGCACCCACAGCATTGGCAATCAAATCAGTACCAATCTGTTGGGGATTCACCAAAGAAACAGGCAAACAAGAATAATGTTTTCTTTGAAACAAGATGGGCTCGCTGCCCAGACAACGAATAAATTCCAAAAAGCGCTCTGTACGCGAGGGAATCACACTGCTGATAACCAGGTGGGAAAAAGTGAAATCCGAAGCCCAAGTTATATATTCATGGCGCCAGTCTTCTGTCAGGAAAGATTGTTTTTTAGAAGGCAAAGACAGGCGACTGATAAGCTGATCATTCTGATAAGCTGCACTGACAAGCGTAGAATTGCCTATATCGACGACCAAAGTCATAAAAAGGCCCTCGGGGCGTTTACAGATAACCGGGAGAAAAGGAGAGAGATACACTTGGTGATTTAGAGGGGGGATAATACC
>JAHHUI010000011.1 GCA_020024055.1 Spirochaetaceae bacterium | reverse complement strand
GCTGACGATTGAAGAACTGGAAAATTTAGAACATTTAGTGCAAAGGAATTTGTTATGAAAATTTTTTTTTCCTCTGTTGTTTTTTTAGCCGCTGTCATTGGTTTCAGCTTTTTTGCGATGAATCTTGTCCTGGGCGGGGCCACGGGGGCCATTCCCAAAGAAGGGGGACAGTTCACCGTTGAACCGGGATGGTCCACCGGAGAAATTGCGCGCGCCCTGCGCAATGAAGGATTCATCCGTTCCGACTACTATTTCCGCGCTATCACACGTCTGATGCGCATGGATGGGAATCTGCAGGCGGGGTCTTATCATATCCCGGCCAATCTCTCTTCCATGAGGATTTTAAAACTTTTAGTTTCAGGAAAAACCCAGCTGATCCGCGTCACTGTGCCCGAAGGCCTGACCAGCCGCAAAGCGGCACTGCTGTTTGAAGAGGCAGGCATCACCAGCAGTGAAGAATTTTTAGCAGCCACCAAAAATAAAGAATTACTGAGCGAATTTGGCATCATCGCCCCCAGCGCCGAGGGATTCCTTTTCCCCGATACATATATGATGGCCAAGTCCTATCCGGCAGAGAAAGTAGTGCGCACTATGATCCGCTCATTTTTCAGGGAGATGGATCAAATTTATCCCGAATACAAACAAATGCCCTGGTCGGAATTTTACAATCGACTGATTCTTTCTTCGATTGTGGAAAAGGAATATCGTGTGGATGAAGAGGCACCAAAAATTGCCAGTGTTTTCTATAATCGCCTGGATCGCGACATTGCCTTGGAAAGCTGCGCCAGTGTGGTGTATGTCTTGACAGAAATACTTGGTCGCGAGCATCCCAAGCGATTATTTTATAAAGACCTAGAAGTCGATCATCCCTATAATGCCTATCGCAACAAAGGTCTGCCACCCGGGCCCATTGCCAATGCAGGGCCAGTGGCATTAAAGGCGACATTCGAACCGGCACAGACAGATTATCTGTTTTTTGTTGTTCAAGATGCCCAAAAAGGCACACATTTATTTTCAAACAATTTGGCTGATCATGAAGCCGGACGCAAGCGCTATGTGGAAACTTATTTCCCGAAATAGCCAGAGCTGATATCCTGAATTAGGAGCATACACGCATGTCGACAGAAGCTGACAATGATAAGAAAGGCGGCACCCCTTTTCGAATTATTGCCGATACGCTTCAGCGCCTGCACTGGGCCATGCAGGGCGTGCGTGTCTTTGCCCTGGTGGGAAAAAGCGGCACCGGCAAAAGCTATAAGGCCAAGCTGGTGGCACAGAAATTTGATATTCCCATTATTGTGGACGATGGACTGATTATTGACAATGACAAGGTGCTTGCCGGGCGAAGCGCCAAACGCGAACTGAACTATTTACAAGCAGTGCGCACTGCATTGTTCGACGACCCAACACACAGACAAGAAGCCATTGCCGCCTTAGAGGCTATCAATTTCAGCAAAATCCTGCTGCTGGGCACCAGTGACAAAATGGTGCAGCGCATCAGTGAGCATTTAAACCTGCCCGAAGTCAGCCGTATCATCCGCATAGAAGAAGTGAGCACCCCTGAAGAAATCGCCACTGCAAAACGCAGCCGCGAAGCAGGCAATCATGTCATCCCCGTGCCCGCCAGCCAGATAGAAAAAGATTATGCACATATTTTATATGACAGAATTAAGATCTTTTTAATCAAGCGGGGCTTTTTAAAGAAAAAATCTCATGATATTATAGAGAAAACAATTGTCCGCCCCATGTTCCAGCAAAAAACAGAAATGACAGCGGATCAAAAAATTGCCAAGGCGCATAAAATCTTGATGGAAAGTGCTAAAAAATTTGACAGCACACTAAAGGTGAGCCACGTGAAAATTGCCGTTGCCTCTGATGGCCTCTTGACTATCCAATGCCGATTGACTAACCTTCCAGATACGGCCTCTGATACAATTCACGCCTTTAGAAAATTTATTATTTCCCAGCTGCAGGAATCGGCAAACCTGCAATGTAAAGAACTGCATGTCTCATTCAGACTGAAACCGCCGGTGAAAAAAGCGAAGCGAGGTTTATAAAGTGAGTAAAAAATGTGCATTTGTGTGTTTATTAATGGGGCTGTTTTTTATACCCATTATTGCCTCGCAAACAGTGCCAGGCCAAGCCCCATCTATGACTCTTTACCAAAGTGCCCATTACGAAGTGGAAGCCGATGCTTCTCTCTCTGGCACGGATGTAGAGGCGATGGTCTATGAACTGGAAGCAAATTATACTTTATTCAGTGAAATGTTTACCTTGGCTGCCCAGCGGCCGGAGGATCTGCTGCATGTGAAAATTTACGCGGATAAAGAATCCTTCAATCAGGCCCTGGCTGGACAAAGAGTGTATAATCGCAATAATTATATCTATCTGTACTATGACGATCCTGCACAAAATGTGCTGATGATTTACCCCATAGAAAATGAGAATGAAGAGCGTGCACAATTAGCACGCCACAGTTTTTTCAGCTATGCTTTTGACAGCATTCCCACGCTGCCGGCATGGCTGCGCGAAGGCCTGGCCCTGTATTATGAATCGCTCATTTATGAAGAAGATGGCAAGGCCATTGTTCCTTACAATCATTTATATATGGATGATTTGAAAAAGGCTGTGGCCGAAGGCCCCCTGAACCTGAAAGACCTGATGATGCTGACTGACGAGGGCGGCAAATTTGAAAAAAACCAATTTGAAAAAAATCTTCTTTATTCCTGGGGCATTGTCAATTATTTCATGTTCTCTGACAATGAAGCAGACCGCGGCATCATTGAGCAAGCTGTGGCATTGGCCACAAAGGAAAATACTCAGGAACAGAATTCTCAAGCCATTATGGATTTTCTTTTCTCTCGCAAACCTGGCCTGGAAACAGATTTTACCAATTTCTTAGACTCTCAAATGGGCTATATAGAAATGCTGGATGCAATGCGCACAGCCTATGCGGAAAAAGAATTTGAGAGAGCAAAAAGCTATGCCGAGAGCGCTGCACAGACGCATCCAGAAGCCTATGTACCTGTGTATTATCTAGGCTTGATCGCATTTGAAAATAAAGACTATGAAATGTCCAAAGAGCAATATAACAAAGCCCTGGACCTGGGCGCGCCAAAAGCCCTGATCGATTTTGTGATGGGCTATGTGTATTACTACGGAGATCAGAATTACTCCGAGGCAACCGCAGCTTTCCAGAGAGCCAAAGCAGAAGACGCCACACGTTATGGACAAAAGGTGGATATGCTGCTGAAAAATTTGCAGCAAGACAGCCAAAGCCCCTATGGCAGCAGCGAAGAAAATAATCCTTCTAATAATAATGAAACAGCAACACAGGCAAACAGCAATTCTGTAGACAGCACAGCACAGCCGCAAGCAGCTGCTGAGACTAATCAGGGGGAGGAAAATACTGCTGTTGAATAATTGTTACTGGTTTTGTATCATTAATTTTGCAAAATTTCTTCCCAGACTTTGTTATATTCAGAGATCATAGGGCCCAGATTTTCTTTAAATTCAAAATTGCCTTCCGTCAGCTGGCGTATTGTATATATCGGCTGACGCTGGCGCAGGGCATCAGCTTCGGGAATAAGCGATGGATAATAAAATTCATCCGCAATGCGTGCATAAATCTCGGGTCTTAAAATAAAATTAATCAGTTCAAATGCTTCATTTGCATGCTTGCTATCTTTCATCACAACAAAACTGTCCATATACATGGCCCCGCCTTCCTTGGGCAAAGCAAAAAGATAGTTTTCTCTTTGCTGCTCATCAATTTCCTTTAAAACTACCTCAGGATAGCCCTGGGCTATATACACATTTTCATTGGCAAAATCTTTGCCAAAGCTCTCCGCATCAAATTTTAACAGATTCTTTTTCCACGACAGCAACACTGCCTTGGCCGCCTGCAATTCCTGTAAATTATGTGTATTCACGCTGTATCCCAAAAATTTCAGCGCAGCACCTAGCGCCTCACGCATATCATTAAGCATAGTCATGCGATTTTTCAGCGACGCATTATTAAAAACAGCCCAGCTGGGATCTAATATAGTGACTTTAGACGTATTGATATTCAGTCCGCTGGCGCCAACGAAATACGGCACGGAATATTGATTGCCCGGGTCGAAATTCACCATGCGCAAAACATCAGGACTGATTTTCTGAAAATTAGGAATTTTATCATGCACAAGAGGCATCAGCATATCTTTTTCTATCATCATAGAAACAAAATCGCCCGAAGGCATGCTTACATCAAACCCTGCATTTCCTGTGGCCAGCTTGGCAAACATGGTTTCATTGCTGTCATATGTGTCATAGATAACACGAATATTTGTCTCTTCATTAAAAATTTCTAAAATATAATCAGGAATATAATAAGACCATGTGTACAGATGCACTGTTTTTTTGGAAGGAGAGCCACAGGAGAGAAAAATTGAAAAAAAGACCGGTAATAGAAAAAATCTCTGTTGCATAAAATCCCTCTCATATATTTGGTTGCTGTGGGCCATAAAAAATATGCCCGCCTACATTACATAAGCGGACATAAAATGAACTTAGTTAAATATTATCCTTGAAGGACTTCATCCCAGGCCTGGGTATACAGGCGCACGGCTTCACCAATATCTTTGCGCAGCTCGCTGCGTTCCAGCAAAGTGCTGATGCCATAAGGAGGCACAATTTTACGATATTGCTGGGCTTCGGGAATAATCACCGGATAATAGAACATATCCGCGACATAGGCATGCACTTCGGGGCGCAGCATATAATTAATCAACTCATGTGCGGCGTCTTTGTTTTTCGCGTCTTTCAAAATAACAAAGCTGTCTAAAGTGATCATGGTGCCCTCCTTGGGGATGTAGAAAGAATGATCTTTCTGATCACCCTCCAGTTCGTTAAGAACAACCTCGGCATAGCCCTGGGCCACCCAGGTATTTTGGGCAGCGAAATCTTTGCCGAAAGTCTCTGAATCAAATTTGAGAAGATTAGGTTTCCATTGCTTGAGAATAAGATCTCTTGCGCGATTAATTTCATCAGGATTTATGGAATTACCCGAATATCCCAAAACTTTCAATGCCCCGCCCAAAACATCACGCATATCATTCATCATGCTCATGCGGCCTTTCAGGTCGCTGCGCTCAAAAATGCGCCAGCTTTCAGAACGGTCTTGCACAAAAGCTGTGTTCACATTGATGCCCGTGCTGCCCATGAAATAGGGAATGCTGTATTGATTGCCCGGGTCATAGCCTGCGTCCTGAATAAAATTCATGACAATGGGATCAATATTTTTCAGATTAGGAATCTTCGCATGATCAATCTGCGAGAGCATATCCTGGCTAATCATGATGGAGACATAGTCACTAGAAGGCACCACCATGTCAAAATTTGCATTGCCTGTGGCTAGCTTGGCATACATGGTCTCATTGCCATCATAAGTATCCAAAGTTACTTTGACATTAAATTCCCTGCCAAAAGCCTCTAAGGTTTCATCTGGAATAAAATAACTCCAATTATATAAATAAAGGTTCTTACGGCTGCCGCCACAAGAAATTGTGATGAGCAATAAAGCCAAAAATCCTAACTTTTTCAAAGCCCTTTTACCTCTCTTTCTTAAGAATTTTTTCCCTTACAGGGATTATCTTTTCACTAAATATTTGAGGAATCTGCGCACGCAGACAGCCAGCAGCACTGTGGCCGAAATCAGCAGAACTGACAAGGCATACACCACATTGGAATCAGGGTCTTTGCGAATGGCATTGTTAATGGCCACGGGCAAGGTGGTGGACCCCACAGAACCGACAAAAACCGTGATGACAAAGTCCTCTAAAGACAAAGTGACCGCCGTGATGAATGCGCTGATGATGCCTGGAGAAGCAATGGGTAATATCACTCGGGTCAGGCGCTGCCATTCATTGGCGCCCAAATCGCTGGCCACCTCAAGAATAGAATTATCAAATTCATCTAAACGCGCCAGCACCATCAGCGTGACAAAAGGTATATTAAAACTGATATGCGCCAGAATCACATTCACCAGGCCCAGATTCATTTTCCAGCTGGAAAATAAAATCGCCAGGCTTAAACCGACAATAATATCAGGCAGAATCAAGGCCAGAAAAATCACACTGCGAATATAGGGTTTGAGCTTGAAGCGATACCAATTCAGGCCAATGGCCATCAATGTGCCAATTGCCGTGGAAAACAGACCGCTGACCAGGGCGACAATGATGCTGTGGTGAAAGGCCCCCCACAACTGGGGCTTGCGCTCGAAGAGGATTTTATACCAGCGCAGGCTTAAATGCGTCCAGCTGTTTTTTCCATCATTAAAACTGTATAACACCAAAACCAACAGCGGCAGCAACAGAAAAATGACGGTCAAAGTGAAAACAATACGCGAGAGAAATGGCTTTTTCAACGGATTTTGCGGCATGGCTCAGCTCTCCATACCCGATCCTGCAGAGGCTGCTGGTGTAATTTCATTTTTGTTTCTTTTCTTCAAAAATCGGTGTCGATTCATCAGGAATAACAAAATCATCAGTGTCAGGCCCACCATCAAGGAAGAAAATGCCGAGGGCACAGGCCAATTGCGCTCCCGGAAGAATGAATTGGCAATTTTCTGGCCCAGCATAAATGTGCCCTCGCGCCCGCCGCCGATCAGCTCGGGGATGACATATTGCCCGAAAATGGGGATCAAGACAAAAACCAAAGCCGTGGAAATGCCCGTGCGAATATTAGGCAGCATAATACGGAACAAGGCTTCAATATGCCCACAGCCCAGGTCTCTGCCCGCCTCCAGCAGGGAAAAATCAAATTTTTCAATTGTGCTGTACAGCGGCAAAATGGCAAAAGGCAGATATGTATAAGCCAAAACGATGATCACCGCCACACGGCTGTACAGGAAAATCACCGGCTCTTGCACAAGGCCCATGCGCTGCAAAAGCAGATTTAAAAATCCATTGGCCTCTAAAATAGCCTTCCAGGCAAAGATGCGCACCAGGAAATTTGTCCAGAACGGGATAATAATGAGAAACAGCAAAAAGGTCTGATGCCGGGAGACAGCCATATAATAGGCACAAGGAATAGCCACGGCAATGGCAATGGCCGCCGAAATACATGTGATAATCACCGTATCGGCCAGCGCGCGCCCATAATCAGGGCGAAACAGGCTTTTATAGGCTTCCAGGCTGAATTCGGGAATCACCCCCGCATTCACATCTGCCTTCATAAAGCTGAACACCAAAATAATGATCAGGGGCAGCACAAAAAACAAAAGCAAAAAAATCGCACCAAAAGATGTGTAAATCAAGCCGTAATTCGTCTTCTTCATTGCGGCTCAACCTTCAACAATCTCGACAATATAGGCATCATTGGCATGCCACCAAAAATGCACTCTGTCGTCCCAGTCAATCTCAGGGCCTTCATCTGAATATTTAATATGCGGCTTCACCGCGTGCATAATAAAACCCGAGCCATCCACTTTAATCGAGCATTTGCTTTGAAAGCCCACATAAATGAGCTCTTTCACCTGGCCCTGAACAAGATTATGTTTATTGTCATATTTTTCCTGTGGCGGCGGTGCCAGGGTGATACGCACTTTTTCCGGGCGCACAGTCATCAGGATGACATCGCCTACTTTGGGGTAAATATCATCATCGGCAGTCACTTTCACCGGCCCAAATGCCTGTGTCTCTGCCTCCACCCACTCGCCGTCCACGCGCGTCACTTTGCCTTCAAAGAGATTGGTCTCGCCGATAAAGTCAGCCACGAAGGCATCGGCGGGGCTCTCGTAAATTTCAAACGGAGGCGCCACTTGCAGGGCATGGCCCTTGTTCATCACAGCCACGCGATCCGAGACAGAAAGGGCCTCTTCCTGATCATGGGTGACAAAAATAAAAGTGATGCCAATGCGATCATGAATGGCATCCAGCTCTAAAAGCATATGCTCGCGCAGCTTGGCATCCAGGGCGCTCAAGGGTTCATCCAATAACAAAACAGAGGGCTCATTAATCAGCGCACGCGCAATGGCCACACGCTGTTTTTGCCCGCCCGAAAGCTCTGAAGGAAAACGACTTTCCTTGCCGGTCAGCTGCACCAGGTTCAGATATTCCTGCACCTTGCGGTCAATCACCTTTTTATCCTCTTTGCGAATGCGCAAAGGAAAAGCCACATTATCATAAATATTTAAATGCGGAAACAGCGCATAATTCTGAAATACAGTGTTGACATGGCGCTGATTAGGGGGAACATCCACAATATTTTTATTGTCTAAATAAATAGCTCCGGAGGTGGGCGTGACAAAGCCCGCCAGCATGCGCAGCAAAGTGGTCTTGCCACAGCCCGAAGGGCCCAAAAGAGAAAAAAATTCCCCTGATTTAATTTCCAGGTTTAAATTATCCACGGCGCAGAAATCACCGTAAGTTTTTGTCACATTTTCAATGCGTACAGCACTTCCTTTCAATGCTTTTACGTCTCCTTACATTATACACATTGCGGCCTTGGTCACACGGCGGTCTTTTTGCCTCGTGCATAAAACTCCGTCCTGATTTGCTAGTGTGCATTTTATTGCAAAAAGATGTCAATGCCTTACGAAATTTTTTTTCAATTTCTCTTGTTTTTCTTTTGATCTCAACTTGCGTATCTTACATTACTGTAAAAGATAATGTTTTAATCCAGCTTCACAAAATAACAAAGGAGAACCAAGCTATGAGTACTTTATTTATTTTGGCACATCCAAACCCAGAAAAATCCCGCTTCAACAAAAGCTGGGCACAGGCAGCGCAGGAATCAGATTATCCGGTACATATTTTAAAAGAGCATGTGAATGAAGAGGGTAATTTCAACATCCGCCGCGAACAGTCATTGCTAAGTTCATATCAGGGCATTGTCATCTCTTTTCCCATTCAATGGTATGCTCCCAACTGGCTTTTGCAGAAATGGCTGGCCGATGTGCTGACAGCTGACTTTGCTTATGGCCAGGCGCATGAGCTCTTGGGAAAAGACATCACATGCCTGATTAGCACAGGAGTGGATGAAGAAAGCTATTCACACAAAGGCGCCCTGGGCATCACCATTCCAGAGCTGACATCCTGCATCCGCCTGACAGCCGGTTTCTGTGGCATGAAATATCATCATCCCTATATTTTCTATGGCGCGGGCAAGGCTGGAAATGACAAAGTGGAACAAAGCACAAAAACAGCCATGATGCATTTAAGAGAATTTTCCACGATGCAGAAGACGAATAATTTTCAGAAAGAACATGCACACTCTTGACATAGATTCTTGCTTTGTATTAACCTCTGTCCTAGACAAGCATATTTTTTACATTGCAGGTCTTCCCTGGAAAAAAAGGGAAGATTTTTTTTGCCTGTGCGAAAAAACCTCAGGCCAAGGAGCAATTATGTTTCACCAGATTGAAGAAGACATCACCCCGGTGATTGAAGCTATGGGTTGTCACTTGGTGGAAATCGCCACGCATTTAAACAAAAAAGTGCTTTCAGTCACGCTTTTTGTGCACAAAGACAGCGGCATCAGCAGCGAAGACTGCGACCAGCTGATGTTGGCTCTGCGCCCAAGAATCGAAACCTTGATTCACCCACAGATTCTGCGTCTTTCTGTCTCCAGCCCGGGGGTGAATCGTGTGCTGAAAAGCCAAAGGGAATATCCGCTGTTTGTTGGAAGGCAAATTCGCATTGTTCTTCACAATGGAAAAACTTATGAAGGAATTTTACAGGCTGCCGACGAACACGGAGCCAGTGTGAACGGGCAGATATGCCCCTATAAAAACATTGCCAAAGGCAAGTTAATTTGAGGATTTACGATTAAAGAAGGAGGTGTGCTCTATGGCCACATATATTGCAGATTCTGTGATGCAGTTGCAGCAGGAAAAAGGAATCAGCGAAGAATTGATCCTGAAAATGATTGAAGAAACTTTGATGGCAGCGTATAAACGGCGATTTGGATCGAATGAAAATGCTATTGTGAAATTTTCGGAAGCCGGTGATTATGTTTATCTATATTCCAAAAAGCGCATTGTGGAAGATGATGACTGGGACAATCCGCTTTTCGACATTGAAATCTCTGATGCAAAAAAACTGAATGCCGAAGCCGAAGTGGGCGATGAGATCCTGATTGAGGTGGACCCCAAAGAATTCGACCGCATCTCCATTCAAACAGCCAAGCAGCGCACGCATCAGGACCTGCGCGATATTCAGAAAGACATTATCTACAGCGAATTTAAAGACAAGCGCGGCGAGATTATCATTGGATATTATCAGAGAGAGCAAAATGGCAACATTTTTGTGAACCTGGGCCGCACCGAGGGCATTCTGCCCCGGCGCTTCCAGTCTCCGCGCGAGGTGTATCGCCCAGGAGATCGCATCAAGGCTCTTATCTGGGAGGTCAAGCGCGAGGGTATGCTCTCCATTGTCCTCAGCCGCACACATACAGAATTTGTGCGTAAATTGCTGGAACTGGAAGTGCCCGAAATTTATGACGGCACGGTGGAAATCCGCAATATCGTGCGCGAGCCGGGCTTTCGCATCAAGCTAGCTGTCTCGACAAATCGTGATGATCTTGATCCTGTGGGCGCCTGTGTGGGTGTTAAAGGACAGCGTATTCAGGGCATCGTGCGCGAGCTTGAGGGAGAGAAAATTGATATTTTGCGCTATGATGATAACCCTAAAATCTTCATTAAAAATGCCCTCTCTCCTGCACGGGTGAATCGTGTGTATATTCTGGATAGGGAAAAACGGCAGGCGCTGGCTGTTTTGGATGAGTCTCAGCTGAGCCTGGCTATTGGAAAGCAGGGCCTGAATGTGCGCCTGGCCAATCGCCTGGTAGACTGGAGCATCGATGTGAAAACCGAAGAACAGTTTGCCCAGATGGATATTGAATGCGAAGACGGACAGAATGTCAACGACCTCTTCAGCGATCAGCATGAAGGCGAAGAAATCACACATATCTCTGAAATGCCCAATATTCCTGCACGCATCGTGCTGATTTTACAGGAAAACGGCATTGAGCTGATTGAAGTGCTGGTGAATATGACGCGCGGGTCTTTGCTGGCATTGAACGGCATGACAGAAGAAGATGCCGAGACTGTGATGGCTATTTTGAATGAAAACCTGGAAATTATCGAGGATGCCGCCGCGCAAGAGGCCGGCGCAGAAAGCGCAGAGGGCGGCGATGCCGAAGAATACACCTGCCCCGAATGCGGTGCCCCGATTTCCCTGGATATGAGCGAATGTCCCAATTGCGGCGTTGAATTCAGTTTTGAGGAAGAATAATCCCTGTGGGCACACGGATATTGCGACTCTTTCAGTTCTATACAGCGATGTTGTTTTGTCTGTGTTTGTCTGGGGGCTTGCTTTGGGCGGAAAACACTGCCGTATGGCGCGCCTATGGCTTTGCGCGAGAAGATCTGCGCAAAGCCCCAGCGTCTTTAAAAGATCGCAAAACTCTTGCCGAAATCGCCAGCCTAATCGCAAGCTATCCTGAAATCAGCCATGTCACCTTTAAAAAAGGCGACTGGGTGCTGGTGTTTAAAAGCAGCCGAGAGCTGTATTGGGCCCAAGGCAGGCTGCTTCCCGAAGAACTGCGCCACAATTATAAAAAATATCGCCCTTATATTTCCTATCGCTATCCTAAAAAATTGGAAGACCCCCAAAATCTGACCCCTGAACGCATCAGGCGCATTAAGATGAACAATACCAAGGCCAAGCGCGCGTCTATGCTCGCCTATGAGGGGTCATTCTTTGAATTAATTTATAGAAATTACACCCGCGAGTCGCTGGAGGCGAATCTGGTGCGCATTAATTTCCTGGGCAGAAAAATATCCGTGCATCGCAAGATTGCACAGCCCCTGCGGCGTGTAAATCAAAAAATCATGGCCGCATCCAAAAAAAATTCCAGCGTGGCCAGATTCCTGCGCGAAGTGCGCTCGGTGCAGTCTTATGCCTGGAGAAAAATACGCGGATCCACCAGCATGAGCTTTCACAGCCTGGCCGTCGCGGTAGATATCCTGCCCAAAAACAGGCAAAAAATTATCTATTGGGCCTGGGAAGCTCAGCGCAACCCCAACTGGCCCGCCGCGCCATTGAGCCAGCGATGGATTCCCCCAAAGGAAGTGATCGATATTTTCGAGGAAAATGGATTCATCTGGGGCGGCCGCTGGACTTTATATGACAATATGCATTTTGAATACAGGCCCGAATTACTGATGCTTCAAAGACTCGACCCTTAAAAGAAAAGAAGATTTTTAGTCCGGGCAGACAAAAAAAGAAAAGTCGCCGGCAAATAAAGTCGATTGAATATAAAGAGAAATAAGCGTGCGGAGGACAGCACTTTGTCTGCAAAATTATTGCCCAGACTGATATTATTAATCTCTTTATTTTTCTTGCCCAGGATTTACGCGGCAAGAAACCCTGTTGATGCCGATTTAGAAGCCAGCCAGAGAGCCTTGTTTTCGGGCAATTATCCCGAGGCTATTGAATACAGCACCCGCGTCATCCGCCGAGACCGCAGCAGCGTGCTGGCCTATACCTATCGCGGCACAGCCTATACAGAACAGCAGCGCTGGGACCTGGCCCTGAAAGACTTTTCAAAGGCCATCAGCCTGGATACGGAAAACGGCCGTCTGTATTATCTGCGTGCTATCGTCTACACCCGCATGGGCCGTGCCCAGAAAGCCATAAAAGACTTTTCCAAAACTATTATTCATGAACCGGGAATTCTTGACTCTTACTATCAGCGGGCCCTATTGTTGCTAGGCTGGGGAAAAGTGGACAAGGCCCTTAATGATTTGATCATTGTGACCAATATAGACCCTGCGCATGCCGACGGCTATTTTTATGAGGCCACTATTTACGCTTCTAAAGGTGACTATGATCTGGCTCTCTCCTATTATAACAAAGCTCTGACAATCAACCCGGATTCGCCCACGGCCTATTTATACAGAGGAAAAACATTCATGCTACGCAGCGAATATCGTACTGCTTTGCGTGATTTTAACAAGGCCATCTCTTTAAAAAGCGGATATTTAGATGCATTTAATAATCGTGCCATGGCACATTATTTTCTGAAAGAGTATACAGCTTCTTTAAATGACTTAAATTATGTTCTTGATTGCGACATTGAGAATGTGCAAGCCTATTTAAATCGCGGCAATTTATACATCACCACCGAGCGCTATGGCGACGCCATTTCCGACTTTTCCCGCGTGATCTTAATAGATCCTAATATCGCCGTGGCATATAACAACAGAGCCTATGCCTATCTGCGCATGGGCAGTGATGCAGGCTATGCCTTGCAAGATGTGAACAAAGCGATTAAACTAGATGGCAAGCAGGCATCTTATTATGACACGCGCGGGGAAGTTTATTATCAGCTGGGAGAATACAATCATGCCCTGCAAAACCTGAACAAGGCTATTCGCCTGGATTCGACCATGGCCGCGGCTTATTATCATCGGGCCCTGACCTATCGCGAACTGGGAAAAACCAAACAAGCTATGAGAGACCTGGCCTTGGCACGAAGATATGATAACGAAGAAGAATTTACATCTAAAATTGATCAATTAATTTCGTTGCTGGAAACTGAAACCTATTAAATTTCATTTACTCAAAGAGGTGACATAATATGTCTTATGGACAGGCAATTATATTAGGACTGATACAAGGCATTGCAGAATTTCTGCCGATTTCCAGCTCCGGGCATTTATATCTGGCCAAATATTTTTTGGGCATTCAGGATATTCCCCTTTCTTTTGATATATCTTTACACCTGGCCACATTGTTGGCTGTTTTCATTATATTTTGGCGCAAAATCGCAGATTTGACCATGGCGGCGGGGCGCTGGTGCCTGCGCAGATCCACCCCAGAGGACAAGCCCCTGCTCTCTATGATTTTTGTCATTTTCTTTGCCACATTCATCACAGGAATCCTGGGCCTTTTCATCGAACGCATCAGCGTGCCTGTCATTGTCGTGGCCATAGGCATGCTGTACACAGCCTTGCTGCTGATCCTTATTCCTTTCTTGCCTGCCCATAAATTATGGCCGTCTGTCGCCCAGATCATTTTGCTTGGCCTTTTCCAGGCCATTGCTGTGTTTCCTGGCATTTCGCGCAGCGGCTCGACAATATTTGCTACTATTCTCACAGGCCGACAGCGCAGCGAAGCAGGTGAATTTTCCTTCATCCTTTCCATTCCCATCATCCTGGCAGCCTTTTTATTCTCGTTAAAAGACCTGGGTGAATTACACATTTCCACACCCATGGGACCCGTTTTGGTCAGCATGCTGTGCGCATTCATTGCCGGCTTGCTGTCTTTGCGTTTCCTTTTAAGGCTGATCTCGAAAGCAAAATTGTATTATTTCAGCATTTATCTCATTGCTGTGGCGATATTCGTCCTCATCAAAATCTAAATGCAGCCATTGATAAATTATATTCCTCAGCTCGATCTTTCCCACGGTCTGTCTGTCTATATCCATATTCCATTCTGTCGGCACAAATGCTATTTTTGTGATTTTTTCTCTGTGCAGGGATGGTCAGAATATCAGCGTAATCGCATTATAGACCAAACATTAGAACATGTACGCCGCTATTTAGAGCATTTGAATATTTCAAAGATTGAAACATTTTATCTGGGGGGCGGCACGCCCAGCCTGTTGACAGCCAAACAATTACAGCGCTTTTTAGACATCGCCGCGCAATTTCATGCTCATGAAATCACTGCTGAGGCGAATCCCGAAGGCCTGGAAAAAGAATGGGTTCACACTTTATTCTCATATCCGCAGGCGCGTCTAAGCCTGGGTGTGCAGAGCTTCATGACAGACGAATTGAAGAAGCTGGGCCGCATTGTTTCACCGCAAGAATTGGAAAAATCTTTACAATTCTTGTTCAATTTTCATCAGCGTATCAATCTAGATTTGCTGGCGGGCATTCACGGCCAGGATGAAAATGTACTGACGGATGAGCTGCGCCGTTTGGTGGATTTTCAGCCGGCGCATATTTCTTTTTATATGCTGACCCAGGAAGAAGGCACGCCTCTCTTTCATCGGCCACACTTGGTTCCGCCAGAGGAGATCCGCAGCGAATTGTGGCTTTTGGGCAAAGATTTCCTGCACAGATGCGGCTATATCGACTATGAAATCTCTAATTTCACCCAATGCTGCCCCAGTCGCCATAATCAGCGCTATTGGCAGCTGCATCCCTATATAGGCTTCGGCCCCGGGGCGGTCAGCAATCTGCCCCTGAACAATGGCCAGGCCTTGCGCCTTCAGGGCATTCACAGGCTCTCCTCCTGGGGAGACTTGGACAATGAACAGAATCTGTATGCTGCGCAAATTATTTCAAGTGAAGACTTTCTCTTCGAGCATTTTATGATGGGTCTGCGCACAAGGCACGGAGTGGATACAGATGTGCTGCATCATCGCTTTGGCGAAAAAGCGAAAGCCATTCTGCAAAAAGTAGAACAATTGATACCAATGAAGAGAAACGGTATTTATCAATATTTAGACGATGATGCACGGCTGAGGTTGAATCGCTATTTAATTCAGATAATGGAAATTCTGGACAAGTAACAAATTCAACCCCAAAATTAACAGCGAGCGAACAGCCTTATTTCTTATTTTTATGACGATTCTTGCGCAATTTTTTCTTTCGTTTGTGTGTAGCAATCTTTTTTCTTTTGCGCTTTCTTCCACATGGCATGGCCTATTTCGCTCTCCTTCTTTGACAAAATCGTCTTTAACGCTAGCATCAACTGCCCCCCTGTGTCAAGGCATATACACAATAATCCCAAAGAAAAAGACTATTTTTCCGAAAAACAAGCCAGATCCCAATTACAAGTACTTGACGCGAGAAGGTCAATCGCGTAAACTGCTGGAAAAAGTAATGCCCAGATGGTGAAATTGGTAGACACGCTAGATTCAGGTTCTAGTGTCGCAAGACATGGGGGTTCGAGTCCCCCTTTGGGCAATAGGCAATCATTAAGAAATTTCTTATCTTTAAGCTTATGTTATACACAAAACCTATTAACCACAAACTTTCAGAGCTCAATAAAATTAAAACAATTTACTCCACCCTATTTCCCGCAGCCGAACGTGTGCCTTTTTGGTTTCTGGTGATGAAAAGCTTTAAAAAAATTGTAGATTTTCTGGCTTTTTACGATCAAGACAATTTCATTGGCTTTGCCTATCTCATTACAGAAAAAAACTTAACATTTATTCTCTATATCGCGGTAGACAGCGCAATTCAATCCAGGGGCTATGGCCGGCAAATGCTGCATCATATCAAAACACTCTATCCAAACAATAAATTCATTCTGGATATTGAAATTGCTCATGAAAAGGCGGGCAATTATGAACAGCGAGAAAAGCGCAGAAATTTTTATATCAAAAACGGCTATACACCGGCGGGATTTATCTGGAAAGAGGAGACAGAAACCTATGAAGTTTTAACCCATGGGGGCGTCTCTACCATCGAGGAATTTCAGGCTTTAATAAAAAAATTTACAGGCGTGCTGCTGTATCATATTTATAAACCCCAATTCACACCCACTACTTAATAGCTTCGACACCGAAACTGAACCCCGCATGCACGCTGTGAAAACAATTTTCCCACAGCGGCGCCGCGCTTTGACCGATTTCCACACGATAAACCTGTGAAAACCCTGCCTTCTCATTTCGCCTGGCATTGTTTGCGCATCGACATATTGAAAACTATGTGTGTGCGGATATTTTGCTTGAAATTTAGGATCAATCTGTTTGAGCAAGGTGTCATACACCTCGCGCACTGTGCCCTGTACGGGGATTGTCCCTTGTAAATTCGGATGATCTTTCACATAGGGCGCCAATGCTGTGCCATTATAAGCCAAAAAATATCTTCAGGCGTCACCTGGAAATATTCGCCGTCTTTTCTGCCCTCGCTCGATAGGCATTATCCACAAATGATGCGGCACGATGCCAGGCATGCGCGCTTTGCCGTCGATGGCGCGCGATAAAATCTCTTAATTCCTGAGCCGATTCTCTGGAATGAAAATTTATCGCTGACTACCCCATACCTGTATAAAAACAAGCCATATTCACAGCTGTGCACTCGGCAATGAAATACCCCCGGACGAAGAATTCGATATGCCTCATGAATCAGGTTTTTCGAGGCAGCCCAGGAAATATGTTCCATCAAATAAGTTGTAGACAATTTCCGCCTGATCATCGGGCAAGGGCAGTTTCTCTAAAGATTCCAAGTCAAAAGGAATATCGGGCTGACTATTCTAATAAGAATCTGAAAGCAGATCAACATAAGTCCCATAAGGGATAGCAGCTGTGTTGATGCCCGGCGTCAATATTATAAATTTTTTTCTTTCAATGAAGAGGGGTCATAGCGCTGAGCCAGTCGATGGAAAATATCATTCACCTCGCGAGAATTTTCACTGATGCCTTTTTTTGCAGGGCATCGGCACAAAATGCGGCTGTTTTCTGGAAAAACCCGCTCCAGAACACAGGCAGAATTTTTGTTGTCAAGTAAATGATTTTTCTTAATAATCTCTTCATTATGATCAGTCTTTTTCTCCCAAGGACTGTCTTTTAATTTTTAAAATTTCCCCAGAAACACTACCTCTGGCTCCAAATTATATCCATACGCATCTTTCACTTTCTGCTGCACATACATAGTCAGATCATAAATATTTTTCGCCGTGGCATCGCCGTTATTAATAATGATATTGGCATGATCGGGAGATACGCGCGCGCCCCCGACGGCAAAGCCGCGCAGGCCCAGGCCATCGATAATTTGGCCAGAAGGCTGGCCGAATTCACGATTATTTTTAAACATAGACCCCGCACAAGGCGCACGAAAATGCCCCTTGGCCTCGCGATCGCTATAGCGCGCACGCGCAATATTCATCAGTTCTTCGCGGCCGGGCCCCTCGTTCAGGCGCACGGTCACTTCTTCTATCAGGCAGCCCAAACTCTGAAAAGGAGATATTTTATAATCCCATTGGCTATTATCTTTAAACACGGTGCGCACCTGTCCGTTGGGCAGCAGCACTTTTGCGCGCACGAAAATCTGCGCCCATTCGGCTCCATAACAGCGCGCGTTCATATAGGCCGCGCCGCCGACTGTGCCCGGCAGGCCGTAAAAGTCCTGCATTCCCGCATGATTATGTTCACAGCACACACGCACCACGTCATTCACCAAAGACCCGGCCGAAAACGTATGCTCGTATTTCTCGCTGTTGATGGTTACTTCCTGCGGCGCCAGGCTGCGCGTGCTGATGACCAAACCGGGGAAACCCGAATCGCTGACCAGCAGATTAGAGCCGTCGCCCAGGAAAAACACAGGGATTTCTTCATAAAAACAATGCACCAAAAGCTCAGGCAGTCTCGCGGTGGTTTTGGGCTGAAGCAGACAGGCCGCCGAGCCGCCCACCTTGAACCATGTCAGCGGCGCCAGCGGCGCATTCACCCAAAAATCCTGATCTGTGTAGTCTAATGCACGTAAAAATGAAAAGTCCATATGCTACTTATCCTTCCTAAATAAAGAGAAAATCTTGTCTATCAGGCCTCTCTTTCTCTTTTGGACAGCCTTGCTGCCCACGGGGCGCACCGCCGTATGGAATGTGGGCTTGCTGCTGCCGGCGGGCCAAAAATCCTCTCCATATTTTTCTTTATAATATTTCATGCGCTCTTCAGCCGTGCGGCCTTTATGCACATTTTTATCCTGTGCGGCGGCATCATGCTTCCTGCCTTTGTTTCTGCGTCTCTCTGCATGATCTTTGGCGGCATATTGTCTGTCTTTTTTCCCCTCTTTGGCATGAAAATCTGATTTTTCACGATGATGAGTACGCTGGCCTTCATAGTGGGATTTTCCCTTTCTCGGGTGCGCATCCATGGGAATAGAACCAGTGCCAATGCCCGTTTTGGGCATTTCTTTCATTTTTTTCTTTTTATGATGCATATTGTCTTTGCCGCGACGAGAAGATTCCTGGCCTTCAAAGCGCAAAGATTTCTTATGAGACTGCTTGAGCTCTTGTTCCACCTGCGTCATCAAAGTTTGAATTGTATCATCGGGCCAGGCCACGGGGATTTTCCTGCCAATAAGGCTTTCGATGGCAGAGAGATTATACACATAGCGCTCGCAGGCAAAACTGATAGCCTTGCCTGTGCGGCCTGCGCGCGCGGTGCGCCCAATGCGATGGACATAATTTTCTGCTTCATTGGGTAGGTCGAAATTCACCACCCAGTCTAAATCCGGCACATGAATTCCGCGTGCCGCCACATCTGTGGCGGCCAGATAGGCTAATTTTCCCGATGTCAAATTATTAATCACACGTGTGCGCTTTGCCTGGGGCATATTCCCTTCCAGCACGCCGCATGTCATGCCCATTTGCGAGAAAAACCGCGCAATTTGCGCCGCACCCACTTTTGTGTTGCTGAAAATAATCATATTGCGTGGCTGATAATGACGTATCAATGAAAAAAGTAATTGCAGCTTCTCGCTGCGGCCCACATGATAAATCTCTTGATCAATGGCATCCACAATCACCTGCTCGGGCTCGATCACAATATCCACCGGATTATTCATGTGTTCCCACACCAAATTGCCCACTTTAGGATTCAGTGTGGCACTGAAAAGCAGACTGATGCGCTCTTTAGGTCCTCTCATCGCTGTAATCAATGCCAGCACATCATTTTGGAAGCCCATATCAAACATACGGTCTGCTTCATCAACGATGAGATATTTCGCTTTTTTCAGGTCTAAAATATTTTGATTGACAAAGTCCTGCAGACGCCCGGGGGTGCCGATGATCAGCCGGGGCTTGTCTTTAAGGCCTTTTTCCTGGGCGGTATATTCCACCCCACCCAGGATATGCACAATTTTCAGGCTCAGATTTTTGGCCAGCAGCTGTGCTTCTTTTTCCACCTGAAGTGCCAGCTCACGCGTTGGGGTAAGCACCAGGGCATATTCGTTCTCATTGTCATTCTGAAGCAGCAGCTGCAATATGGGCACAAGAAATGCCGCGGTTTTCCCGGTTCCTGTCTGGCTTTGGGCATAGACATCACGGCCCTGATTTATCACAGCCTGAAGGCTGGCCTCCTGCACGGGTGTGCACTCAATATATCCTGCCTCATTCAGGCCGCTTAAAAGGTCCTTTGACAGGTTAAAATCACTAAATTTCATTGTTGTTTTGACTCGCTTTTCATACAGGGCTGGATTTTCTGAATGGGAATATAATGTCCACTTTGCCTGGAATACCTGATAATTCTTCCTTTATCTTGCAACGTTTTACCCCCAGCGTCAAGATCCTTTTTGTAAACTAGACTTTTTCTTTCATTTTATGCTAGGGTCTTGGGCATATGTGTCAGCATACTCTTGTTTCATTTAATATTAACGGCATTCGGGCGGCATTTCGCAAAGGATTGAAAGAATGGATCAGCGAATATGGGCCCGATTTTATCGGGCTTCAGGAAACAAAAGCCTGGAAAGAACAGCTTAAAGAAAGCGAATTTAGCCTGGAAAATTATCATTTTTATCTCTCGCAATGCCATCGTAAAGGATACAGCGGCGTGGGTGTATACTGCAAAGAAAAGCCGCTTGAGGTCATGTATGATTTTTTCGACGATCCGCTCTTTGACTGTGAAGGGCGTGTCATTTTTCTGCGCTTTGCGCATTATATTGTGCTCAATGTCTATTTTCCCAATGGTGTCTCGGGAAAAGAACGCCTAGCTTATAAAATGGCATTTTACGCCAAATTTTTGGAAAAAGTTTTAGCCCTGATTCAGACAGGAGAAAAAGTGATTGTCATGGGTGATGTGAACACCGCCCACACCCCTATCGATCTCTCTCGCCCAAAAGAAAATATGAAAAATTCAGGATTCCTGCCCGAAGAACGCGCCTGGATTGATGACTTTCTGGGCATCGGCATGATAGATACCTATCGATATTTCTTTCCCGACAAAACTGAAGTGTATTCCTGGTGGGATTTAAAAACCGCCGCCAGAGAAAGAAATGTCGGCTGGCGTATCGATTATATCTTTTCCTCGGAAAATTTGCGCAGTGCACTGGCTGGGGCAGAAGTTTTATCGCATGTGCCCGGTTCAGATCATTGCCCGGTAGAGCTGAAATTACAAATTTCTTAAGCAAAACTTGAATTTTTGTTGCTCTACCATAGTGACTTATTCAGCACTCTTGGTATAAAATCGCCTATACTTACTATTTTCTGTTTTTTAACATTTAAAAGACAAGGAGACAACAATGAAAAAAATTTCTTTATTTGTTTTATCCCTGATTGCAGGTACAGTTTTATTTTCCTGCATGCAGGGTTCGGGCGATGACACAATTACTGTGGTCTCCCGTGAAGCATCCAGCGGCACACGCACTGCATTTGACGAAATGACAGGCGTCGCCGTTAAACAAGGCAATGAAGTAAAAGACAGTCTGTTCAGCGAGGCTCTGATCAGTGGCTCCAGCGGATCGGTGGGCATGACTGTTGCCGGCGAGCCGAATGCTATTGGCTACACATCTTTGGCCTCTGCGGGAACCGGACCTAAAATTTTAAGCGTGAACGGCATTATGCCCAGCATGCAAACTGTCTCTGACGGCAGCTATCCTTTGCACAGACCGTTTTTGCTGGTTCTGGGCGAGGCAGGAAAAACCAACTCCGTGGCTCAGGATTTTGTGAACTTTGTTTCTTCTAAAGAAGGCCAGGACATTGTGGTGGCAGCCGGCTATGTTCCTGTCAGAACAGATGCCCCCGCCTTCAGCCCCGCCGCTGATTTATCGGGAAAAATCGTTCTCAGCGGTTCCACTTCTGTTGAACCAGTGATGGCCAAGCTGCAGGAAGCTTATAAAACATATCAGCCGAATGTGCAGCTGGAGATTCAGTATGTGGGTTCCACAGCTGGCCTGAAAGATGTAGCCTCTGACAAGGCTCAGATTGGTCTTTCTTCCAGAGATCTGACTGCCGAAGAGCTGGTCACTTTACAGGCCACTCCTTTTGCGCATGATGCCATTGCCGTCATCGTTAATAAAAAGAACCCATTGAACGATATTACAACGGCACAGATAAAGTCTGTGTACACAGGTGAGATTCGCAACTGGTCTGCCTTGGGCGACGGCACGGCGGCGGAAAACAACTCTTAACAATTTTTCTTAAGGGGCACGGCGATGGATAAGTTTATCTCTTTTTTTCTTCGAGATTCATTCATTCGCTGTGTTCTTTCATTTTGTACTATTCTTTGTACAATTCCTATTTTTTTGATGTTTGTGTTTATCATCCATCAAGCCTGGCCGGCATTCCAGCATATAGGCGTGCTGGAATTCCTGGTGGGCACGGCATGGAAACCCACCGAGGTACCGCCTCATTTTGGGGTTTTTTTCATGATCACCGGCTCTATTGTCGTGACATTGATTGCCATGATTTTCGCCATGGCTATTGGGCTGGGCACCAGCATTTATCTGGTTTTTTTCTGCAAGCCCCGTATTGCCGAGTTTATTAATCAGGCTATTTCTCTGTTGTCCAGTATTCCCTCAGTTGTTTTTGGTTTTTGGGGCATCATGGTGGTGGTTCCGGCGATACGCAATATTTTCGGCGGAAATGGCAATTCCGTGCTGGCAGCGGGCATTGTGCTTTCCATCATCATTCTGCCTACGGTGATATCATTGAACATTGCGGCACTACAGGCCGTGCCGCGCCAATATTTAGAAGGGGCCTTGGCCCTGGGCAGCCAGCCTGAAGAGGCTATTTTTTCCATCATGCTGCGTGCAGCAAAGCCTGCCATTCTTAATGCTTTTATTCTCACCCTGGGGCGTGCCATTGGGGAAACCACTGCTGTGGTGCTGGTGGCGGGAAATGCCAATATTTTTCCCCGCCTGCTGAAACCAGTGCGCACATTGACAGCCAATATCGCCCTGGAAATGGGCTATGCCTCAGGATTGCATTATAATGCCATTGTGGCCAGCGGGGCGGTGCTCTTTGTTATTGTTCTGATCCTAAACCTGAGCGCAAAAAACGTACGCGCGCGCATATAAAAAGGAAGTAATTTCATGCCTTCACGACAGCATCTGAAAAGAAATCTTAAAAAACACCTCTTTTCTGTCCCTTTGCGGATCGCAGTGGTGATGGTGATGATTATCGTGATTTCCGTGATAGGCTATATCATCATCAACGGAGTGAAAAACCTGTCATTCAACCTGCTTTTTGGCGCATATTCCAGCGAAAACCCCTCTCTGTTGGCGCCCACGGGCGTGACCTTGATCTTGGTTTTCCTGGTCAGCCTCATCACCTTTCCCCTGGGCGTGACCGCTGCGGTGTATCAAAGGGAATTTGCCAAGCCAAACAGTCTGTTTGTGAAAATCTCTTCCACAGCAGTGGAGCTTTTGGCGGGATTTCCTTCTATCATTTTTGGATTATTCGGAAGCCTGTTTTTTGGACAAATGCTGGGCTTTGGCTATTCACTGATTTCGGGCGTGCTGACCATGGCGGTGATGAATCTGCCTGTGATCATCCGCGTGACTGAAGAATCGATTATGGCTGTGGACAATGACTATCGTCTGGGCAGCCTGGCCATGGGGGCCTCACGTTGGTACACAGTGAGAAAAATTATCCTGCCCAGTGCGAAAAACGGCATTATGGCTGGATTTCTGCTGAGCATTGGGCGTGTGGTGGGCGAGACAGCCCCTTTGATTCTTACATTGGGAACGGCCACCAATTTCCCCACCAGCCTGCTGGACTCGGGAAGAAACCTCTCTTTGCAGATGTATGTGCTTTCCAGAGACGGCGGAGAAAAAGGCCTTAAAGTCGCTTTTGCTTCGGCGTTTTTATTAATTGTCATCGCCTTAAGTATTAACCTTTTAGCATCCCTTGTCATGAAAAAATCGAATGTAAAATAGAGGTAGACTTTCATGAACTTAGAACAAACACAAAACAACAGCGCTGATATAAAGATTTCTGTTCGAAAATTCAATTTATTCTATGGAGATTTTCATGCTTTGCATGATATTCGCCTAGATATTCGCACACAAAGCATCATGGCCTTGATCGGCCCCTCTGGCTGTGGCAAGTCTACCCTGCTGCGCAGCATCAATCGCATGAATGACCTGATTGAAAACTGCCGCACTACCGGCGAGATCCTTTTGGATGGAAAAAATGTGTATGAAGAGACAGACATCAGCACATTGCGCAAACGCGTGGGCATGGTGTTTCAAAAAGCAAATCCTTTCCCTATGAGTATTTATGATAATATCACTTATGGCCCGCGCGTGCATGGAATCAGCGACAAAGCCATGCTGGATCATATTGTGGAAACCAGCTTGAAAAAAGCCGCCTTGTGGGATGAACTGAAAGGCTCGCTGAAAAAAAATGCCCTGATGATCTCCGGCGGACAGCAGCAGCGTCTGTGCATCGCACGCAGCATTGCTATTGAACCAGAAGTGTTGTTGCTGGACGAACCCACCAGCGCTTTAGACCCTATTTCCACAGGAAAAATTGAAGATCTATTACAAGAACTGAAAAAGAAATACACCATTGTTATTGTCACTCACAATATGCAGCAAGCCGCCCGCGTGGCCGACGAGACCTCTTTCTTTCTCTTTGGAAGCATGGTGGAAACAGGCCCCTCGGAAAAGATTTTCAAAAATCCTCAAGATAAGAAAACCCTTGATTATGTTCAAGGGCGATTTGGCTAAATACTTTCTATTATAAATTTTCAAAAAACTTGACATCGCCCCCCATAACAGGGAATAAACCCCAGCCAGCCTAATACCGATGCCGTAGCCAATAAATCACAAATTGAATTTCCTAAAGTTTGGGTTCTTCCCCAATTCGCAAGCGGCAGATGGAACGAAAGCCCCAAAGTCATTATTTTCTATACTGATTCCAATAATAATAAAGAAGTATGGGCCAGAAACGATGATAGCAAACCCAACTTTGCAGAAAGTGGGCATATGGGAAGAAAAAATGGTAGCATTTATGTTTCAACGGATACACAAACACCGGTAAAACTGACTGTTCAGCTGAGTTAATCATAATGGCACCTGGGACGGCAAAGTGTGGATAGCCGGCTGGAGTTTGGTTTTCACTACTTTGAACAATGCCGCAGTTCCTATTCCTTAATAGTTTTTACAACAGTGTTTGGTTTATGCTGTGCACTTAATAACAATTCAAGTACTTGTCTATTTTCTGTTTTTGTTCTTAATCCCCTCGCTTATAGCCTGGGGATTTTTATTCTTTTCATAGAAAATCTCTTAATATAATTCCCTGCTTCAATGCATCTGCAAAGAAAGTAATCTTCAGATTTTTTTGTTAAAATGTTCTCTTTATTGTCTTGATAAAGCACCTCACCACCACTGTGGATATAATTCTTTCCCAAAACAATACATCGATTTGTTAAATCGGTTAAATATTTTAAATACAAGAAGATATTTTGTGATTCGCATAGTTTTTTTAAGTTGAGCCTTTTTAATCATGCCCTTTTCCTGTAAAGCGCCTATGGCTTTGACAATATCAAGTTTGGATTTGCAATCAACACGCATGATGAAAACCCTGATAGTGACAACAGTCCCTCTAATCTCCATGTTTCAGAAATACCCAGCGTGAATATAGGAAACACGCAAATTCTTTTTTCCTATCTGATGAGTAGAAGAAGACTATTAAAATAAATTGGGAAACCCAACTGTTATTGTTTTCAAGTACACTTCTGAAGGTCTGGGAGGCCTTTATAACGACGGGGATTTCAGCTGGGTCTTTTATGGTAAATTCATCTTCAATAAATACAATGGTATTTTAAAATTTTACTGTGGTGCTGGACAGCTGATGAAATCAGGTGAGCTTCATAGCAAGAATCCGGCGGAATATAAAGAATATCAAAACAGATATTCCCATGCGCGCCTGACTGACCTGGGAGAGTCTTTGATTTTAGATTGCCTGTCATCCAAACCTGGTTATCTAAATAACAAAGAAATGAAATTGAAAAAGTTAAACTTTTGTATGGTGTGGGCGGCAAACCCTACACCATAACTTTAAAATCTAATAATGTGTTTGCTTATCGACAAGAAAAGCTATCCAGGCGACACCTCAGGAAAAAATTCATCTATGAAGGAAGAAGGCAGCCAGATAATGGCACTGAAGTGAATCTTGCTTACCATTACGACCAGCCTTAAGATGACCGGGTCTGATTTTTTAATTAAGATCAGGCTTTTTTAAGTTTTTTGTTCTTAGATTTAATATCCAGGAAAATCTTTTTCTTAATTATGCTCATAAT
>JAHHUI010000106.1 GCA_020024055.1 Spirochaetaceae bacterium | reverse complement strand
GGTTTAAATTTGGCCGGGGCGACGGAAAAATTTTGCCCGCTTCTGAGTGCAATGTTCTGATTAATGATTTTAAAGAAAATATGCAGCAGGTATTAACCAGTCTGGAAAAAGGAGAAAGTATTTCTTTGTGGCAGTCTTGGCTGCAAAGAGAAGATCAGGTTCCCTATCCAAATATGAAGGCACAAGCCTATCGGGATTATATAGTTTTTCTTCAAGATGTGGCCGGCGGCGGCCCCAGCGCGAATGAAAATGAAATGCTGATTTATCAAATTAAAAAAGAAGTGTTAAATCGACCTTTGGGTATTTTAATTGATTATAATGGTTCTTCGCGAATTTTTAGCTGTGATCGTGATTATTTGGAGCAGTTTGGTGTGCAGACAGCTGTAATGGGTGATACTCCTGGGAAGTTTGATCATGAAATTGTTCCTGAGGGCAAGGGCTTGCAGGCTTGCCAAGAGGCTTTAGCCAGGCAGTATGAACGTAATTCTGCCTACAGGCTTGGCTATGTTCCCGATTGTGACGGCGACCGTGGCAATTTGGTGGTGTATGATGAGAACAAACAAGAAGCTATTCCGCTGGAGGCACAGACAGGCTTTTCTTTATGTGTGCTTAGTGAATTGGCCTATTTAAAACGCGGCGGTGCCCAGATGTCTAAGGTTGCTGTTGTGGTCAATGATGCCACCAGTTTAAGAGTAGCTTATATTTGCCGTGTTTTCGGCGCCCAGATATTTGTTGCCGAAACAGGCGAGACTAATATCATTGAAAAAGCTGCTGCACTGCGCGAGCAGGGCTGTATTGTGCGTATGTATGGTGAAGGGTCTAATGGCGGAAATATTACATATCCTTCCACCGGGCGTGATCCGCTGAATACATTAACTAGTATTATTAAATTATTATATCTGCGTGGTGAATCAGGCCTTGTCGAGATTTGGTGTCAACTCAATCAGATTTTTTGCCCCAGAGAATTCGATCTTTTTTATATTCTTACCACTTTCCCTAATTATCACACCACAAATGTATTTGCCAAAGAATCATTGTTGACCGGTATCAGCGATCAGGCGATGCTTAAAAAAAATTACGAGCGCGCTTTTATTGCCCTGTGGCCGGAATGGCAGCCTAAACTGTATAAGACTTTAGCAATTGTAGACTATCGATTTATCAGCTATGAAGGCCAGAATGAATTGCTTGATACTGTCACTTTGGGCCCGGGGGGCGTGCGCGTGATGCTGTATCAAGAAAATCAGCACCCTATAGGATTTTTCTGGATGCGTGCCAGCAAAACCGAGCCTGTTTTGCGTCTGATGGTAGATATTGAACATCATTCGGGGGCTATTTATCAATGGCTGTATCGTTATCATTATGGTTTGCTTTCTTATTCAGCACAACTGGGTAATGATAAAGTGGATCTGCGCGCTATACGTCACTTGGTTTTATAGGGATTTTGCTAGGGAAATTTGCTATGAATGCAGAGATACTTATTTATGCTTTATCAGGTCTTCTTTTCATATTGATGCTGATTGTCATCATTGTTTTACATAGGAAAAATGTACGCTTTGAACAAAGAAACTCAGAATTAATTCAGGAAAATGCCAAAATTACAACTCAGCTGGCCCATGAAAAGCAGCGCATAGAGGATATGAAAGCTGTGCGTGAGGAACTGGGCCTGACATTCAAGAATATTTCGCATGAGATTTTGAAAGAGCAGAAAAAAGATTTTGGCGAGGCGCAGAAAATGACTTTTGATGCGCATATCAC
>JAHHUI010000105.1 GCA_020024055.1 Spirochaetaceae bacterium | reverse complement strand
GGGTATTTATTTCTCTCTCAGGGCAGCCAGCAGCCTGTATTTTGTGGACAGCCAGGGCGGTGCCACACGTATGATCCGAAATATTCCAGATAATATTATTGAGGTAAAGCCTGATTATGCCCTTTTGGTTCCTGCCTTGGCAAACAGCTTCGTGAAACGTGTGTATGCCAATGTGCGCCATAGAGGGCCCAAGTTAGAAAAACTGTTCAAGGCTGCCGTGGAGGCAGGGGTGAAAATGAATGGCGATACATATCGTAAAGTGGGATTTTTTACAAAATTGAAATATTTCTTTCCCTGGTTTTTTCTGGGCAAATTACTCTTTTTTCCCAAGATCAAAAAATCTTTACCTTTCAAACTGGTTGTCAGCGGAGGGGCCTTATGCGACAGAAAAATTCAAGAGTTCTTCTGGGCCATAGGCATTCCTTTTTATCAAGGATATGGCATGAGCGAGGCCTCGCCCATTATCAGCTCTAATCGCCCCAGATTGCATGAGCACAAGATCGGCACATGCGGCCGCCTGTTTCCCGGCGTGGAATGTAAAGTGGTTCGTATAGACGGAACGCCGGCGGCACCCAATGAGATTGGAGAAGTGGCTGTGCGCGGAGACAATGTGATGCTTGGCTATTTTAAAAATCCCGAAGAAACTGCGCGCACAATTCGCGACGGCTGGCTGTTCACCGGTGATATGGGTTTCTTAGATGAAGACAATTTCCTAAGCATCACGGGCCGCGAAAAAGCCCTTTTAATCAGCAAAGACGGAGAAAAATACAATCCTGAAGAAATGGAAGAGGCTATCTGCACCGGCAGCCAAAATCTGATTGCCCAATGCCTGCTGTACTGTGATCATCGCCCCTATGTTGTAGCCTTTCTGGTTTTCGATGACGAAGAACTGCACAATATGGCAAAAAAAATGCAAGAACCTATCAGCCTCTCTGCATTGAACGCCCAAATTGCCGAGCGCTTTTTCCAGTTCAAAACTGATCAAAGTTACAAAGGAGTATTCCCTCATATTTGGACACCCAATACTTATCGTTTTGCTGATGATCCCTTTGAAACGAATAGCACGATGAAAGTGGTGCGCTATAAAGCCTTTGAAAAATATGAGAAGCAATTAGAATACTTATACACACCCGAAGGATCTAAGCCAGAAAATCAGGAAAATATCAATTTTCTGCGTGCTAAATTAGCAAAATGGGATTTAAAAACCATCGATTAAGAGGCAGCCATTTTTTCGCGAATAGCCTGGGGCAAAGGCCCCGGGCGCCCGTTAATAATACACGCGGTAATGATTTCTGCCTGAAGAATTAATTCACCGCTGCCTTTTTTCTTAATCTCTTGATGAAAAATGCCGCGCATCACTCCCTGCACAGAGGTGGATGTGATAATTTCAAATCCATCCCCCGGGCGCAGCGATGATTTATATTGCAGCCGCGCCTCATTCACCACCCAGATAATTCCCTCTTGTGCTAAGGCCACCACATCAATACCCATTGCTTTTCCGCAAGACATGCGCGCATGTTCTAAATAGTTCATATATACTGCATTATTAACAATTCCCTGAAAATCACATTCATAGGCACGCACTTGCATCTCTACAACATTAATTTTTTTTTGCATATATTTAACAACCCTTTTATTTATTGTACTCTTTGTACGTTATTTATGTAAGTACAAATTTTTGAAAATTTTACTAAAGAATTTTTACTAAAGTATTTTTTTGACTTTTTATCCCTGTTATGTTAAGATAAAAAGCAGAAAGGAGTAGTTATGAAAAACACTAAAATTTGTTTCTTTCTCATGATGTACACATTATTCTGCACAGAATTAAGCGCGCAGCGATCCAATGCTGGAGCTGATGGGGATGACCTGCGCGTAAGCCGCCGTCTGCGGCCTTTATGGGAAATGGCCATTGCCCCCAGCCGCGATTCAAAAGAAGTTATCTTAAAATCCTTTGAATCTGGTGAATTCAACCTGAACGAACCTGGGGTGCTTTTGCTTTCTCGCCTGGCTGGGGCTGGTGCTTATTATATTGACCACACACCTGGCGGCTTAATTGATATTCGTATCCGCGCACTGAGTGTTCTGGGTGCTGGAGGGGCCGACGGTGCCAAGGCTATTGAAAAAGTGCTCTCTGCTGAGACAGATCCCAATGCCATGGCTGTGGCTTTTTATTACCTGGGCGAAGCCGGCGACACTTCTGACCATCGTCTGATTGTGATGAGCCGGGCCATGCGCCGCGACTGTATTGGCA
>JAHHUI010000104.1 GCA_020024055.1 Spirochaetaceae bacterium | reverse complement strand
GGGAAAGATTTATTAATTGCCATATCGCGTTTATAGCCTGTCAGGTCTACGTTAGCCAGATTATTGGCCACAATATCCATGCGATTTTCCAGGGCCTTCAGGCCGCTTGCTGCTGTGTATAAACCACGAATCATGAAAAACTCCTTATCTTTTTCAGTTCTTACAGGACTGAATTAACAACAAAGGCATCACTGAATCCTTTATTGTTTGTTGTAAAAGTCTCTAAAAAATTCTTTGCTTCTTTTTCATTAGCCCAGGCGCCTGCTTTCACGCGATACACTAATTTTCCCGCGCCCAGATTGCTCACTTCAATGCTGGTGTTCAGGCCCAGACGCCTGAGGTCATCCTGTGCGCCTTTGGCTCTGTTCAATGTAGAATAGCTAGCTAACTGAATCCAATAACCTGTCGCTCTTCTTTTTTCGGCATGTTTTGCTACGACCTTTGCAGGAGTTTTTTCAGAGGAATAATTTTGTGTCTGTTTTGGCTGATGTGAAGCCTTGGACTGGGGTTTTGGGACAGCAGGTTGTCGTGTCTGTGTTGTTTTGGGCGATTCTGCCACATATTGGGGAGATAAAGAGCTCTGATTGGATTGCTTAAGAACAAATTCCTCTGGGGGAACAGGCACAGGCCCGGGGGCTGAGAGTGTCGACTGAGAGAGTCTTTGGGCATCCATAATGCTTTGAAGATCTTGTGCAGATGTCGGTCTGCCTGATGTATAGGGCTGATTTTGTCTTTGTGCCCCTGTACCGGGTACCGGAGAAGTGCGAAAGGCCATGCGCTGTCTTTGCGTGGCCAGGCTGGATGAAGAAATGCTTCGCCCTGCATAGCCACCGGGGCCGGAAGAGGGTAAAGTGGCCGAGGAGAGGGCAGTGTTGTCTTTTACTTGTGCTTCAAGGTTGCCCGCCTGGGCATTTGCATCGGGTGTAGGGACAAAATCATCATAAGTGGTATCTGATGTCCCGTTGATCCCAGAAATCTGGGCAGTGCTGCTGGCCGGGGCAAAAAGGAAAAAGCCTGCCGCTGTTGCCAGTGCCAAAACCATGAGACCAGAACCTAATATGACCAATGTTTGTTTGTGATTCATCCTGAAACAGCCTTATTGATTTCGGGAAAACAAGAGGTCCAGCAACTGGTTGACACGACGTTTCAGTGCAGCAAAATCCCCACCATTCCTTATAGTATAGGTATCGACTCTCTTAAAAAAAAGTTTAGGAGAAAGATTTCTCTGCATCCACATGCGACGCAGGGTGAAAATCAAGCCGCGCCGATCACGCTTCAGGCCGCGTATCAGCCGCGTGAAAAACCCTGCCGTCACCCAAATCAGCACATCCACTTCCGGCACCCGAACCATAGGCAGCAGGGCTGCATTCAATACAATGTGCCTTTCTGGGTTTTCCCTAATCACACGCTGCATTTCTTGCACAACATATGGATGGCTGATAGCATTCAGCTTTTGCAGATCTTGCGCACAGGAAAATACTCTTTGGCCTAATTTTTGGCGGTCAATCTGCCCTTCATCATTGAGAATTGATGTGCCAAATGCGCTGATGATTTCATTTTTTTTCGCCTGTAAAGCCTGTTGGCCCAGTTCATCTGCGTCAACAATGAGAAAGCCTTTTTCAGAAAGAATCTTGCACACTGCATTTTTCCCTGAACATGAACGTCCGCATACACCCAGAACCATGTTTCAAAAAATCGGCAGACCAAATGAGATCTTGACAGGGTATTGGATTTTAGTCTAGGCTGACTTGTATTGATAAAATATTTTTGGAGAGATGTCCGAGTGGTCGAAGGTAACAGCCTCGAAATCTGTTGAGCTCTCATAAGGCTCCGAGGGTTCGAATCCCTCTCTCTCCGCTGTTTTAAAAAATAAAAAACCACCATTCTAAAATGGCGGTTTTTTTGTTATATACTGTTAATTTGTCTGTGAAGAATATTCAGGAATCCACAGATGAAACCAATTAAGTAAAATATAGGAAATAAATGTAGTTGCCAAAAGCAGATTAGCTTGAGTGATAAAACTGATAATCATAGAAACAGTTTCATAGCGCAAAGATTCAATATATTTTCCAGTGCGAAAGCTAGCCACAACGGCAATGACTATAGGGAATGTTAATGCTGCAAAGATGGGGGGGGGATTGTACACTGAAGAATAACTTTAAATGCGTTAAAACACACATGAAACCGCAGAGAATACAGAAATATAAAAAGCAAACCAGATAGAGATTACCCTGGGGGAAAATGCCCAGATAAGCAGCCAGACAAAGAGATGGTGGAGCCAGATAAATTATTTTGGTATGTATCACTTTATGAGGAATGCCACCCGAAAGGTCTTTCCATACTAAAGGCAGAAATACCAATGTAAAAGGAATAGTCTCATAAAAATAGCAGTCTTTAAAATATAATTGGAAGTATTCCTTTGCCCACAATC
>JAHHUI010000103.1 GCA_020024055.1 Spirochaetaceae bacterium | reverse complement strand
CTGCTGTTGCTGGGGTGGATACTGCTGTTGCTGGGGTGGATACTGCTGTTGCTGGAGCGGATACTGCTGTTGAGGTTGTGCAGACTGATCCTGTCCCACCTGGGGCCACGAGGGCAATGGCGGAGGAAGCGGTGGCATATTATCCGCCCAGCGCACGCTGCTGTTATTAGTCACCAAAAACAGCTCGGAACGCACGCCAAAGTAGTCTGCACCCTGAGGCGAAAGAATAATCTCGCTGGAACGCAGGCGTCCCTGGCTGGGTATTTGCTTCACAACCAAAACCTGCCCTGTCACTCTGCGCTGGCCGGCTGTGACCAATTCAGGTCTGGTCAGATTAATAATACGCCCGGACGGCAGGTCCGACATTCCAAAGAAAAGTCCATCGCCTTCACGTTTGCCTTGAAATTCCGTAGGAAAATCACCCGCATTGCCACGGCGCACATGTATCTCCTGGGCAGAGAGGCCAAAAGGAAATAAGCTTAATATTATGCAAAACCAAATGAGTTTTAATTTCACTTTTTTCCTCCTCTCTTCGTCTGATTTTCCTCTTTACAATGCCGCTATTTTAGCTTGCCCTGTAATTCCATTACAAAGTCTCTTGCGAATTTAAAATATAAATCGCTTAAACTTTTTGTTTTATCTTTTTTATCTCCCAATTCTGCTGGGTTAGCATCGGCCTCGGCAAGAAGATTGCCATCAGTAGTATATGCCTTCAAAGATACTCTCCCAGGGGCCAGAACATTCCACACAAGAACATATTTAGTGGCCAAACTTCTGGCGGCATATAAAGCATTTTCCAGACTGAATTCATTAGAATCACGAATATCAAAGCCAATCAGTCCTATTTCATATCCTCCGTCTAACAAGCCATTTTCCAGGGCATTGTATTCATTAGAGGCCTTTTCCACATGCGCCTGGGGAACAACGCCATAGAAGAGAATCTGTGACGAAAGCGTTGACTCAAGTGCAAAAAATATGACGAAAAATGATAAAAATCTTTTCAACACAACTCGCTGAACTCCACAATTCTGTATCGGGCAGGCCCCAGATAAACTTCAATATGCCCCCTAAATTTCAGGCTATGCCTTTAAATATGCAATAAATGCTCTTTTTTCATTATTTTTTAATATAATCCATCCATTTTAATATTCACACCAAGTGCAATTAAAATATCACTGATCTTGGCCTTATTGCCCCCCGGTATGCTTAGGGTGCTTAAAGAGAAACCATTCTCAGTTGTAAAATATAAAGGATATGCCGCACCAAGGCTTAAGCCAAACATATCTCCCATCTTAAATGAAACCCCTGTGCCCACAGTGATGCTGCGCAGCTTGACAACATTTAACGAATCCACTGTGGAATAATATGCTGTATCTTTGGCGGTATCATCCGAATACATCACGCCCAGGCCCCAGATAAAGTTTTTAGAGATCTTAAAGTCCATACCCAGGCCTGCGCTGTAGCCAAATGTGACGGAAGACAAATCAAAGCTGACACCGGTGGGCGTATTCTTGAACAGCTGTACCCTGGCTTGGCCTGTCAGCTGCAAATTCATCACATCATTCACATTAAACAAAAAGCCCAGATCGACACGGCCAGGCAGGCCGTTCACCACAAATCCTCCCGACTGGGGGCGATTTTCCTGACGGCTGGGCCACAGGCCTGGCGGCACATTGGCAGTCATGGGTAAAATCAGACTCTTAACATCACTTCTGCCCACGCCAAAGCCCCCACTGTGTAAATTCAAAGCAAAGGCAAACCAAGGAATTGGCGTGACCAGCAGTCCGGCATGCATTGCCGCGCCAAATGTCATTAAATTATGTGAATATTTTTCTTTATGTGCTGTGATATTTTGAGTAAATATATAATCAATACCTGTCAGAGACATATCTGCAATCAGGCGTGCGCCAAAGCTCATGGCCAGCACATCATTAAAAGAAAAAGCCCCGCCGGCAGTTAATTCATACGTTAAATTTTTAAAATGATAATCCGCATCTATCACGTTAATCTGTGCAGGGGGCGTGGGCCCGGGAAGCACCAGACCTGGCAGATTCAGTCCATTGGATAAAGACGGCATCAGTGTGACAAAGATACTTGAGCCGGCTCTTTTATACACAAAACCCAATGATGCCCCAGGAAGGCCCAAGCCCGTGGTCTTATATGCAGGGGTCAAGGTTGGTAAAGTTCGCGAGACAATAGGAAAACCAACACCTCCCTGAATATAAATGCCATCAGCCATGCGCACTGTACCCGCGGGGTTGAAAAACATGGCATCCATTGTTCCCACCGAAGCAGAACGATTGAGTGTTCGTAAATAGTCAGCATTGCCATAGCCACTGATAGCAAAAAGACTGCCTGAAACAGATAAAAATAAAAAGCCCATCATAGCAATTAAGACTGATCGATAGTGATTCATGATGTACCTCCTATAAAAAAAGTTAACCTGTGTCGGCAGAGAGTATATGAAAGTTAGGAGAAGATCAACACAATAAATACTTAATTATGTTAAAATTTTACCGAAAGAAAACTCTCCAGCTGTTATTTGCTGGATCGGAACAAATGGACATAAACTTCAGAGTATCGGTCTTTGATATTTTTATTTAAGTTATTTTTTTAAAGTGATTGTTGCTCTAGC
>JAHHUI010000102.1 GCA_020024055.1 Spirochaetaceae bacterium | reverse complement strand
GATATTTACGACACACAGGGCAATTTCCTGGCGCCTGGCAAGGCAATTGCTAATTACACCATTGGCCAGCGCAGAGGCCTGGGGGTCACCAGTGCCCAGCCGCTTTTCGTGGTGAAAATTGATAAAGCCCAAAAGCGTGTCATCGTTGGCGAAGAAGACTTGCTGTATCAAGCCAAATGCACCCTGCGTGACACGGTGTTCACCCCGCATCAAAGTTTCCCTATCCAGGGCAAGGTGCGTATTCGCTCGATGGGAAAAGAAAGTCCAGCAACTATTGAAAAAGACTCAGACGGCAAAGTGCTGGTCACCTTTGAAGAAAAACAACGTGCCATCACCCCCGGTCAGTCGGCAGTCATTTATGCCGACGATGTGGTGCTTGGCGGTGGCTTCATTGGCGAAACAGTAGCCTAGACAGCAGGGTCTGGAGGCCGCCCTATAAATACCGGCGCGTCTCCAGACCATTAATCACAGCATAAAGTTCAATATGGGGAAGAATAGGACTTTTAGAGACTTTCTTTAAAAGAATTTCCTCCACTTGAAATAGCCCCACAGTTGTGTTCATTTCCACAGTAATGCGAATGGGTTTTTCTTTGCCTGCAGCAATTGTGACAGACTCAATTTCATCGGCGGAATAACGATGAATATCACCCATGCGGCCTTCACTGCGGCTGTTCTGTATAAAAAGCGGACTGCGTGCGCGGCCCTTTTCCATATCACAGCCATCGGCAACAAGGATCACTCCTGCTTCGACGGAATTAATAGGCACGTTGGCCATATGACCCAAAATTGCTTCCAGAGCCAGGCTGCGCACAATATAGCGCTGCGGGTCTTTGCCATACACCGCATCCAAAAACCGATTAATCATGGAATAGTCTAAAATCAAGGCTGTCTGTTCATGCATGCTACGTGTCATCGTCATGCCTGCATCATGCAAAAAACCTGCCAGCACAACCGCGCACAGGCTGTCTTCATACTCGCCTGCCCCGTCTTCCTCCAGGCTGGTTTTAATCCCAGCATTTTGCAATAATTGCATAATTGTCAGGGCATTCAATGTGGCCTTGCGCATATGCACCGGGCCATGATCATTAAAGCCTAAACGCTTGATAGAGACAATATTGGCATATTCCTGAATAACATGTGCTTCTTCATCTTCGAGAATAAGCTGTGCCAGATGTCCAGCTTTGGGAAAATTGGTCAATAATTCAAGTATTTTTTGATTTAGTTGTTCCTCTTTTCTGGAAGTCTCTCTTTTCACGAACAAAATAATACTCAATTCAATTTTTTTAGGCTAGAGATCAGCGCTTTTTTTCTCAATTTTATACTCATCTTTCCATGAATGGAGCAAATTCAGGGCCTCAAGAGGCGTCATGGCGGCAGGGTTGCACACCTGCAGCTGCTGCCACAACTCAGCGGCGGCACGCTGCTTGTGATCGATGGGGGCAGGTTTGGGTACAGAGGTAAAAGCTGCCTCTAAAGACTGCTGTCCTTTACCCTCACCAGCGCTGTTTTTATGATGCAGCAAATGCTGTAAATACGCCTCGGCCTGGCTTAAGACATGCTCGGGCACACCAGCCAAACGCGCCACATGAATGCCATAGCTGCCCGCGGCTGGGCCTGTTTTCACTTGTTTCAAAAAATAAATCTGCCCATCTTCTTCGGACACAGCCAAAGAATAATTTCTCAGGTGCTCGCTTTGAATACGCGTGAGCTCGTGATAATGCGTGGCAAAAAGCATATAAGGATGAATATTATAGGCCAGTTCTTCTAAAATAGCCTGGGCCAAAGCCAGGCCATCGTCACTGCCCGTGCCGCGGCCCACTTCATCGATAATCACCAGACTGTTCTTTGTGGCATAGCGCAGGATACGCGCGGTTTCGTTCATTTCAAGCAAGAATGTCGATTCACCTTTGGCCAAATTGTCACTGGCGCCGATGCGACAAAATATCCTATCCACCACCCCAATCTCCGCCTGATCAGCGGGAACATAACATCCAATGCACGCCATGAGCACAATCAGAGCATTTTGGCGCAGATAGGTCGACTTGCCTGCCATATTCGGCCCGGTGATTAAAAAACATGTATCTGTATCATTCATATACAGATCATTGGGCACAAATTCACCCTTAGACACCATGCATTCCACAATAGGATGCCGCGCAGCACGGAAATTGAGTATTTTTTCACAGGAAAGCTGCGGTCGGCAATAATGATATTTATGTGCCAGATGCGCAAAAGACGCCGTGACATCACACACAGCGATGCGATCGGCAGCAATAAACAAAACAGGCAGCATAGACTGAATTTTCTGCAGCAAAGCATGGAAAATCTGCCTTTCCAGTTCAATAACTTTTTCTTTTGCATTGGCAATGTCTGTCTGCAAACGCATCATCTGATCCGTTGTGAAACGCTCGCCGCTGACCATAGATTGGCGCCGAATGAAACGACTGGGCAATTGCTCGGCATTGACTTTGTTCACTTCAAAGAAATAACCGACGACTCGATTTTCTTTCAGGCGCAGATTGATTCCGGTAGCCTGCCGCTCTTCCTTAGCATAAGCCTCCAGCATTTCCAAACCCGAATGCGCCAATTTTTGATAATAATCTAAATCAGCATCATAGCCCTGGCGAATAATGCCCCCTTCATTCAAAGCAATATTAGGATTATCCAGCAAGGTCTGTGTAATCATC
>JAHHUI010000101.1 GCA_020024055.1 Spirochaetaceae bacterium | reverse complement strand
CAATAAACCCGTGGAGACAGACACCAGCAGGGCAGGCAGCTGGCTGACCAAACCATCACCAATGGTCAGCATGACATAGGTGTTCCAGGCACTGGCTGCACTTTCACCGCGCACCGCCATGCCAATAGCCAAACCGGCAGCAATGTTAATCAATGTGATGATGATACCCGCCATCACGTTTCCAGAGACGAATTTGGTCGCACCATCCATGGCGCCGTAAAAGTCCATTTCGTGCTGAAGCAGTTTCTTTTTAAAATGCATCTGTTCTTCGGTGATGATGCCCTGATTGAATTCACTGTCAATAGACATCTGTTTCATCTGCATGCTGTCTAATGCAAAGCGTGCCGCCACTTCAGAAACCCGTGTAGCACCTTTGGTGATCACCATCAGCTGGACAACCATGATGATGGCAAAAATGATGATACCGATAATGGTACCCTCAGTGCCCGTGCGGCCCACAACAAATTGACCAAAAGCGCGGATAATCTGGCTGTTGAATGTTTGACCCAATGATAAAATCAAGCGCGTACTTGAGACATTGAGCGCCAGACCAAAAACAGCCGTGACCAAGAGCAAAGTGGGGAAAATAGAAAATTGTACAGGTTCTTTGACGTATAAAGAAAGCAAAATAGTCAAAAGACTAATCATCAGGTTAATGGTGAGCAGAAAGTCCAGCACGGGGCCCGGAAGAGGAACCAGCAGCATAATAACCACTGAGACAACACCGATGGCCACAAAGAAATCGGTTCTGTTTTTAGAGAATGAGAACTTAAAAATGTCCCGCATGCTCATTTGCAAGCTCGCCATATTAACACCTACTGTACAAAAATTTATTTTTGCCGCTTCGATCATTTATCGGCGTCAATAAATTTCTTTTAATTAATCTTTTCAGGAAGAAATTATTACAGAACATAACAATGATACAAACAATAACCAACCCCCTGTTTATTAAAAGAGTTGGTTATATATAATTTTTTTGAGGCAATATAGTAGAAATTGAAGAAGAAGATTATTCCTGGCGCCATTCTCGACGAGGCTGTCTTTCCTCAGCTTCCTTTACACGCAGCTGGCGAGTTTCAAACTCTTTGCCGTCTAATTCCTGCACAGCTCGCTGCATCTCGCTTTGCTCAGCCATCTCCACAAAGGCAAAACCTCTGAAGCGGCCGGTTTCGCGATCCTTTGCATAGTGCACAGAAAGCACTGTCCCATAATTGCCAAAAAGATCTCTTAATGAGTCTTCCTTGGTATGATAACTGACGTTACCTACATAAAGCTTGAAACCCATGCAAACCACCCGATAAAATAAAATCAAGGCCTATTCAAAGACCTTGGAAGATGAGTACCTTCACATTGTTGAATATGTTCAGTTATTCCCCTCGGATCACAATATACACCCAAATTTATCACCCGTCAAGCTTTTTATCGTCAATAGCTTATAAAGCATCCAGGCGGCTGCGCACTTCAATAAAATTAGGATTCAATGCAAAGGCCTTCTCATATGCCTGGCGTGCACCGGCTTTATTATCCGCCATTTCGCGGGTAAATCCCAGGCGATACCACCATCGATATGAATTGGGAGAGTGATAAATTGCCGTGGAAAATGCAATGTCTGCATGCTGATACAGGCCTTGGCGTAGATAAATCTCGCCCATATAATAATATACACGCCCTGTATATTCATCCGAGTTGCGCAGGGCTGCATAGCGCTGTAAATAGGGCAAAGCCTGATCGCCATTTCCCGAAAGATAATAAGCCTCGCCCAGGCCCTGAATAATACGATAGTCATGCTTAGATGTCTTCTGTGCCTCCAGGCCAATACGTATGGCTTCTGAATATTTCGAGAGTGCAATTAAAGAGCGCTGCCAGACAGTGTAATTATCCATCAGCAGGCTCACATTTTTGGGGTCTATGCGCTTGAGGTTTTGCTCGCATACAGCCACGGCATCTGCATAGCGATGCTCACGATACAGAAGATTCGCATCAACCGTGGCCTTTTTTGGGTCTGTTGTGCGGCCAAAAGCCTGGCCCGCAAAAAATAAGAAAAAGCAGATAAAAACAAAATTAATTTTGGCGCATTTTGCATGAGCCGTTGAAATAACATCCATTCTCTATCACCATTTTCCCTGTAATTACATCGCCGTCCAAGCTGGCGTCTGTTGCTAATTCTACACGATCCTGAGCGTCAATGTCGCCGCGTATTTCGCCCAGGATATACACCGATCCGCGCGAGGTCACATTGGCCACCACAGTGGCCTCTTTGCCCACATATACATTGCCTTCGGCTTTGATACTGCCGGAAAGGCGGCCGCAGATGCTGATATTTTTATCCACCTTGGCGTCGCCTTCAAAAATGGCATCGTCCTCGATCCACGTATCAATAGTTTCACGATCAATTTTTTTTGAATGAATTTCAGCCATATTTTGATGAATTCCTTATATACATAAATTACGAATAAACAGGGATTATCATGCCCTCTGGCACTTCTAAATTATACTATCAGAAGTGCCACAAAAAATCAAGAAGGCAAGAGACATGCTGTGTCTTTTCTTGTGTACTCTTGACTAAGTCCGCCCAGGTATAATACAGATATACCAGATGGATGTATTAGTACTTTCGGGCGGCAGGGGCCAAAGGCTGGAGCCGTCTCGCAAGAAAATTCAATCAAATTTTTTGCCCGCGCTGAATTCCTATGAAAATCAGGAAGGACCCAAGGGCCTGGCCATGCTGCATATGGGGGGCCAAAGCAGGCCTTTGTTAGACTGGCATCTCTCTATTTACATGAATACAGCAAGCATCAGGCGTATTTTTTTGGGTCTGGGTTTTGCTGCGGAAATGATTCGTGACTATTATCAGGCTGCGGGAGGATCTTTTGCCGGCATTCCTGTGGAATTCCTGATGGAAAATCGCCCGGCGGGCACCATTGCGCCTTTGGTGAAGCTGAAACAAAAATATGGCCTGCCTGAGTCACCGCTGATCTTGGCTAATGGGGATAATT
>JAHHUI010000100.1 GCA_020024055.1 Spirochaetaceae bacterium | reverse complement strand
TTGGCCTAATTCTTTCATATCCATACCTGTTATTGTATAAAACGGCCGTCGAAAATACAAGAGGGGGTTTTTGGCCCTGATGTAGGCGGCTATTCGTTTTGTGCACTGGTGCGCACATAATGCACCAGCTGGTAAATACTCCAGCCCAAAAGGCCTGCCGAGGCACCCGATGTGCTCCAGAAAGCAATGCCATAGGTCTGGGCCTGCGCGCGCGCTTGCTGCGCGGCTGCAAAGTCTCCGCGTGATGTTAATATATTGCTTTTGTCCACAAGATTTCTCTGCATAGTGTACATGGCAATGGGCGCAGCCAGGCTGACGATGAACATGCCCAGCGAGGCATAGAACAAAGTTTGGGCATCGTCTATTTTCTTTTGCCTGTCTGTCTCGTCGATGAATAAAGTGAAAAAGAGCTTAGGCTTATCATTCATGGCAAAAAACAAGGGCTGATAATTTTCCATATGCAGATATAAAATCTGCCCCGCACCGGCTGTCACGCTCAGGGGTGTTTTCCCCAGATATTCTCCGTCCAGAAAAACCTGAGCCCCAGCAGGCTTGGACTCAATCAGGCGCTTGCTGCTTGGCAAAACAACTGGCTGAAAACTCAACAGGGATTTGATGCCTGCTTTCACTTCAATATCACGTTTTTGATCTTCATAGCCGGGGGTTTTGGCCAGCAGAGTATATTTGCCCGGAATCAAAATATCTAAAATTCTTGGGTCTTTTAGTTCTTCGTTATTTAAATAATAACGTGTGCTCTTCACGGAGCTGCGCAGATCAAGAGCACCCCAGCTGCGGCCCAGCAGGATGCCGCGCAGGCGATGGGCAGCTGTTTCCACGGCAGAGAGGATCTTTTCTTCACCAATGCTTTGTTTAATCAAAGTGTAAGTTTTGCCGCTCAGGCTGTCATAGGCATAATATTCTAAATAATACACCCCTGCGCTCAGGGGCGCCGCCTGGCCATGCATCCATAATGATGTTTCAGGGGAGAGCAGGCTGAAATTGGGATTGTATACGGAATCTTCCTTTTTAATTTCAATTTCCAAAGCATCGGGTATAGACGGGTCTTTTTCTTTTTGAAGTTTTTTAATTTGTCCTCTCAATTTTTCCTGCTCTAAAAAAAGCGAATATCCGCGCCCGTGCTCTGTCGAAGCCTGTTGAAGCTGGATGGTGGCTAAGTCGTCCTGAGTCTGGGATAGTTTTTTTGATAAATCGTACATGGCCTTGGCGCGCAGATTTTTTACCATAGCCTTTTTTTCTTCTTCGCTAAGGATATGATTTTTAATCACGGCCATTTTATTTTGAATAAGATTAGACCATCTTTTGCCAAATGCTGATGGTCCTTCAATCTGGGTATAGGCCACAGTATATTTGCCTGGCGCCTGAAGGATATTCTCTTCCTGCGCGTAGAAGGGAAAGAGGACAAAGAGAGAAAAGATGATGTAGAGCAAGATATGAAGCACGATATTTCCCTATCGGCTGATCAGGAGGACTCTTTTATCCTGGGGATTTTTCCCCACATTTGGCGCAGATAGCCCTCGATGAAGGGTTGGATTTTTCCATCTATCACATCCTGGACAGCCGAGGTTTCCATTTTTGTGCGCTGATCTTTGACCAGGCTGTAAGGATGGAATACGTAAGATCGAATCTGGCTGCCAAAGCCAATATCATGCTTCACGGCGGCAGTCTTGGCCCTTTCGGCGTCTCTTTGGGCTTTTAAATGTTCATACAGTCGGCCCTTAAGCATATTCATGGCGATGTCGCGGTTTCGATGCTGGCTGCGCTCATTCTGACATTGAACGACAATGCCTGTCTCAAGATGCGTCATGCGCACCGCCGAGCTGGTTTTATTCACTTTTTGCCCGCCTGCTCCGCTGGCGCGATAGGTGTCCACACGAATGTCTTCGGGGCGAATCTCTACATTGATGGTATCATCGAGAATGGGCGTGACATAGACCGAGGCAAAGCTGGTGTGCCGCCTGGCATTTGAATCGAAAGGCGAGATGCGCACCAGACGATGCACGCCGGTTTCTCCTTTTAAGAAACCATAGGCAAAAGGCCCCTGAATCTCTAAACAGATGGATTTAATGCCGCCTTCTTCCTGCTGTTCGTCCACAATTTCAATGCTGAAATTTTTCGATTCAGCATAGCGCGCATACATGCGATGCAGCATGCGGGCCCAGTCACAGGCCTCTGTTCCCCCCGCGCCGGCATGAATATCTAAAAAACAGCCCAGCGCATCCGCTTCGTCTGAAAGCAGTTCTAAAGTGGTCAGTCGCTCGAGTTCTTCTTTCAGTTTCTGATATTGTTCGGCAATTTCATTTTCCAGGGTCTCGTCTGCGGCTTCCAGGGCCAGGTTCAGCAATTCCTTAAGCTCATTTTGTTCATAGATGAGAGCCTGCCAGGGTTCATAGCAAGATTTCAGGCGCTTGATTTTGGTGAGAATTTTTTCGGCATTTTCACGATTTTGCCAAAATTCGGGATCACTTGTATGTTTTTCCAGTTCAGAAACTTCATTTTGCAGGCTTTGCGCGTCAAAGCTGCCCCCAATGGGAGAAGATTTGCTCTTGCAATGCACTGATGGGCTTTTTCCAGTCAGCTAGCATGGGCACTCCTTTTTTCAAAGGGTATTGTAAGTAAATAATAATTATAAATCAAGGTCTTCGATATATGAGAAAAAAATCATGCAATTTATCGAAAAAATGTCATTCAGGACATGTCCTTTTGGGCATTATAGATTGTTGACATTTGATCCTTCAGGCTCTAAAATACCATATTTAATATGGAAAAAATAGGAAAATGAATCGTTTAAAATTCTTTTTTACTTAATTTCATTTGTCATCACAGCCTGTTCTGCGCCTAGCGGCTCCAATGTAAATGCGTCAGCGGGGGGGGGTAGAAAGTCCTACCTTCGATAATGTTGGCGAGGTGGCAGGCCCTAATGGAAGCCTGTGGAAAGGGGGTTCATCAGATGGAAAATATCATCTTACATTCAGCATGAAACAGGATGGATGGACA
>JAHHUI010000010.1 GCA_020024055.1 Spirochaetaceae bacterium | reverse complement strand
GCCAGCATAATGGGAATAACAAGAGGATAAAAAACTATTGTTTCTTCATTCATTCAAGTCATAATGAATGAGGGGCAAATTACGGCGACGATTTTGCATTGGTGTGAAGAAGGCTTGAAAAATATGCCTAAGGGGCTTTTTGGTATTTTTATATATTTTATGTATTTTATTATGTCTTTTTTAATTCCTTCCACCAGCGGTTTGGCCTCGGCGACTATGGCGATTGTGGGTCCTATGGCGGACTTTGTAGGGGTGCAGAAGCATGTTGTCGTTACGGCGTTTCAATCGGCCAGCGGCATTGTCAATATGATTACCCCCACTTCCGGGGTTGTGATGGGCACGATGGCGATTTCCCGTCTGCCTTATAATAAATGGATTGCTTTTATGGCTAAATTCTTAGGAATTTTGTTTGTGGTGAATGGTATTATTATTTGGATAGCTGCTGTAGTTGGTTAATAATAAGGAGAATTTTATGAACTTATTGGTTGCTTTGGGCGGTAATGCCTTGGAAGATGGTTCTCAGCCGACCGCGGAGAATCAGCTCAAAGTAATAAAGTCCGCTATGGTGTATCTGGCTGATTTGATTCAGGCCGGGCATGAATTAGTCATCAGTCACGGAAACGGCCCGCAGGTCGGGCGTATTTTGGTGCAGAATGAAGCCGCTAAGGCTTTGACTCCTCCTTTGCCCCTAGATGTCTGCGGGGCCATGACGCAGGGCGCGATCGGATATCAGCTTCAGCAAGCCATGCAGGCCGAGCTGGCCGGCCGCGGCATTAACAAGCCGGTGGTGTCTTTGGTTACGCAGGTGATGGTCGATTTGGCCGATCCGGGATTTCAAAATCCCAGCAAGCCCGTGGGTATTTTCTATACGAAAGAAGAAGCGGACAAGATTCAGGAGGCTGATCCCGATTTTGTGATGAAAGAAGATGCCGGGCGCGGATGGCGACGGGTGGTGGCCTCGCCCAAGCCGGCGGGCATCCGCGAGATTCAGGCCATACAAACCCTGATCAAAAGTGGCTGTGTCGTCATTGCCTGCGGTGGTGGTGGCATTCCTGTGGTGAAAGACGGCCGGGGCGTCAAAGGTGTGGCTGCAGTGATTGATAAAGATTTTGCCAGCGAGCTTTTAGCCGAAGAGCTTAATGCAGATACTTTGATCATTCTCACCGGGGTGGATCAGGTTTGTCTGAATTATAACAAGCCTGGCCAGAAAAATCTTAAGACGATGAACCTGACTGAGGCAGAGGAATATATTGCCCAGGGGCAATTTGCACCCGGAAGCATGCTGCCCAAAGTGCAGGCAGCTATGCAGTTTGTGCGTAGCAAAAAAGGACGCAGAGCTCTGATCACTTCTTTGCAGAAAGTGGCCCCCTCCCTGAAAGGGGAAAACGGAACTTGGTTGCAGGAATAGTATATGTGCCGGGCAGCAGGCAGAACAGAATCTATGTTTTGCCTGCTGTTTTTTATCCATCCGATGTGAAAATTGTCAGAATATTGTCATAGAATATGGCTTATACTATACTATCAGCCGATGATCCTATACATTGATAGGTTTAGGAACTTGATGAAGGAAGTAGTCCGGCATCAAGAATATAAGGCTGCCTGAGTATGTTTGCAGCACAATAGGGGGTTGAGATGATTTTATGTGCACCGGTCAGTGGTAAGTTAATACCAATAACAGAAGTTCCCGATCCGGTTTTTGCCGAGAAAATGCTTGGTGATGGTTTTGCCATTGAAAGTTGCGAGGAAAAGAAAGATATTGTTGTTTCTCCAGTCAATGGAACAATCAAGAATGTGAATGAAAATAATCATGCACTGATCATTGAAACTGATGATAAAGTGGAAGTGCTGATTCATGTTGGTGTGGATACTGTTGCTTTGAAGGGCAAAGGATTTAAACCTCTGGTGAAGGCAGGAAAAAAAGTGCACGTGGGCGAGAAGCTGCTGAAAATTGATTTGCAGCTGATTCGCAGCCAGGCGCCCTCTTCCATGATTATTGTGGTGCTGGCCAATCAACCCAATATTGTCGTTAAGCTGCCCCATACAAATAATGTTCAGGCTGAGGACGTTGTTTTCAGCCTGAACAATGGCAAGCAGGATGCTGCCTCTTCTGATGCCGGCACGGGTGATGTTGTGGATGGCGAATGGATTGAAATTACCAATCCCCATGGTTTGCATGCGCGCCCTTCAGCCACATTGGCCAAAAAAGTTTTGGCATATTCTGTTCCTGTATGGGTGGAGAAACAGGGCGGCAAGCGCGTGGATGCCAAGAGCTCGACGGCGATTATGAGCATGGGCATTGCCAAGGGCGACAAAGTGCGTTTTGCCTGTGCAGATGCAAAAATTATCCAGGCCCTGAATCAGGCTGTGCGCGATGGCCTGGGCGAAGATGCTGCCGCATCTGAACAGCCTGCCGCTTCATCTGCGCCGGCCCTGGCCCAGGAAAAACCGCATATTGCAAATGAAATTTTCCCTTTAGATTTTAATTCTGAAAGCCGTCTGAAGCTGCCGATTGCCAGCCCGGGAATCACTTGGGGCCGGCTTTTTGTTGTCAAAGAAGTGAAACGGGATATTCCTGTTTCTGGCAAAGGCGCCGCTGAGGAGAAGAAAATCCTTGCCAAGGCGGTGGAAAAAGCTATCTCTGATTTGGACAATGAGATGGGCAGCGTGGATGCAGAAAGCGCCGAAATCCTGGAAGCTCATAAGGCGTTTTTAATGGATCCTGAGCTTTTGGATCTTTCTTCAGGGGTGATTGATGCAGGCAAGAGCGCCTCTTTCGCCTGGAATCAGGTGACCAATGAACAGGCTGAGATCTTTGCGCAAAGCGGCAATGCCTATATGGCCGAACGCGCCGCTGATATGCGCGACATTAACAATCGTATATTAGACATTCTGCTGGGCAAGCTGCCCGCCCCGCAATATCCGGATAATTGTATTGTCTTGGTGCATGAGCTGACTCCCAGCGACGTGACCAATTTCGACCCACGCATCAAGGGTGTGGTGTCTGTGGTGGGCTCGCCCACATCGCATGCCTCTATTATGCTGCGCAATCGTGGTATTCCCTCATTCTATCAGGCCCCCGAAGAAATCATGCATGCGCCTGAGGGTATTGAGGCTGTGCTGGATACGGAACAGGGATTTTTCCTGGTGAACCCTAATGCCCAGGAAAAGGATGCCTATAAAACAAAAATTGAGCAGATTGAGCGCCGCAAGGCCGAGGCTTTGGCCGTGGCCGACAAGCGCGGCGAAACTAAAGACGGCGTGCGCATTGAAATTACGGGCAATGTTTCCAGCATTAAAGAAGCCAAAGAAGCCACTGCGCGCGGTGGCGAGGGCTTTGGCCTGGCGCGCAGTGAATTTTTATTTTACGGACGCCAGACTGCCCCTTCGGAAGATGAACAGCGCGATCTGTATCAGGGCCTGCTGGATGCCACCACGCATATGGTGACTGTGCGCCTGCTGGATGCCGGGGGCGACAAGCCTTTGGCCTATGTAAAAATTGCCAAAGAAGCCAATCCCCAACTGGGCGTGCGCGGCATGCGCATCGTTGAAGATAATGAAGATGTGTATCGTACACAGATTCGTGCCCTGCTGCGCTGTAAAGATTTAGATCGTCTGCGCATTATGACACCGATGATTTCTTTGGTCAGCGAAGTGGCGCGCATTGCAAAAATTGTGGAAGAAGAAAAAAATCGTCTGGGTATTATGCAGATGCCCCAGCTGGGTATCATGGCAGAGACCCCCGCTGTGTGTATCATGTCAGAGCAATTTGCCCCGCATGTGGATTTCTTCTCTGTGGGCACCAATGACCTGACGCAATACACCATGGCAATGGACAGAGAGAATTCCCGCCTGGCCCCGCTGGCCAGTGCGGCCAATCCGGCTGTGCTGGGCATGATTTATCATCTGTGCCAGGGCGCCGAGAAATTCAGCAAGCCTGTGGCCGTGTGCGGGGCGGCCGCCAGCGATCCGCTGACTGCTTGTTTATTCGTTGGCCTTGGTGTCACAGAATTGGCCTCTGCCGGCGAAACATTGCCCGAGGTGAAAGCCGCTGTGCGCAGCTATACTATGAAGCAGCTGAAAGACGTGGCCCTGCGCGCCATGCGCGCCAGCAGCGAAGAAGAAGTGAGAAAAATTGTTAAACGCGAATTGAATATTTGAGATATACTTTATTTATAAGAAGCTCTGCTCGCAGATATTCTTGGGCAGGGCTTTCTTTGTTTTAATCAATTTTATGTGAGGAATGCTATGAATGTATCAGGTCTAAGCAAGGGAATGGCTTTCAATAATTTCCTTTCTACCCTTTCTAAATCTTTACAGCTGCCGATTGCGGTGTTGCCTATGGCGGGTATTTTGCTGCGCCTTGGCCAGGACGACCTTTTAGGTGCTTTTGGAATATATGGTCAATTTCTGGCTGGGGGCGCCAATGCAATTTTTGGTAATCTGCCCTTGATATTTGCCATTGCTTTGGCCATTGGTTTTTCTTCCGATTCGCATGGTTCGGCTGCCTTGGCCGGCGGTGTGGGATATTTGGTGCTCACCGGGGCATTGGCCAATCTGCCCCCGATGTCAGCATTGGCATTCTCGGCGGCATTGTCATTGGCGTGACTGCCGGTATTTTATACAATCATTTTTCTCATGTTCAGCTGCCATCCTATCTGGCTTTCTTTTCTGGGCGCCGCTTCGTGCCCATTGTCACGGCTTTTGTCGCGGTGCTGATTGCTGTTCTTTTCAGTTTTATCTGGCCCTCTACGCAAAAAGCTGTCAATGCTTTTGGGCAATGGATCACCGGCAGCGGCAATATTGGCTTATTCTTTTACGGGCTGTTCAATCGCCTGCTATTACCCTTGGGCCTGCATATGATTTTGAATACCATTGTGTGGTTTGAATTTGGCGAATATACCAATGCAGCGGGACAGACTGTGACCGGGGAAATTGCCCGCTATCTCTCGGGAGACCCCACAGCCGGATATTTCATGGCGGGGTTTTTCCCTGTCATGATGTTTGGACTTCCGGCAGCTTGTCTGGCCATGCTGAACAGCGTGAAAAAGGAAAATCGTTCTGCTGTGACAGGGATTTTTCTTTCTCTGGCGCTCACTTCTTTGGTCACCGGTGTGACCGAGCCAATTGAATTTTCTTTCATGTTTTTGGCTTTTCCGCTGTATGTTGTGCATGCTGTGCTGACGGGATTAAGCATGGTGATTATGCATGTGCTGCATGCGCGCCCGGGCTTCACATTCTCGGCAGGTATGATAGACTTTTTCCTGAATGCCGGATATGGTGCCGAAACAAAAGATGTTTTGCTCTTTGGCTCGGCCCTGGGCGGCTATGGCAATATTTTATGGGGTCTCATCGTCGGTGCCGTTTATGCAGTAATTTATTATGTTTTGTTCCGCTTGGTTATTCATTTGTGGGACTTGAAAACTCAAGGACGTGAAGTCTTGGTGGAGGAACAGGAAATGATCAGCATGTCTGCCTATGCACGCCTGGGCATGAATGAAATCGGCCCAAAAATACTCTTAGCCTTGGGCGGGCGATCAAATGTGAAAAATGTAGATGCCTGTGCCACGCGCCTGAGAGTGGAGATTGTGGACAATGGCCGTGTGGATGAGGTATTGTTGAAACAGGCAGGGGCCCTGGGCGTGATGAATAAGATCGCTGGCAATGTGCAAGTTGTTGTGGGCACCGATGCCCAGCAGATCAGCGATGCCGTGAAACAGGCTTTGCTCAGTGAGGATTAGAATAGCGCATTTGTATGGATAAGACACCACATATTTATCTGCTGCTGGGGCCGGAAATCGGCCAGAAAACTGAATTTATTCGCCAACTGTATAAACAGGTTTATACAGCCGACCCCAGCGTAGAGCAGTATAAATTTTATCCCTACGATTCTCACATCAGTGACATCATCAATATCATTCAAACCCCGGGGCTTTTCCAGGCCAAGCGCTTTTTGCATTTGTCCAATGTAGAGGATTTTGATGCGCCGCAGATGGAGCAGCTGATTCATGTCTGCGGCAGCCTTTCCCCCGATGTCTGGGTGATTATGTCCAGTAATCTGACCCAGCCAGCCAAGATTCATCGCAAGTTGGAAAGCATCGTTCCAGAAAAAAATAAACGTATTTTCTGGGAAATGTTTGAGAATCGCAAACATGAATGGATACATGCTTTCTTTCAGAAAGAAAATCTGCACATTACACCCGAAGCTGTGGATCGCCTGCTGAGCCTGGTGGAAAATAATACTCAGGAATTAGGCATCGCCTGCGAGGCTTTGGCCGGATATTTTCACAAAAAAGATGTCATCAGCGAAGATGATGTCAGTCAATTCATTGTGCACAGCCGCGAAGAAAGCGTGTACAGTCTTTTTTCCTATATTGTCAGCTCAGATCTGGGTGCCGCCTGTGAGTCTTTAAACAGCCTGGCCCTAAGTTCAGAGGGCGTGGGTGTGCAAACATTGACGCGCCTGCTGTGGCAGTTTCGCCGGCTCATGCGCTTTAAAGAATTGATGCAAGAGGGCACAGCCCTCGAAGCCGCCGCCAGGCAGAGCATGATTCTGGGCAAGCATCAAATAGATCTGTATAAAAAAGCCGCACAGAAATTCAGCATAGAGGCCCTGAGAGAGATTTTAGAACACTTTACTGAGTATGACACCATTCTTCGTTCAAACTATCCTAAAAACATGCAAAAAACAATTATAGAGACATTTTTGATTTCTCTTTGTGACCCCGGCAAACACAAAACAGCTAAACAGCCTTCGTAAATCTCTTTTTTTAATCCCTGTTCTTGTGCTAAAGTTGAATATAAAGATTTGAATGCAGGAAAAAATATGAAGAAAAAATTAATTTATATGTTATTTGTTTTTTGTGTTGCTGCTTCATTATGGGCACAAGAGAACGAAAGCACAAAAGAAGCCGAGGATAAAGAACAGCAAGATGTGACAGGCTATTGGTTTATGTATGATATGGGCAAAGACCCCACCGGTATCGCCTATATTTATGAATATAATGGCCGTATATATGGGCGCACACTGGTCACAATTCACAAGCACTTGGATATTGTGGAAACATATGACAAGCCGCAGTTTCGCTCTGTGCATATCGAAAGTCAGCCCTTCAGCACCGGACAGGATATTATCTGGAATTTGGAATGGGATGCGAAAAAAAGAAAATATATCCATGGCTATATTTTAGACCCGCGCAAGAAAAAACCTTATTATGTGGATATTTGGCGCGAGGGTGATACTTTAAAGGTTTTTGGCAATATTGGTGCCGGCATTGGGGCCGTGGTGACTTGGCGCCGGGCCCAGGCTTCCGACCTGCCGCCAGGAACCCCACCCATCACAACAAAGCTGGTGCCTAAGATTTATTATGAAGTAAAGAAAAAATGGCAGTAGAAAAACGCTTTACTTTTTCAGCCAGCAATGCCGCCATAAATAGCGCAGAGAGGGCAATTGCAGACCAGAGAACTGCCTGAAAAAGTAAATGCCGAAAATTGTTCCCCCAATCCACACAAAGGGCATCCAGGCCGCATAGAAAACATTCAGGCTGCCATTGCGCGCATCTATGCCAAAAATCATATTCAGAATAGTGAACACAGCCGCAATGGAAAAATGTGCCATGCCTGAATAAAGCACACCGCGCCCGCGCTGCAATATCAGCACCAAGGGCGAGAGCGTGTACAGCAAAACAGTGAAAGGCTTTGCAAATCTTCTTAGAAAATTGAGCATTTCTGTGCGATAGGGCATGCCGTTTTTCTTCAAAACCTCAATTTGCTGCTGAGCCTCCATCAGATTTGTGTCATATTGACCGCTTTTCACACTCAGATTAATCTCATCCAGCGCAGGCTGCCCGTCCCAGATCATTTCTGGAATGTGCACAGCATCAATTTTATTGTCTATATTCAAAATGCGCACATTGTCCATCAGCCAGTTTTCCCCGTTCCACACAGCATAATTCGCATCTACACGCTGAACAAATTGTTCTTGCTCATTGAAGATAATAATCGTGACATCTTGAAACTGTGATTCTCCTTCCACATATTTTTCCGCATAGAAAATACTGTGTTTGCCCTTGAATACCACGTAGGAAGGAGCGTCTTTTTGTTTAATATGTGCTAAGATTTCATAGCGTTTGTTCATCGATGTGATGCCGATGGTTTCGGCAAGTGAGAAATTGATGAAAGAGAGGATAAATGAAAAAAGAAACTGCGGAATCACCAGATACAGTGTGGAATAGCCCAGGGTCATAAATCCCAGCAATTCGCCCTCATTGTTCATGCGCCCAAAGAGATAAGCCGAGGAAAATAAAGCGGAAAACGGCATGCAGAAAACAGTAATAGAGGGCACATGATAAATAAAAGCCATGAAAATCTGTTTCGCCGTCAGCCCATAGCTCAGAAAATTAATAAAAGAAGCCAGAATATCAATGATGCTGATGAACGCAGAGAGAATAAGCCATGTGATGAAAAAAAATCGCAGGAAATTGCCCAGCAGATATTTGGCATATGTTTTCATTTTTTAATCCTTATAAATAAAAACATCGCCAGCGCGAGAAAGAAAATATCGGCCCCTGCCGAAAGCCACACATTAGCCTGCCCTATAATGACAACATGAATGATGAGATAGAGCATGAACCAATATACCATAGAAAAAATAATGCCCAGCGCCAGCATCGTTGTCTGATGCATCTTTTTTGCGCTGATGGCCACAGAAAAAGCCAGAAAAACAAAAATAAAACAGGCAAGAGGTAAAGAAAGCTGCTGATAAAAATCGATAAAGCTGCCTCTGTAACGTGTGTCGGGCCGATTGGAAGGCAGGGCATTTTCAAAGCGCTGATAAAGAATAGACATTTCAGACATCAAGACATTCTGCTGAATTAATGATCGCGCATAAATGTCTGACATATGGCCCAGCCAGTTCGCGGCCTGTTTCATGCGAATATCACGGCTTTCGCGCAGGCTTTTTCCGCTTTCGCGCAGGTTTTTCCATGTGCCGCCGATTGTTTTTCCCGAAAAAGTTGTCATTTTATACAGCTGATCAGGACTGATATTTAGGCGATATTCCGCCCCCAGGGCATAAATAAGCTGATAGTCCAGGCGGCGCACATTATGCGCCGCACTGATGCCCTGTACATCGTCCAGTCTGAATGTCAGACCATGATTCTTATGCTGATTTGCCTGCGAAAAATAGGCTTTCTGTGCATGGATGATACGTTTATATCCCTGCGAGTCTGTGTCAATAATCGTGATGCCGTCAATTTCTCTTCCTTCAGAGATGCGGCCCGTTAATATCACCGTCTCGCCCACTTTTTGCGAGGAATTGGATTCTATCAAAATATTGGGAGTGGTTTCGGCGATATTTTTCATGATGATTTTGAAAAGCTTTTCCGCCTGGGGCGAGAGCATATTCATAATAAATACGCTTAATACACATAAGATCAGGCCGTATAAAAGAAACGGCCGCAGCAGCTGATAATATGTGCACCCAAGGAAACAGGCCGCGGTAATTTCATTGTCTGATGACATGCGCCCAATAGCCAAAAGGCAGCCAATCAGCGCCGAGAAAGGCAAAGCCCAGGCCAAAGTGGAAGGCGTGAGCGAAATGATCAGCCCTATCACCTGGATAATCCCCACATTTAAAGACAACAGCGTTTCCGCCATCACCAGGAAATTATTAATCAGCAAAATAATGTATAAAAACAGCAATGTGCCCAGATGAGTTTTAAGCAGTTCTTGAAAAATATAGCGGTTGAGCAGCGGCCAGCGCTGATATATTCCTAAAAGAAAAGAGAAGAATGATTTAAAAGAGTGAACGGTGTATGAAAAAGACAGCATCCCCAAGTGTCCCCACAATAAGGTATGGATCATGATAGGAAAGCGAGCCTATGTGCAGCAATGCCGGCGAAAGCTGATTCAACTGTCCCCCATCAGGTTTGTTTTGCTGAATTTCGGCAAGTCCGCCTTTGTACATGCCCACAAATAAGATTTTTTCTGCAAGAAATATGCTGGTGATGCGCGAAGAATCCTGCATGAAATGTTCAAAACTCTGATTTTGCAGGTCATAAGCATACAGTCCGTCTGTTTGTGTGGCTATCCAGATTGTCTGTGCATCGGGCCACACGGCAGTGATATTTTTTTTCGAAAATGCCTCAATATTCTGCCATTTTTCCCCGTCAAATCGAAATAAGCCGCCTGTTGTGCCTATCCATAGTGTATTCTGATATGTAAATATCACCTGACATGAAGCAAGACTTTGATCATTGCGGGGACTGGGGATAAAGGTTTCGCCGTTCCATTGATACAGGCCCAGATTTTTCATGGCCAGATACAAGATATTGTTCAGTCGTGCCAGCATCATTGGCTGTCCACTCGGATGCGGATTCACCAGCGTGTTCACCACGCCGCTTTTCTTTTCATAGGTGATGATCGCATCGCTGGCCACAATCCATACCTGATTTTCTTCTACTAATATATGATTAATGCTGCGCGGATTCTGCGAGGGGCGCCCCTTGCGGATATTCAGGATTTCGCCCGAGGAGAGATTATATCGAGAAATTGATCCCAGCCAGTCGCCCAGCCATAAATCCTGGGCGTCTGAAGCCAGAGCTGAAATATTGCCGTCACTGAGGCCCAGTTTGTGTATGGGCAAGCGGAAAAACATAAGATCTTTATGTATTTGTGTATACCGCCGGCGATCTTCAGGCGACAGCGCAGCGGGACTGACAGATTGCAGCACTTGATATGCCTGAAAAGGATTTTGTTTAATCAGTCCTTCAGCCACACTGAGCAAGCTGTTTCCATGAAGAAAAAACGCAGATATAAAAAGAAAAAAGGAGAAAAAAATGCCAGTAAATCTCATGCCTTTCCTGTACTGCCAAATCCGCCTTCATTGCGCACGGTGTTGCTTAAGGTATTCACTTTTTTAAATTCGGCGCGGATGGTGGGCATGATGACTAATTGGGCAATGCGCTGATTGGGCTCCAGGGTGAAATCCTCTGTGCCCAGATTGATCAGCAGGACTTTTATCTCCCCGCGATAGTCGCTGTCGATCGTGCCCGGAGAATTCAGCACCGTGATGCCGTAATGAAATGCCAGGCCGCTACGCGGACGCACCTGGCCTTCATATCCGTGCGGAATGGCGATTTTTAATCCCGTATTCACCACACAGGTCTCTTTGCTTTTGATAATACGGGGGGCCTCTAAACAGGCATATAAATCCGCCCCGCTGGCTTCTTCGCTGGCGTAATGCGGCTCTTTGCCCCCGATATATTCAATAATCACATTTTCTCTCATATAACAAATTATCGTCAAAATAGAAAATCTCTTCAGATTTCTGGCATAAGGGGGAAAAAATCGTTAAAATAAAGACTATGAAATATTATTCTTTGCTTTTATGTTTTTTGCTTTTGTTTTCCTGCGGCGTGGGGAAAAATCGCTCTCTTAATGAATTAACCATTGCGCCTGTCATCATTGAACAAGAAAACCAGGTGGCCGCCGATCGTCTGGATTTGCTTAAAGATATCGGATTCAACAGTGTACTGTTCATTGGCACAAAGCCGGGTATGTGGGAAGAATTGGCTGTTCAGGCCCAGGGGCGCGATATGTATGCGCTGTTTATGGTGGATGTCTCGGATGTTGCTTTGATCAAGGATTTTATTTTGGAAAACGGCACAGCTGCGAAGATTGACGGCATTTGGCTGCGCCAGGGTGAAGTCTTCAGCAAAAAAGATCTTGGTGAATTGCAGAATGCCCTGCAGAAAATGAAAAAAAGCATTAGCGATCGTCATGTCTTGGGCCAGCTTTTTGTTCAAAGCAGCACTGGAAATATGATGTCGCTGCTGAAAAACGGCAAATTGCTGCGCGGTGTTGTTTATTTCGATCATTCCGCCGCCGGACTTTTGGGCCTGGCCACGCAGATGGGCACAGAAGAAAACCCCGCCGCGGGAATCGGGGCCGATATTGCCAAGATGTATAATTGGCGTAATTTCTATACGAAAAATTCTGATTTAATTGTTCCTTTGGCCAATAATTTTTCTTATGCTTTTGCCCAGGCAAAGATTTTTCCGCTCATCACGGCGGTGATGGCCAGCGTCTCGGGGCCTTTATACTTTCCCCTGGCGCTCTCAGCCACCGATCGCTTGTTTTATCAGCAGGATATTTCCCTGATAAAACAATATCTGGATCTGCGCAAAGCGCATCCCAGTTTATATGAAGGCCGGCACAGCAATCTTTCATACAGCAGCGCGGTGTATACCGACATGAAAGAAAGCCAAAGTGAGCGCATTATTTTTGTATGCAATTTTAATGCCCGGGCCTTGCAGTATCGGCTGCCTTATTTGAATAAATTTCGCCTGAAAGGAAAGAGAATACGCAGCCTGACCACAGGGCAGAGCACCATGCTGACCAGTAATGATCTGTCATTCAGTCTTGCTCCATATCAGGTTGATTTTTGGCTGATAGAATGAAATTTCCATGTTTTAAAGTGTTTTTAATCTAATTTGGCGTAAATAAGTATGATGAACATATTTTGTTTCACATGTGATTTTTTTGTTTCATGAATTTTTTTGCTGAGTGGTTTTTCTGTAAAAATACCCTGGACGCCGGGCATTCTCATCGGTAAATTCATCGCGCGGGATTTTGCCCGGGGTGTGTGCAATGAATTATAGAATTGTCAATCAAATATGCATTGGACTGATCATGATGGCCTCCTGTAAAAATCCTATCATGCGCAGCCGCATCAATATGGGCAATGCGGATCACAGTGCTGAAATTGCGCAGGTGGGAACGAATTTATTGCTGCCTGCTCCCGAGAATGTTCAGATTGAAAATAATGCCACCGCCGAGCAGAAATACTTAATGCTGCGATGGAATCTCGTTCCCGGGGCCGCCGGCTATCGTGTGTGCAGAGCGGTGTATCCGGCCCATACCTATACGTCCGGCTTGCCTGATCAGGCTTTTAAACGCCTGATAGAACTGCAGGCACAAGATTTTCATCATAAAGATATAATGGATTCAGGAATGATTTGCCTTCTGTTCCGCTGCGCCGTTATGCCTATCGCGTCACCTCGGTGAATGAAGAGGGAGAATCTGTTTTTTCCAAGACTGTCGAAGGCTACTATCGCATGCCTATGGACGAAAAAGAAGTCCTGAAAGATATGGATTATACGATACATTTTGCCCAGTCTTCCATTCCTCATTTTGGGCAGATGGGATTGAAAGTGATTGTGCCCGGGCGAGCTTCGGGAATTTATTATTATGCTTCTGAAATGACTAATATAACGAGTCAATTTGAAAATTATGCGGATTTTGAGACCGTTTTAAACGGAAACCCTAAGATAACTGTGACACTGAATCCTATGGGCACAAGAATGAATGGAAATATCACCGCTTGGGGTTTATTATCATGCCACCCTGAGATCCGCACACAGTATAGAATAAAATCTTTCTAAGAGGGGCTTGACATATTTTTATGTTTCTATTAAAAGAAACGTAAAGAGTGTCGATATGATTGAATGTTGTACAGCGCAGTCATGATAGCGTGTTTCTTTTGAAAGAAACATAAATTTTAATGAAAGAATATTATCTGAAGGAATTTTAAAAATGTTCAAGCGTAGTTTTTTGATATCTATCTCTTTACTGATGATTTTTGCTTTTATTTCGTGTGCGGTTCCAACAAGGCGATCCAGCGCGGGTGTCGGTGACGCGGATCACAGCGACAGCCAGGGCGAGGTGGGCTCAAATGATAAATTAGTGCCGCCGAAACTTTTTGTTCTTAATAACAACACATTTCAAGACAAGTATTTAACGCTGCAATGGGACAGCGTGCCTGATGCCGATGCGTATGTTATTTATCGTGCTGTCTATCCCACCCATGCACATGCGAGCGGCAGTCTTGAAGCTAAGGCTTATAAAAGGCATATCGAGATTCCCGCCGATCGCCTGGCATCTACAATGTCCTATCATGATCCGATCCCGCATTTGCCCTTAAGGCGTTATTCTTACGTTATCACGGCAGTGAACGGCAATGGAGAGAGTAGTTTTTCTGGTTTTGTCGATGGATACAGAGTGCCTGTGGACGCGCAGGAAGCTTTATTGGATATTGACTATACAATGCATTTTGTGCAGAGCGGCATACCTAATTTTGGCAAACAGGGCTTAGAGGTCACAGTCACTGATCGTGCCAATGCCGGCACTTATCATTATGCTTCAAAAATGACTAAAATTAAGAGTGAATTTTCAAATTATGGTGATTTTGAGACAATTTTAACCAATGGTCGGGACTTTTCCATGAAGATAAATTGGTCTCCTCTTGGCACAAGAATGAATGGTACTATCCATGCCAAGGGCCTTTATAACGCCACAGTGACTTATAAAGATCTTGTGGGGGTGGAAGGCGGCTTCACGCGTTCGGGCGAGATCATCATTACTTATTATCTCCCCAGTGGCGCCAAGGAAGAAAGAAAATATTCTTATGAAGAGGCGCGCAAACTTTTGAAAACAGTGGCTCATAATGCCGCCGAGCTGCATCCTCGTCCCCCTAAAAGCGAATGGGATGAATCAGATCCCGGCTATACACGCGCCGCACGCATGGCCGCAAGAACTGTGCAGGCCCGTGCTTTATAATTTTACGGATAATCAGGCGTATATTGCCCGTGATTTATTATTTTGGCGTTTCTTTTGAAAGAAACAAATAACATTGAATGTATGGAGGTTTTTTATAAATGAGAAGGCAGATTTATTTAGAAGTCCTTTGTTTTTTGGTTATTTTGTTGATAGCGTGTCAGTCTCCGATGTCTTACAGACAGTCAATAGGCAAAGCGAATTTTGATGATATGTCCAATGTGGGTTCCAGTGGATCGGGAAGTGATCATTTGGGTTCGGCGCTTTCCGCACCCGAAGAATTTCAGATAATAAATAATAAAACAGCGACGGAGACCTATCTCGTATTAACATGGAAAAAAGTTGACGGGGCGAAAAAATACCGTGTGTACCGCGCTGTCTATCCCACCCATACATATCAGTCAAATCTGGATACCCGTGCTTATAAACTTCTTCAAGAGGTCATTCCCGCCTGGGATTCAAAGGAATATTTAACATTTGATTATCATATTCCCCATATTCCGCTGCGTCGGTATTCATTCTATGTGACAGCTGTCAATGACACTGGAGAATCCAATTTTGCCGGCCCTGTGGTGGGCTATCGTATGCCTACGGATGAAAAAGAAGCTTTGCAGGATATGGATTATACGATACACTTTGCGCAGACGGCTATTAAAAATTTTGGCAACCAGGGCCTTCAGGCAGATGTGCAGGGCCGTGGTTCGGGCACTTATCATTATGCTTCAAAATGGAATTATCAGGCCAGCAGATTTACGAATTACGCCGATTTTGAAACAGTGCTGAATGGGGCCCTAAGGATGAAGGTAAGTCTTATTCCCCAGGGAGTATACATGAATGGCGTCATTACAGCTTCTGGGCTTTATTCAGCAAGATTAACCTATCATGATCTTTTTGGTGTCGTCGGCGGATATAGCAAAAGCGGTTCAGTGACTATTGAATATGATCATCCCACTCGCGGAACATTGAAAAGGACTTATTCTTTTAATGATGCAAAAAATCTGATGAAAACTATCGCCAGCACTGCTGCCGAAAAGCACAGCCGCCCGCCAGAAAGCGAGTGGAATGAAGCCAGTGCTTCTTATAATCGATGATGTATAAAAAGCTGTTCTTTGCGGCAGCTTATAACTATATTACATTTATATTTCATTGAAAACACGCAGGACTCAGTATCTTCCCGGGATCATGTCGGGAAGATGTTTTTGTCTGAAGAAACAAATAAAAGCATCTTGCTGATAAATTTAAGGAGATATATTCGATTCATGCTGATACGAAAGATAATGGCTTTATGCGCGATAATGGTCTTTTTAGGATCTTGCGGCAAGGCCGCATTGCATCAAAGCACTGATGTGGCCCCCCGCGAACACAATGATCATCTTCCCGTTCAAACAGCGCACAACAAAATGACGGCGCCGAAGAATCTTTCTATTTTAAATAATAAAACGGGCACGGAAAAATATTTGACATTGCGATGGACTCCTGTTGCTGGTGCTCAAAGTTATCGAATTTACTATGCTGTCTATCCCACTTATCAATATAAATCAGGAAGCTTGGCGGCGAAAGATTACAAGCTGCTGGTGGAAATTCCTGCCCGAACGGGCACATTGATGACATGGAATCATGATATTCCACAGATCCCGCTCAGGCGTTATTCCTATCGTATTACATCTATCAATGATCGTGAAGAATCAGCTTTGTCTTCGGCGACAGATGGCTGGAGAATTCCTATTGATGAAGAAGAGGCACTTAAAGATATTGATTACAATATACATTTTGCACAGACAGCTGTGCCTAATTTTGGCCGACAGGGCCAGGAATCTGTGATTCATGGGCGAGCTTCGGGAGATTATTTTTATGCTTCAAAAATGTCTAAAATTATGAGTAAATTTGAAAATTATGCTGATTTCGAAACAATTTTGAACGGAAATCCATCTATGAAAATCAGTCTTTTCCCTTTGGGCGTGCGCATGAAAGGTGATATTAATGTCAGCGGCCTGTATAAAGCTGTGATGACTTATGATGATCTTTTTTGTGTGGTGGGCGGCTATGCCAGGAAAGGCAAGATTAAGATTGTCTATTATCATCCCAGCAAGGGAATCTTACAAAAAGACTACAGCTATGATCAAATGCGAAATTTGTTAAAAACAGTGGCCTATGATACCAATGAGGTGAAGCCTAGACCGCCGGCAAGCGAATGGGATGAATCAGACTTGGAATATACTCATACAATGCGTAAAATGGCAAACCTTTCCTCGGGAATAAAATGATAAAGCTGATAAAAAAGAAAGAATTAATTTATTGACATTGTTGTTATGAGTTATTATTATGAATAATTGTTTCTTTTTATAGAAACTGTTATTTTCAGAATCGTATTGATTTTGACGGGGTTTTAAAAAATTCTAATAATGGAGATTGTGTAAAGCCTTGGCGATATTACAATTAAGGATTGAAATGAGAATGATTAAAAAATACGCGCAACTTGTATGGATGATTTTCCCTTTGTTATTTTCCTGTATGTCTCCCACCACACGTTCGCGGATGCTTGTCGGGACTGCCGATCACAGCGGCGGCATTGTCAATGTGGGCTCTGATGTGACTCTTGCGGCGCCGGGAGATTTTACGGTTTCGAATAATCACACAACAACAGAAAAATATTTAACCTTGCAATGGAAACCGGTTCCCGAGGCCACTGGATATCGTGTATATCGCGCTGTATTTCCGCATCACGGCGAAACGGCGGATCTGCCTGATAAGGCCTTTAAGTTATTAACCGAGATTTCCCAGCCTTATCCTTTGCCCGCCACAATGACTTATAATCATCAGATACCTGAAGTGCCTTTAAGACGCTATCAATACCGCATCACGGCGCTGCGCTATTGGGGGGAGTCGGTATTTTCTAATACTATTACGGGAAATCGCAAGCCCGTGGATTCGATTGAAGCGGCTAGAGATATGGACTATACTATGCAATTCGCGCAGGGCCGCATACCTAATTTTGGTTCTATGGGTTTAGATGATACTGTCTTGGGTCGTGCCTCGGGAAGCTATCATTACATGTCAAAAATTAACAAATCATTGAGTCATTTTGAAAATTATGCTGATTTTGAAACGATTTTGAATGGCAATCCTAAAATGCAAATTACCCTGCGGCCCATGGGCGTGAAAATGAATGGCACCATTTCTGCTACCGGTTTGTATAATGCCAAAATAACCTATAATGACCTGGTTGGTGTTCTTGGCGGATTGACAGCCGGCGGCAGCATCACGATTGAATATGAAAGTCACAGTCCCCAGTCTTTCTCTTATGAAGAAGCAAAGAAATTTATGAAAACCGTGGCCACCACGGCGGATGAAGTGCACCCTGCACCCCCGCGCAGGGAATGGGATGAGTCTGACCCGAATTATGTGCGCGCCGTGCGCCGTGCGCGCACGGCAGCAGGCCAATAGCCCGCCAGGAGATTTGTGCCCCTGTAAAATTAATTAAGAATTGATAAATAAACGCTGGATATTTTCTTTGGAAGGCTGCTGCACATCCAGCCCGTCGCCCGGATATGCCGGATTTGCCCCCCGCGAAAATATATAAATCACACTGCCTATTTTTTCTTCATTTTTATTTCCTTTTGTTCGTAAATATTCACAGAGGGCATGTGTATAAATCAAGGCCTGCATGTCATAGCCATGCTCTGTCATTGCCTTGGGCAAATATTCTGCTGCATAAGAGCTTTGCACAGAGCCCAGGCGTGTTGTTTTCCAGTCCACCACAAAATAACGATCATTGTGGATGAAAATCAGGTCTAAAAATCCGCGCAAATATCCGCCTTTAATCTGTGTGCAAAAAGAGGGTGTCTGCAATGTGCAGCTTTGCGGAATATGCAGAAGAAATTCCACTTCATGCAGTTTGTCAGTGCTGTTCAGCTCTGCCAAGCGCAGATTGCCCAGCTGGGCAATGGGGGTGTTCAGGCTGTTCCATACCATTTCTTTCACGGTTTTAATATAGTCTTTATCATAATGGTAATTCACGCTCATATGCCGGCTGATCATGATATCTGCCACATCTTGCACAAAGGGGTCTTGTAAGAAATTTTCTAAAGGGGTATTGGCAAAATGAAAAGGCAGATTTTCCATGATGCCGTGAAAGGCATTACCCAAAGAAGTTCCCCCGCCCAGGTTCAGGGGGGTCAATCGCGTCTGAGCATCATCGATAAAAGACTCATCTTCATCGTTGATAATTTCATTCATATAGTCTTCGTCTTCTTCAGACTGTTTATTCTGCCACAAAGAGGTGTAGCTGCTGATATGCCTGATGCGCCTGTTGAAGCCAGAGGCGTGGCGCAAAGATGCGGCGGATAAATCCTCTAAAATCTCTCTTGGCAGGGCGCGCGGCTGTGCACAGGGCTGCTCCTGAATGACCATCGGCAGGCAGGAAAAGGGAGAATCCGGATCTTTGTCCAGGTCTTGAATCTGGGTGTATAAATTTTTTGCCTTTTCTGCATAGATGTCTTTGTCTGCGCTGATAATATCTTTGCGCAGTGTTTCATTGGCCAGGTAGGAAAGCGCATGAGAATAATAAGAAGGCAATTTTGTCATGATTAACGGCAGAAAGAGATGGCTTTTTGCGCGGGTGGCCATCACATAAAATTTACGCATATTTTCCTGCATATTTTCCTGCATATGAACATGGCTGTGCTCTTCGCCCAGGGCCATATCCAGAATGGGTTTTTGGTCTTTCTGTATGGCATATTCTGTATTTTCTGTGGGCAATTGCTTAATGCCGAAAATGCCGAAAACAATGCCATATTCCAAGCCTTTTGCCTGATGGATTGTGAGGATACGCACGGCGTCGCTGTCGGTTTCCAATCGTATTCGGGCATTGTCTTCTTTGCGTCTTTGTTCTTTCAGGGTTTTTAATCTCTGATAGAGATAATTGGGCCCGCTGCCCTGGCCGGCGGTGCGCTCTTCGCGCAGCAGAATGGAAACAAGATGACGCATATTCACAAATCTGCGCTCGCCGTCGCTGTGCGCCATCAGGCGTTCAAAATAGCCATATTGATAAAAAATCTGATCAAAAACCTGGGCAATTTTTCTGCTGTTGGCTGCATGGCGCCATGTGTTGAATCGCACATAAAATTCTTCCAAAAGAGCGAGATTTTCCTGTGTGGGCAAAAGCTGCTGGGGAAAGAGGCCAAACAGCGGCGAGAGCAGAACACGATTGCGCAGCGGGGCGGAAAATGGCAGGGCCAGGGCTTTCAGGAAAATCAGCACATGTTCATATTCCTCTGTTTCATAAATGGAGCTGTTATTTTCCAGCAATGTGCCAGGAATATACCAGGCATCCAGCACGTTTTTCAGTTCTTTTCCTTCTCTGTGTGTGGACACCAGGCAGGCAATATCTGCGCCATGCACTCTCCTGCATTCGCCTGTGACATCGTCGATCAACTGATAGTCTTCATTGTGCAATAATTCGTAAATCTGCTGCACGCACAAGGCATAGGCCAGATTTTTTGCCTTGCCGCTGGTCAGCAGGGCAGGCGGGTTTTCGCATGCAAGAAAAGTGATGCCAGCCTGCTTTTCCAGGGCAGGGGCTTGCAGGCGCATCACGGTTTCATTGGCCGCGCGCACAGCTGTATATCCATGGGATGTATGGGCAAATATGTGCGAGAACCAGAAATTGATACCCGCAAGCACAGTCTCATGAGAGCGAAAATTATCACGCAGCTGATATACCTGCTGCCTGGGCAAGAGATTTTTTGCCTGGGCATAGGTCTCTGGCGTGCTTCCTCGAAAATAATAAATCAGCTGTTTGGGGTCGCCAATGAGCGCATAGGTGTTTTTCTGTGTGCCCGTCGGCTGGAATAATTTGTGCAAAATAGTCCATTGAAAATGATTTGTGTCTTGGAATTCATCAATCAATGCCACGCAATGGCGGCGGCGCAATTTATGCAGCCAGGCAGCATCTGTGTCTTTGTGCAAAAGGTCGTATAAATAGGCAGTGGGGTCGCCCAGGCGCATCACATTCAGCTGTGCTTCTTTGTCTTTCAGGATGAAATTTGTGTGATGATGGAAATGGCGCAGAAAATGAGATGCCATGGCGGCCAAATGTGGATTTTTCTGTTTTCCATTGTCCACCAGGGGGAATAAAACTTCGTATAATTCCTGCAGCGCAGGATATTTCTTTCTGATATTTTTTCCGCAAAGCTTATTCCAGGGCGACTTTGACGTTTTGGATTTATAAGTGCCCAAAAGAATCAGCAATTCGCTTAAGCTGGCTGTTTTCGCCATCATCTCCTGCGAGAGATTCAGCTCGGCCAGGCCTCTGTGCTGCTCTCGCCGCAGGCGATGGAATATGGTGAAAATATCGCTTTTTCCACCGGCATATTTTTCTTCTGTTTCCCATGCTTTTTCAGATTCATTTTCGCCGGGAAAGATATTGTATTCACGCAAGAAGGCTTTATTAAGAATATTGTCTATCAGCCAGGGGAAGCAGTCGGAAAAGTCTTTAATAGGTTCTTCTCCCCCAAAGGAATTTTTCATTTTTGCCAGGGCCGAAAAGGCCAGCAAGCTCAGCTGCATGCGGCGCTCTTCATCAAAAAGCGCACCAAAGCGGCGGAAATAATCATGTGCTGCTTCATTCAGCCAGCTGTTGTCTTCTGTGGGCCTGAGTTGAGGATTGGCGGCGGTTTCCAGGCAGCTGTTTTGAAAAGTCTGCTGTAAAAAAGAATCAATGGTGATGATACTTAAATTGTCAAAATCAGCAATGATTTGGATGAGTTTATCTTTAATTTCTCCCGACAAATCAGGATTGTCCAGGCTTTCGTGCAGCAGCTGGCTCATGCGGTCTTTCAGCTCGGCGGTGGCATTGCGCGTGAAAGTTATGACCAATATTTTATCGATGGGGATATTTTGATAGAGCAGATAAGCCAGGAGAAGGCGCGTGAGTGTGTAGGTTTTTCCCGTGCCGGCCGAGGCTTCAAGCATCAGGGGCTTTTCAAGGGCTTCGGGCGGCAGATGGAGCAGGAAAGGATCAAGATTGCTCATGCACGCGAAAAAGGGATTTAAGATTCCATTTCTTTGAAATAGCGATAAGTACCCACTTTCAATTCGCTGCAGGCATTTTCATCGCACACAATCATGGCGCTTGGGTGCATTTGCAGGGCGCTGGCTGTCCACATCTGTGAAACGCTCCCTTCCACCACTTTGTGCAGCGCCCGGGCCTTATTATGTCCGGTGACAATCAGTGCCACTTCTTTGCTGTCCATCACGGTGGCCACGCCCACGCTCATAGCTTCTTTGGGTACTTGATTAATGTCATTGTTGAAAAAGCGGCTGTTTACCAGGCGTGTTTCATAGTTCAGTTTTTGAATATGCGTGCGGCTGGAAAGGCTGGTGCCCGGCTCGTTGAAGGCTAAATGTCCGTCCACTCCAATCCCGCCCAAAAAGAAATGCACACCTCCGGCTTTTTGAATGGCCGCCTCATAGGCCAGGCATTCGGCAGTCAGGTCTTTGGCATTGCCATTGGGAATATGCACATTTTCTTTTTTAATATTCACGTGATTAAACAGATGTTTCCACATGAAAGAATAATAGCTTTCGGGATGATCTTGGGGTAAATCTACATATTCATCCATATTGAATGTGATGATATGCTCAAAGCTGAGCCGGCCTTCTTTATGTATTTCAATCAGGCGAGCATATGTGGTGATGGGCGAACTGCCTGTGGCCAGACCCAGGACAAAGGGCTTATTGGCTGTTGGGTTAAATTCATTGATGCACGCAGCGATGTAGTCGCCCAGCCATGTTCCGATTTTTTTTTCGTTTTCGTGGATAATGACACGCATAATGCCCCCTGCTTTTATAATTGGAATGTGAATTTAGTATGGCATGAAAAAATTGATTTATCAAGTAGAAAATTCCCTCAGGGAAGCGCTTTGTCTTCAGGCCTCTTTGCAATTTTGCCGAAATGGCTGTATGAGGGGTGAAATGCACACGGCTAGGAAGTTTTTAATTTTTGCATGGGTATTTTTCTGTTGCAATGTCCAGGTTTTTTCTAAAGACGCACGGCGGGAAGAAGGTCTGCGCATGAGCAATGCCGAATTGAAAAAAGCGGCGCGCTCGCCTGAAAAAACGGCACAGGCTGTGGTGGCACAGATGAGTCAAAGAGAAAAACTGGGCCAAATGCTGATGATTGACATGCGTCTGTGGAGCCCGGGCGGCGCCAATGCCCGCCAGCATGTCATCACAAAGATGGTCAAAGAGCATGGCCGCCTAATTCGTCAGTACAGCCTGGGGGCAGTGATTTTATTCCGTGAAAACCTGGTTGATTCAAAACAGATTATTAATTTAGTAGATGATTTACAAAATCAGTCGCCGCGCCTGCCTTTGTTCATTGGGGTGGATCAAGAGGGCGGCTATGTCACACGGCTTCAGCATGGCACGCAGTTTTCGGGGAATATGGCCCTGGCAGCCACGCGCAGCACAGGCCTGGCCAAAAAAGTGGGCCAGGTGCATGGCCTGGAGCTTTCTGCCTTGGGCATTAATATCAATTTTTCCCCTGTCGTCGATGTCAACAGCAATCAGAACAATCCTGTCATCGGTGTGCGATCTTACAGCGACAATTTAGAATTAGTCATTCGCATGGCCGAAAATTATATCGCCGGCTTAGAGCGATTCCCCGTAATGGCCACAGTAAAGCATTTTCCCGGGCATGGCAATGTCAGTGTAGATTCGCATTATGGCATGCCGGTGGTCAATGATACCGAAAATGACTGGCGGCGCATTCATTTAAAACCATTTGCCCACAGCATTAAGAAAGGCATTCGCGCCGTGATGACAGCGCATATTGCCCTGCCTGCCCTGGATGGGGGAAAGCTGAAAGATAAAAATGGTGTTTTAGTGCCTATTCCCGCCACATTGTCGCGTTCAATCCTGACAGGGATTTTGCGCGAAGAGCTAAAATTTCAAGGACTCATTTTCACGGATGCCCTGGATATGGGGGCCATTTCCGAGCATTTCGAGCCATTTTACGCCGCCAAGCGCGCCATATTGGCCGGCGCCGATATTTTAACTATGCCCATATTAATCCGCACGCCCAATGATATGCTGAGATTTGAAGAATTTTTTAGGCAGCTGGAAAATGCCGCTCAGCGCGACCAACAGCTGGCTGCACGCATTGATGAGTCGGCCTATCGTATTGTTCTTGAAAAATTCCGCATGGGCCTTTCCTGGCAGCAGCCCTCTTTGTCCAAGGCAAAAGAAATCGTTGCCAGCAAAGAGCATCTGGAACTGGAAGAATATATCGCGCGCAATGCCGTTACCGTGCTGGAAAATAACGATGTGCTGCCCATACAGCTGACAAAAAAACAGTCTGTCCTGCTGCTGAACACCAGCCAGGCGCGCAATGAGCTGATTCGTGATGAATTGAAAGCCATGGCCCGCCACACTAAGGATGTTTCTATCAGTACGGCCATGCACGTTGTCGACTATAATTCTCAAATGTCTGATGCTCTTTTGGCCGAGATCCAGCAGGCAGATATTATCTTAATGTGCACAGAAAATCTTACCCAGCGCCCCCAGCTGGGCCAACAGATCATAGACAGCGCTGCCCAAATGGGCAAAAAACTGGTGGTGATTGCCACGCGCAACCCCTATGATATTGCTTATTTGGATAATGTAGACGCCTATGTCGTGATTTATGGCATGACAGGGTATGATGCCACCAATGCCGGGCGTAATACTTTAGAAGTCAATATCCGCGCCGGCCTGTACACCATTTTCACCCATGCGCGCTCTTCAAAAAATTTCAATAAACCCAAAGGCCAGCTGCCGGTGAATGTGCTGACCCCGGGACTGGAGGAATTGCTTTATCCCTATGGCTATGGCCTAAGATATTAGATATTGACAAGCGTGCCTGCCTGCTGTATTCTGAATAACACTGCTTTTATGGGGGTGTTTCTGGTTTCGACTGGGAGATTTCCGGAGGCAGACTGGCAGGCAGAGCGCGCGCCTCTTAAAACCACGCAACAATTTAAATGCCAAGAAAAATGACGAAGTAAGCTTCGAGTTTGCTTCTGACATGGCTCTGGCCGCTTAATTTAAGCAGCCGGCGGGATACATGCGCTTAGGTCTGGGAGGGTGTGTATCTTGACAGACAATCAAGACTCAGCCGTGTTTATTTCCGGGTAAACAGGGTGAAATCTTACCGGCAATAGGGCATATCAGGGTGTTGTTCTTCCGCGTGTATGCCCGAAAATGGAAAGAATGACTAAGCCTGTAGAGGGTCTGTGGCCGACTTTCAGGACGCGGGTTCGATTCCCGCCACCTCCAACCCGGATAAGAAAAAGATTTTAACCTCTTGTACTTAGCTCTTCTTCTTAATAAGAATGAAAAGGGATGTTTACATGGAAGCAAAGGCAAGTAATTTTGGTTTTATTCGTGATGAAAAGGAATTAATTATTCCGTTTTTTCAGCGACCTTATGTTTGGGAGGAAGAGCAATGGGAACAATTTTTTAATGATTTAAAAAATAGCTTTGATGAAGAAACAGAGCATTTTTTCGGCTCTATTATTATAAAAAGACAAACTGGAGTTGAAGGCGGCTCTCTTGTTATTGATGGGCAACAAAGATTAACAACTTTCTCTTTACTATTAAAGGGACTTTATGATGAGTTAAATGATGAACAGCGGCAGTTTTTTAAATTCTACTTGTTTGAAAATTATACGCAAGATGCTCCTAAAATCCTCCATTCTGAATTAGATCGAGAAAAGTATACAGCCATATTGCAAAATAAACCGCCTAAAGAAGGTAAACTTATAGACTGTTTTAACTATTTTAAAGAGCGTATAGAAAAGACTTTCCAAGAAAGTCAAGAGAAGATCTTTGAGTTTATAAAATATATAGTTGAACAAAAACTTTGGGTGGTTGTGGCCTTAACAGAAAAAGAAGATGAGCAACAGATTTTTGACTCTATTAACTCAACGGGACAACGACTCACAGCAACTGATATTATTAAAAATGCTTTATTTGCCGTCATTATTGGTAAATTAGGGGAAAATAAAGCCAAAAATTTATATGCAAAATATTGGAACGATATTTTTGAAAAAGATGATAAACAGGCCTCCTTTTGGAATGAGGAATTAGAAACAGGCCGTGTAAAGCGTGTACGCAGTGAGATTTTGTTACATTCTTTTTCTCTTATTAAAGGCATATTTAATGCCGAGAAACATAATTTAAGCAATCTAAGTAATTTATTCAAAAATTATATTAATTCAAATTTGAAGCATGAGAAAGATATTACAGCCTTTTTAGAAGATTTACACAAATATGCTAGGATTTATTATGATTTCCCCTGGAATAAAAAAGGGGTAAATTTTTCCTATAAAAAATGGGAAGAACATTGGAAGCATATTGGAATTGATGATGAGAAAGCAGGAAGCTTAATCAATCAAATAGGTAATATGACCTTATTAAAACAGAAACTAAATACGAATATAGCCAATTCTGAATGGAAAACAAAACTTCATGGTCATGAAAAAAAGCAAGGCATAAAGAACCATACTGATTTATTGATTACTAAGGAATTGTTGGATTACGATGAATGGAATGCTAAGACTATTGAAGCGCGAACAAAAAAACTGACTGAGGAATTTTTAACAATTTGGGATGTGAGGATTTTACAAAAAGACTAACACTTAGGATAACTTCAAATATAATTTGACAGTAAAGGCTTTGTTAATGAAAATAAGGAATCTGTTATGAATATACGCAAAATAACTCTGCGGGGGGGGGGTAGAATCCCTTGATTGCGATTGTGAAAGATGCCGAAACGGCGACTATAATCCGTCGGATTTTCGAGTCAGTCAAGAGGATTTTGATCGTTTAAATCTGCCTCGGCCCTTTGGTCTTTCGGGGCATTTGCGCGTGAAAAATGAAGAGGGCACATTGCGCGCCTGCGTGGAAAGTATTATTGACAGTCTGGATGAATTAATCATCACTTATCAGGCGTCTTCGGATGCCACCGAATCCATTGTGAAAGAATTGGCGGCGGCCTATCCGCGGAAAATCAGGGCGTATTTTTACGCGCCTTATGTGCGTGATGCGGCGCTAAGCAATGAATATCCGCAGACAGAAAATATCCATAACCCGGCGAATTATTATAATTTTGGCTATGTCAAGATTTCTTATCGATATTATATGAAAGTGGATGCGGATCAGATTTATTTTCCCGAAAAAATGGCCTGTCTGCGTGATTTACTGCGGAAATTTCAGCCGTACAGCTCTTGCGGATTTATTTTCCAGGAGTCGTCTTTTCTAAAAAAAGCATGGCGCCGTCTTCTTTGTTATGTCATAGACAAGATGCCATATGTGTCTTGGCAGCTGGCTGTGGGCGGTGGGACTCGTCTTCCTATGGGTATGGTTTTAGGAGGAATTAATCTTTCCACGCGGGGGGGGGTGAATTGTGTATGCCGCTGAAAAAAGACGGTTATTACCCCTTTAACGGTTTTGTCGGCGATACGGTGATATGGGCGCCGGCCGCTTCTGAAAAATATATTTGGGATTCACAGGCATGTGTTGAAAGATTAAGATCTAAAGTTTATTGTATTCCTGTCGGTTTTTTCTGGCTGCATTTTGGGCCTTTAAAAAATGGACAGAGATTTGATGATTATGCTCAAGGCAATTATATTTTGCTGGAGGATTTGCCGAAGGCCGGCAAGGAAATATTGATCAGGCGAAATAAAATCTTAAAAAAAATACACGGAGCATATCAAAAGCCGTTCAAAAGATTTTGGGAAAAAGACAGATTATTGCTATCGAAAGATATAATTGAAGTGAGCAAAGGCGCCGCATTGTATTTTAGTGAAAAAAAGGAGAGAATCGAAAAAGTATTCATATTTGCTCGAGAATAGTTGTTTTAGTAAGAATTGGAGGGAAAATGAGCAGGAAAATTTACTTGAGGGGGGGGGGTAGAATCCCTTGATTGCGATTGTGAAAGATGCCGAAACGGCGACT
>JAHHUI010000001.1 GCA_020024055.1 Spirochaetaceae bacterium | reverse complement strand
CCCCGTAATACTGGGTTTTCAGCAATGCCAGTTCACAATCTTCGTAAATCGGCTGAGGTTTGAGGTCAAGACAGGGTGAGTCTATATGCGTAGCAACGATGGAAAGACCATTTGTCAGTGTTTGCTGTCCAATATGCACCAGGCATAGATTTTTGCCCTGATTCAGGAAATAAACTTTGTCTCCGCTGACCAGGTTTTGTTTTTCATCAATAGAGACATAGCCGGCTTTTTGGGCCATTTGCAATGCCAAGGCAATGGCGAGGCGTTCGGTTTTGGCATGATTTAAAAATTGTTTATACTCTTCGCAGAAAGCCAAAGCCTGAGCTTTCTGCGCCTGTGTGTAAACATTAGACAAGTGATTCTTGCTCATAATATTTCCCCTTGGCACATTATAGGGGGTTTACTTTCTATTAGGCAAGAGAATGGTATTCACCGAAATATTATTTTTTTCTGCATCGCGCGCCACTGTTTTGGCCGTGATATTCCTTCGCGGAATGGGGTGTGGTATCGCATCACCGATTTGAATGATCAGACGGCGTGGATTATACCATGAAAGGCGATGGATAGCCGCATCAATACCTTCATACACAGCCTCGGGCGTGTCATAGCCCCCTGCCGCCACTTCAATATCCAGCACGGCCTGGAATTGTTCCAAATTGTTGGTGAAGTCAATTTCTTTTGTTAAATACTTGTCTGGCGGATAATCACGATAAAAGACAATCGCCAGGCGTTGTGATTTTTGTCTGTTTTCGGGCTGAAGCTGAAAGGCAGCAAATTTTGGGGCCAGCTGCTTTTTAATTTCTTTCAGGTCTTCTTTCATGCTGATCGTGGTGTCTAGAACAATGGCCACATCCAGGTCTTGCCCGGTGTTTTGGGCCAGGATCTCGTCAATACGGTCCAGCATATGCTGTGTATTTCTGGCCTGGAAAAACTGCCCATTGCCTTCTTTGGCCAGTTGCTGGAAGGGTTTTTCTCTTTCTACCACGGGTTTGGGTTTTTCTCGGCTGGTAATGACAAATGGATTGTCTTTATATGGTCCCGAATAATCGGCAAAGCGTTTGTTGAATGTGCGTATGCTGATCCAGGTGCCTGCGCCAATGTCAAATTGCCCTTCGCGGCCCCAGGGATAGCCAAACATCACAGCTTTGGGCAGGTGGATATGAAACCACTGAGTGCCCTTTTCAAATCCCTGAATCTCAGCAGGCGTGCTGTCCATTAAAAAATACAGCGGCGGCTCGCGTTTAAGTATTTTTCCGTTTAGAATACGCTGTTCGTCACCATAGGTAGCATGCCAGTCATAAGCACGCAAAGTGTAATTGTCAGCCAGGCCGTCTGGTTCAGCTGTGCTGTCTGTAATAAGAATAGATTCTCTTCCGGGGATATGGCGCACGAAAAGCTCGAAGCTGCCGTCTTTATTGGGCAAAAGGCGTACATCCTGCCGATGTAAAACCAAAGCCTCCTCAACATTAACCTCTTCAGTATGTAAATTCATGTCTTCCAGTCCATCGTGCACGCCTGTATAGACTGTCTGTTTATCTGTTAAATGTCTGTCCTCAGGCACAGCTTCTGTGTCTGGTGCATTAGGGATAGGAATATTATCTTCAAATTCCTCATGAGTATTGATAAAATCTATTTCTTCATCATTTTCCTGCGCATAAGTGAAAGTTGTGCCGAAGATTAAAATGAGGCAAAAAACAGTTCTTTTAAGGGTAATCATACAATCAGATTTCGGTTTTTGGTTCATAAATCATTACCATATATTATTGTAAAGAACAAAATCGCTTTAAGAGTTAAGGAGTTATGAGTCATTATGCTATACGCGCTTATTTTATCTGCCACGGCTGGATTAGCCACCACCTTGGGCGGTGTTCTAAGCATATTATACCGCAAGGGAGATCATAAATGGCTTTCAGCCTCATTGGGGTTTTCCGCCGGCGTGATGATTTATGTCTCTTTTGTGGAATTATTTGCCAATGGACAAAGCATTTTGATAGAGTATTTTGGCTCTTTTAAAGGGGGAATGCGCGCTTTAATTTCTTTTCTTATTGGTATTATGGTGGTGATTGCAGTCAATCGCCTGATACCGGATTTGTGCGAGCCGGATATAGGCCAGCACAATGAAGGGCGTACCGGGCCTTCAAAATCGCTCTGGCGTACAGGTATGCTCACCACGATTGTCATTGCTTTGCACAATTTCCCCGAAGGCATGGTCACTTTTCTTGGCTCGCTGGAAAATCCAAGAATTGGTCTAATGATTTCTATTGCCATTGCTATTCATAATATTCCCGAGGGCATGGCGGTGTATATTCCTGTCTATGAAGCCACACATAATCGAAAAAAAGCCATGTGGATGACTTTTCTTTCGGGCATGACAGAACCTATTGGCGCCCTGCTGGCGTATTTTCTTTTAATGCCTGTGCTCACGCCCGTCTTGCTTCAGCAGATTAACATTGCGATTGCAGGCATCATGGTGTATATTTCTCTGGATGAACTTTTGCCCGCGGCAAAGGAATACGGGCATTATCATTTAGCCATGCTGGGCTTAACTTCGGGCATGATTGTGATGGGTTTGAGTCTTGTTTTATTAAGCTAATTATTCAGTTTATCCAAATAAATTTGCAAACGCTCCAGTGCATGTAAGGCTTCCTGCTTTTTGGCATGTTCTTTTTGCACGGCGCTTTCAGCCGCTTTGGCAAGGAAATTTTCATTGGCCAATTTAGCTTCTGCGCCCGCCAGCAATGCACGCATCTTTTCAATTTCTTTGCGCGTTTTTGCTTTCTCGGCTTCTTTGTCAATCAGATCGGCCATCAGGATATAGGCACGGCAGCCGTCAAGATGAAAGCTGAGACTTTGTTCAGGTGCGTGATTTTCTGCCCATATTTCCACAGATTCACAGCGTGCAAGGCTGACAATCAGCGCAAAACAGCTCTTGATAAAATCCTGATGCAAAAAGTCCTTATCAAAAGCAATCGTTACCTTGACACGTTTTTCTGGGGTAATCTGATTTTCGCTGCGCAATGTGCGTATGCCTGAAATGAGCTGCTGTAAAATCTCAAATTGCTGCAATAATTCAGGCTCATGCCGGTTTTCATGATAGACAGGATAGGGCTGTAAAATCAGCAGACTTTCTGCACAGCCGGGTATTTTGCTGTAGATTTCTTCACTAAGAAATGGCACGAATGGATGCAGCAAAGCCAAGGTCTCTTTCATAATGGCCAGTGCCGCAGTCAGGGCGCGGCTTTGCTCCTGGGCATTGTCGCTGTACAGGCCCAATTTGCTGGCTTCGATGTACCAGTCACAGAAATCATTCCAGAAGAAATCGTAGACCACATGGCCCATATCATCAAAACGATATTCGGCAAAGGCTTTAGACATATGCCGTGCTGCCAGGTTCAATCGAGCGAGGATCCAATGATCCAATTCATTATACCGTGCTTTCTCCTGCACAGGAATATTGTCCAGATTCATCAGCAGATAACGGCTGGCATTCCAGATTTTGTTGCAGAATTTGCTGCCCAGCTTGAAACTGTCATGATCCAAGGGCAGGTCTTGGCCCTGGCTGCTGAGATAGGCAATGGTGAATTTCAGCGCATCGGCGCCATATTCGTCCACAATGTCTAATGGATCAATTCCATTGCCCAGGCTTTTGCTCATTTTGCGTCCCTGTTTGTCGCGCACCAAGGGGGTAATGTAAATATCGTGGAAAGGTACCCGACCAGTAAATTCCAAGCCGGCCATGATCATGCGCGCCACCCAGAAAAAGATAATGTCATAAGCGGTGACGAGTGTATTGCCCGGATAGTATTTTTTTAAATCATCTGTTTTTTCGGGCCAGCCCATGGTGGAAAAAGGCCACAGCCAGCTGGAAAACCAAGTGTCTAATACATCCGGATCTTGGATAATGTCTGTTGACCCGCAATGGCTGCATTGTGTGAGATCTTCTTTACTGACGCTGATTTTTCCACAGAAAGCACAATGCCAGGCAGGAATGCGATGCCCCCACCAAAGCTGACGGCTGATACACCAGTCGCGGATATTTTCCAGCCAGTGCCGATAGGTGTTTTCCCAGCGCTTGGGATAGAAATGAATCTCTCCGCTTTGCCAGGCACAAAGGGCCTTTTCCGCCATGGGTTTCATCCGCACAAACCATTGCTTGCTCAAATACGGCTGAATAGGTGTGTCACAGCGATAGCAGCAGCCCACGCGGTTTTGATGTGGGGTTTTGCCCGTCAGCAGGCCTTCTCTTTCCAAGGCTTGCACCACAGAAGAGCGCGCCTGCCCAATAGGCAGTCCGCGCCAGGGAGCCGGCACTTCTTCGTTTAAATGCCCGTTGGCATTCATGATGTTAATGCTGGGAAGATTGTGCCGCTGGCCAATTTCATAGTCGTTAATATCATGTGCAGGGGTAATTTTCAGACATGCCGTGCCAAATTCACGATCGACATAGCTGTCGGCGATAATAGGTACACAGCGATCCTGCAGAGGCAGGCGCAGCTTTTTTCCAATCAGATGTGCATAGCGCGTGTCTTCAGGGTGCACCGCCACGGCCACATCGCCAAAGATAGTCTCCGGTCGTGTGGTGGCCACGATCAGCTCGCCACTGCCATCTTCCAGGATATAACGCAGATGGTATAAATATCCTTCTTCGTCATGATATTCCACTTCGTCATCGGCCAATGCCGTGCCGCAGCATGTGCACCAATTCACCAGATATTTGCCCTGATACAGCAAATCACGCTGATATAGGGTGACAAAAACATGGCGCACCGCAGCGCTAAGCCCTTCATCCAGGGTGAAACGCTCGCGTGACCAGTCACAGCTGCTGCCAATCTTTTTCAGCTGCTCAATAATCACTTTATGATGCCGTTCTTTCACGCGCCAGGTTTCTTCAATAAATTTTTCCCTGCCCAGGTCATGGCGATCTTTGCCCTGTGCATGCAATTCCCGCTCCACCACATGCTGTGTGGCAATGCCGGCATGGTCTGTGCCCGGAAGCCACAGTGTGGCGCGTCCGCTCATGCGATGATAGCGCGCAAGAATGTCCTGCAGGCTGTTGTTCAGGCCATGCCCCATATGCAGCACGCCGGTGACATTCGGCGGGGGAATCACCATGACAAACGGCTGCCCGTCGCTCATGATTTCCGGCCGAAAGGCCTGATGCTGCATCCATTTTTTATATATGCGTTCCTCAAATTCTTTGGGTGCATAATTTTTGGGCATGTCATGATTTTTCATGTGTGTTTAAGACTCTCTTTTCTTTTTCTTTTTGCCTGCTGCTTTGCCCTGAGGGGATGATTCAGTCTGTTGTGTTTTATTGTCAGTTGCCTGTGTGCTCATCTGATCCTCACTGCTTTGGAATTCTTTCACCATGAGAATCTTAATCAATTCCAGCGCAATGGTCATATGCCCTGAATGTGTGGGATGAATGCCATCGGCGCTCCAGAAATTTTCCTGGCGATATTTGCACAATGTGTTGAATCTTTCCTGAAGGTGAATGAAGGGCAGATTGAATTCCTGTGCGATCTCTGCAATAAGGTCTTGCTTGGCTTTCAATTCGTCCACCATCACACTTTGTTTTTCTGGGTGAACCAAAAGAAGATAGGGTTCCATCAGAATGATTTTTGCGCCTGTGCGGCCTTGAATTTCAGTGATCATCGCACGATAGGCATGGCCGAATTGTTCCAAAGGCGAAGGCTCATCGCGGTCAAAAGCCCGCAGAACATCGTTAATTCCCACCAAGATGCTCACCAGATCCGGCTGCTCGTCAATCACATCTTTGTCCAGACGCAAGATAAGGTCATGCAGGCGATTGCCCGATATGCCTCGATTGATAGGCTGGCATGAAATCTCAGGAGCCAGATTGTTCACCAAATCACTGGCAATCAGTGCATAGCCATGGCCCATCGCTTTTTGCGGATTTAAAGAAATCAGGCGATTTGCATCTGTGATAGAATCGCCAAAAAATACCCATCGAAAATTTTTAGGTAAAGTTCTAATCATTTAATGTCCCCCTTTGCGGCTCAAACTTTCCCCTGTGCTTGTCATTTCTTCCAGCTTTAGGCGTTATCTTTGCATCTTTGATGACATTTTCTGTGTAAGATATAAAATATGCCTGTGTATACAAAGATAATAAACCCTACGGGTACTTGACGCTGCAAGGATACATCTATTATAGCTTTAGCAAGAGACTTTGAAAAGTGAAGCATGTAGAAAAACATATACTCTCTTTCATTTTTATATATTGTATATCTCGTATTTCCTTTGTCGCTGCCCAAATGCCACCGGTTCCAGAGGAAGAAAAAGAGATTCTTTCTAAAGAAAGAACACCTCTGATTTTTGCTTTGGGTGAGGGCTTGAATAATCCGCATTTGGCCCAGGACGAAGATTTAGGCATGCTCGATACGTCTGTTCATCCACGCACAGTGGCCGCATATGAATTTCTGAATGCCTATATGGATGGCAAAATTCGCTTAGACCTTATTGCTGCCGATTCAGTACAGGTTTTGCGTGCCTATATGCAGGATCTGCTTAAAAATAATCTTAGTTTTACATCATTTCGTATTGGTGTGGCCCAGCCTCAAAATCGAAACTTGTATCAAATCCAGGGCAAGCTGATCGGATTTGGAAAAAAGACTCTTGTTTTGCTGACCATGGTGCAGCAAAGTGATCAAAAGTGGAAAATCCTTGCTTTTAGTGCTGATTACCCGCTCTAGCAGCGCCGATATAAATTAGGGGCCATAATTTAATGGGGGATTGGTTTGTACTGTATTTTTGTCACATTAAACGGATGTTCTCAGCTTAAACGCGTGGAAAGTGAGTTCATGGAAGATTTTTCCCATAAGCTGGATCACATCGCTGAAGGTTTTGGTCTGTCTTTGGCAAATGGCCCTCAGCATGTGTACACTTATGTCCTGCCTTCAGACCATGTCGAATCAGTCAATATTTGTTTACAGGCTTTACAAGGCTTACAAGCCTTTTTAAAGGAAAAAGAAGACGCACTCTATGGCTATTCGCTGTTTATCAGCGTGTGTGAGAATGAAAATCATATTGATATGGGCCCTTGGCGCTATTTTGTGGATAAAGACAATTGCGCCTGGCTGGACTCCTCTTTGGCTGAGATGTTTGGCAGCCGAATCAGAACAGAAGAAAAAGGCGCCTTGCAGCGCATTAAGAAGATTAATCTGCAAAAGGGATTAAAACCTGTTGTCAGAGATTGTATTTTTAACAGCTTGGCTCTTAAAGAGGTGCTTGATGCCATCATCTCACGCGGACAGGGCCAGGTCTTGCATGTCATCAGTCCTTTGGGCTATGGCGGTTTTGAAAATATACAAAGACTTTTCGAGCAGACTGCAAAGAAGAAAGTAAATTTGCCTTTGTTATATTTGTGCAGCCAGGGCAGCTATATTGATGAATATTTACCTTTTCGTCGCATTATGACACCTGATGTACTCTCTGCCGTGCAGCAGGCCCATGCCGGCAGTCAAGATTTTATGGTGCTGCGCCTGCTGAAATGGCTTTCTGCGTTTGATGAGCATGATGTGCGTGTGAAAAGTGATAATGAACACGAGGATTTGCTGGCTTTTTTCCGTTTATATTTGCCTGTGTATCGTCAGATTTTGGCGGAGAGCATGCCCGTGATGATTGTGGAAGGGGCAAAAAGATTTGGCAATGACGGCAGTAATTTATTAAAAGATATCATTTCTGCAGCAATTTCGGAAAACGTGATTGTAGTACATCTGACTGAAAAGCACGAGGGTGGCATTCTTCAAATGGATGAGGCAGCGATTATTCTGGACAATAAATCTGCGCATGAGTTTATTGTCAAAGAGACTGCCTTGGCCATTCCTTCCTCACGACTGAATGATTTAAACCCCATGGCTTTGCTCTTGTTCTATTGGAATTATGCCACAAATGGCCAGAATTATTTTGGTGAATTTTCTCTGACGCCGGTTTTATATTGGCTGATCAAGGGCTTTGATGAGCTTTCCAGCCGCATTGTTTATCTTATTTCCGTGGCCGATGGCATGGTGCCCTATGAATGGATTTTGGATGCCACTGTAAAGGAGAAATACTGGCGTGCCCTGATTGTGCAGCGCTGTAAGGTTTTTGCCGAGCTGGGCTTGGTGCGTGATTTGAACACGCGACCCTGGCTGACTGTCAAGGTTTTTGGCAATATGCTTTCCTCAGCAATGGAAGAGCAGGTTGCTGAGCTCGAGCTGGATTTGGCAAGAACAATTCTTTCTAAAGAAGAATGCCGAAAATCGATTAATCAGGCTTATTTGTTCAAGCTGGTGGAAAAATTAGGCCTCATTGATGAAGGGTTAGAGGTTTTGCAGCATTTATTGGCCGAAAGACTGCAAACACGTTCAAAAGATTTAGTGAATTGGCTGAATTATCAATATTTTAAGCAAATTGAACTGAGCGAGGTGGCCACCGGGCGACTGCAACGTCTGCTGGATACTTATAATTTTGCCTATCGGGTTCAGCGTAATGAGTCTGAAAATATGCAGGATTTGCAGGAGCATATCGCCAGTATTATTCAGTTTCACCCGCGTAATGCAGAGCCTGTGGCCGTGTGGCTGCTATTATACTGCCAAATTTATTACACAGCATTGGGAAATCCCAGCGCAGCGCCGCAGGAAATTAAAGAAGTGGTGAGCCTGTTTCAGCGCTGGGGTGACAAGGCTGGTGAATGCCGCTCTATCATTGAAATGTCATATATTGAATTTTTCAATAGACGTTTTCGCATGGCTTTTGATTATTGTCATTTGTCTAATGAGTCCAGCCGGCAGGTTGACCGGGCAGAATTGATAGTTCTTTCTTTGAAATTAGCCTGTCTGGAAAATTTCCTTCATGGCAGCATGCATCAGGCCTTGCTGACTGTCAGCGAGGGAATCGAGCGTAGCATTGCTTACGGATTTAGAAGAAAAGAGGCTTTTTTCCGTTTTGTCCATATCCGTATTTGTTTTGAATATGGCAATTATCAAGATGCCCTGGCCCAGTTGAAAAAACTGGAACGTGTCAGTCTGTCTTATGGCTATATATGGATGCGGGATGTGATTAATGCCTGGCGCGGGCGATGCTACAGCTATATGAATCAGACAGAAGAGGCAATTAATCGGCTGAAAATTTTAGGGGGAGCTGAAGCCCAATATTATTTAGCCGAAGCTTATTTTATCAGCGGGCAAATTGAAAATGCCTTAGCCGCCGTGCAAAAAGCAATGCAGTTTTTTCCTTTGTCTCATCAAGTGATGCCACAGCTAGATAATGAAGACTGGTTCAGCGGATACAGTCTGATTGAAGGCTATGTGGAGAAAGGATATCTGGGTTTCAATATGCAAGAACGCCTGACGCGTGGATTTTTTTACTATATGCTGGGCCTGAACGGGGATAAAGAAATCTCTTTTCCTATGCTGGAAGAATTATGTGAAATGGATAATGCCAATACGGATGATTTATATTCTTATTTATATCTATATTATTATTCTCAGCTGTGTGATGAACCAGAGCGCAAGCGCATGGCGCATAATAGGGCCATTCGACTTTTCACAAATCGATCCAATCGATGCACGGAATTAAAGTCGCGCAAGATGCTGGAAAACGGATATTTTGTGCAAAAAATACTAATAGACAAACCTGTAAGCAAATTCTTATAGCTATTTCCCAGATTCAATTTATCTTTAAACAAAGTACTACCGAAGAGTGAAGAGATATTATTTTGTTTTTAGTATAGTATATCCAGGGATTTGACAATCTTCTGTCTCTGTGCTATAGTGGTATCGTTTTTATGGGGGGTGTATGCATAGACACCGGCGTAGAGTGAAAAAAGCAACAGGATTCTGTGGCTGGGTTAAAGATCTCTTAGACAAAGGACAACGCCAGCTGACAATCATGGTAACACCTCATGATGTTAGCAAAGTTTTGCAGTTACGTGTTTCTGTAATGTCCATTTGGATTGGATTATTCCTGTTAGCAGGTCTCTTGATAGGTGTATTTGTCTTTTCCTTGGGTTGGGTTCAGGCAAATCGCTGGGTGAAACAAACAGATAAAGAATTGCAGCAGGCCCAGGCTTCTATGGCTGTAATTCGTTCTGATATTGATCTTTTAAGGCGTCGTGCTGAAGTTTTACAGGAAATTGTCAGTGATGTCTCAGGTCATTTAGGCCAAGGCGGCGGAACAGTGGAAGTGACAACAGGAGATTTGTCTTCCATTCAGAAAAGTATTGTGGACCAGGGCGGGGGTGCATTGCCCCAGGAAAGTGCCACATTAAAAGAAGTGATATCAATCATAGATCAGATTGAGCCCGAACTGAATACCATTTATGGTAATTTTGAAGCTCAGCAGGGTATGTTTAAAGATATGCCGACACGCTGGCCATTAGGCGCTGGGGTGACAGGCTATATAACACAGCGTTTTGGCCCTTCACGTGATCCCTTCACGTATGAATGGCAGTTTCACACAGGTTTGGATATTGCTTTTTCGCCGGGAACACCAATTGTTGCGGCAGCCAGCGGTACTGTAGTGAAGGCTGAATATGACCCTAATGGCTATGGTTTTTATGTGGTGATACGTCATCGTTATGGTTTTTACACTCTGTATGGACATATGCAGAGATATAGTGTGAAAGTTGGCCAGGAATTAGGCCAGGGCGATTTAATTGGCTATATGGGCAGCAGCGGGCGTGTAACAGGGCCGCATTTGCATTTTGAGGTGCGTATTGGCACAGAAGTGGTTGATCCTATGCGTTATCTTACCATGGTAAGCCAAGGTGGAAATCGTCACCTGAAGGCAAGCTACAAGAAATAGAAGGAAGAGAGAGCCTATCATGGCCAGAGAAGTGATCGCTGTTGTTAATTCCGTTATTGGAGAGGGTGCAAAATTCTCAGGAGAGCTGGAATTAGATGGTCTAGTGCGTATTGATGGCGATTTTGTTGGTTCTATCCGGCGCGCAGACAAGGTTCTTGTTGGAAAAAGTGGACGTGTAAAAAGTTCTATAAAAGCACGTGTCATTATTGTGGCCGGTTCTGTTGTGGGCGATATTTATGCTTCCGAAGTATTAGAGATTCTTTCTACAGCATTTGTTATTGGCAATGTGAGAGCCCCGTTGATGTTGGTGGAAAGCGGTGCCGTGTTGCATGGCCTGTGTGAAGTAATACCCACTCCTTCTGAAGAAAATAAGAATAATAATTTAGAAACTTCTATTTATACTGTTGATTGGCATAGTAATTCATCGCAAGATAAGGGATAGAACACGACTTTGGATCCTGTTACACTTCTCCAATCACAACATCATCTTTCGCCTGTTAAAGAAAAAAATAAAGGATTATCTTCTAAAAAATCTAAATTACCTTCCAGCACCTCTTTTTCTAATATTCTTCAACAGGCTAATCATACTGCCCAACTGGAAGAGCAAATTGGAATCCAATCTAAAATTGAGATTGATGATCTAAGTTTTGAACAAGCTTTGGATACTGTTTTTATGATAGGTGAAGAGCTAAAAAAAGATCATGGCTTACGAAAATTGATGGATTATAAAAAAGCCGTCAGGCACTTTCTAGATATGGTTCTAAAAAATGCTTATAAACATATACACATAAAAGGTGCTGTCAACCCACGCACAATGCTGCAAAGAGAGTATTCACTTATACAAGTTGTCGATGAACGCTTAGAGCGATTGGCTCGTGCGGTGCTTAGTGAGCAGTCAGAAGCATTTTCTATTTTGGAGAGAATAGATGAGATACGTGGTTTGTTAATTGATTATAGACGATGAGGTTTTATTAAAAGTTGGAAAAAACAAATTGTAATGGTTGTTCTCATTGCTGTGGAAAGCATAGTGAAGGGCCAAATGCAGAAAAAGGCCATTTTTATATATTACGTTCAGATTTTTCAAAGCAGCTTTTTCAGGGATTTTATGAGAAAACTCCATTAGAGGTTGATACTTTTGTTGTGTGTAAGATGCCTCAAGGCCTGGATCTTTTAAGGGTTATTGGTGCCAGGAACTCGCGATATTGCCAGTATGATTTTATTGATATTATGCAATGTGCAACAAATGATGATATTAAAAAAGCTGAAAAACTGCAAAAAGAGTCAGTAAAAGCTGGGAAAATTTTTCAGAAAATATTAGCACAACATAAAAATTTAGATATGAAATTAGTTTCATCACATGTCTTGCTGGATGAAACTAAAATTATTTTTCTCTTCACAGCCGAAGAACGGGTGGACTTTCGTAATCTGGTTAAAGACTTGGCGCTCAGTCTTCAATATCGCATAGAGCTGTGGCAAATTAATACAAGAGAAGAGACTCGTATTCTTGGTGGGTTGGCTGTTTGCGGGCGAGAGTTTTGCTGTCGAAGTATTGGCCGTGATACTGGCAATATTTCTATGAAAATGCTGAAAGAGCAATCACACTCACCTAATTCATCAAAATTATCAGGGCCTTGCGGGCGTTTATTTTGTTGCTTGGCATATGAACATCAACAATACGTTGAGGAAAAAAAGACTTTGCCCAAACTGGGCAGTGTTGTTGTATTGAACGATCAGAAATGGCATGTGCGCGAGGTGAATATTCTTTCTCGTGTGCTTGTGCTGGTTGGGCAAGAGGGCAGTCGTATTTATTGTTCTGCCAACGATTTAGAGCAAAACACAGAATTAAATATCTGGGTGGAAAAAAATAATCAGGCCCTAGAAACTAATTAATCTGCTCACTGATCTTTGCCATGGCAATATTTATATTTTTTCCCGCTTCCACAGGGGCAGGGATCATTGCGGCCTATCTTTTCACTTGTTCTGCGAATTTGAATGCCCGTGCCAGTGGCTTCCTGTCTTTCGCCTTTTTTCATTTGGCGGTTGTTTATTTTCATCACATCTAAATTATTCAAGCTTTCATGAGATGCTTTGGAATTTTTTCTTTCTCTATTACTTTCATGGCTGGGTGCTGTGCGCACTTGAATCCTGAAAATCTTTGCCGCTAATGTCACAGGGATTTTATCAATGAATTCATCGAATAAAGCGAATCCTTCAATTTTATATTCTACCAAGGGGTTTTTCTGGGCATAATGCCGCAATGTCACAGATTCACGTAAAGATTCCATCATCTCCAGGTGATTCTGCCAGCGATCGTCTAATAATCGCAAATATTCAAAGCGCAGGAATTGATTGAAATTCTCGCTGCCGATCATATTGGCCTTTTCCTGTAAATTATTGGCCATATATTTTGCAACAATGTCATAGCGATTTTGGCGGTCTTGGCCTAAAAAGCTTTCTCGATCGTCGGGGATAAAGCCTAATTGTTCATTCAGTCGATCCAATAAAAAATTGTCGGCTTCTGTCATTGTATTTGCTTTACGCAGGAAGATCTCATATTCATCGAGAATCTCATCCAATAATTGATATCCTGTGTTCAGCAGGCGTTCAAGCAGATTATTGTCGGTTAAAATACTATTGCGCAGTTCATAGAAATAGGTACGTTGTTTGTTCAAAACATCATCATATTCCAAGAGATGTTTACGGATTTCATAATTGCGCTCTTCCACACGTTTCTGGGCACGCTCAATAGATTTTGACACCCAGGGGTGCTGCAACGCCTCGCCGCTGTCCATGCCCAGGCGTGCCATCATATTGCGGAAACGGTCTCCCCCGAATAGGCGCATGAGATCGTCTTCCAGGCTGATGTAAAACTTTGTGGCTCCTGGGTCGCCCTGGCGACCTGAACGTCCGCGCAGCTGATTGTCAATGCGGCGGGATTCATGGCGTTCTGTTCCAATCACATATAAACCGCCCAAGGCACACACCTCTTCATAATGCTTTTGCCATTTGCTCATTTCCTCTGCCAAGACTTTCACATATTCTTCTTCGCTGGCAGAGCTTCCGCATCGTTTGCGTGCGCGCGTTTCCGGGTTGCCACCCAGCTTGATATCTGTACCGCGTCCGGCCATATTGGTGGCAATGGTCACTGCGCCTTTGGCGCCTGCCTCGGCAATGATAGAAGCCTCACGCGCATGATTTTTGGCATTTAATACTTCATGGCGAATCCCTTTTTTGGTCAGCAGCGCGCTGATCTTTTCACTGCGTTCAACGCTGACTGTGCCCACAAGAATTGGCTGGCCGCGCTTGTGATGATGGGCAATCTCTTCCACAATGGAATTGTATTTAAATGCCTCATTAAGATAGATTTCATCGTGCATATCATTGCGTGCCACGGGCCGATTAGAGGGGATCACCACAACATCTAAATTATAGATTTTCGCAAATTCCTGTGCTTCTGTGTCAGCTGTGCCTGTCATTCCCGAAAGCTTGGTGTACATGCGGAAAAAATTCTGGAAAGTGATGGTAGCCAGGGTGACATTGCGCTTGGCCACTTGAATACCTTCTTTGGCTTCGATGGCCTGATGCAGGCCGTCTGAATAGCGCCGGCCATGCAAGATACGCCCGGTGAATTCGTCAACAATTTGCACCTGGTCGTCCTGCACCACATAGCTGACATCAATATGGAAAAGATAATGTGCCTTCAATGCCTGTATAAAATAGTGTGTAAATTCAAAATTTTCTTCATCAAACAAAGAACCCTGAATCAGGTTTTTTTGCTGCAACAGGCGTTCAATATTGTTTAAACCCTCGTCGGTCAAATGCACATTTTTATTTTTTTCATCCAGTTTATAATCCCCTTTATGCACGGTTTTCACCAAAGGATCATCCACGGGATAATGCCCTGTTTTAGGGTCTTTTTCCACTTCTTTCAGGAATTTAGCCAGGCCGTTGATCGTGGCAATGCGGCTGGTGTCTTCTTCCACGGGGCCCGATATAATCAGGGGCGTACGCGCTTCATCAATAAGGATGCTGTCAATTTCGTCAACAATGGCAAAATGATGGCCTCTTTGACATTGATCTTCGCTGTCCCATCGCATATTGTCACGCAGATAATCAAAACCTAATTCGTTATTTGTGCCATAGGTGATATCACATTGATAAGATTTTTGGCGCTGGGCACTGTCCATATCGCTGAGAATAGCTCCCACACTCAAGCCCAAATATTCATGCACACGGCCCATCCATTGGCTGTCACGTTCAGCCAAATAGTCGTTCACAGTGACAATATGAACACCTTTCCCGCTCAGGGCATTCAGATAGGCTGCTGTCACGCTGGTCAATGTTTTACCTTCACCGGTTTTCATTTCTGTGATGCGCCCCTGATGCAGGACAATACCGCCGAGGATCTGCACATCATAAGGGCGTTCGCCCAGCACGCGCCGACAGGCTTCTCTGGCCAGGGCAAAAGCCTCGGGCAATAAATCATCTAAAGTTTCACCCTGGCTTAGGCGATCACGAAACTCTTGTGTATACCGCGGAAAATCTTCTTTTTTTAAGGATAATGCCCATTGTTCTTTAGCATTCACCTTGCGTAGAATAGGTAATAGTGCGCGGATATCACGTTGATATTTGCTACCGAAAATCAGTGTGGCTAATTTTGTGATCATAACGACATTCTACGGAGTTTTTTTCTTCGAGGTCAAGAGGGATTGCTTAATTCTTGATGAAAGACTGGTAGGCCCGTCATGAGACAATGTGGAAAGCATATGCGAGAGCTGGAAATCTGAGATTTTACTGGCTAATTCAATCTGTTCATACCCTTCCTGTAAACGGGGAATGATATCAATGCTGGTGCGTGTTGTATGCACCACTTTTTCATAATATAGAATAAGAAAAAGCAGATCCATGAGGGTGGTAAAGTCTTCCTGATGATACCATGTTGTGCCGCTAAGTTCATTAATACCGCATGCATTTCTAAATTCGGGAATTTGGAAAAGACTTTCCAGATATTGTCGCCAGGGCTGTTTTCCGTCCCAGATAGGAATATCCACCAAAGCCCGCAGGTATTTGTCATAAGACCAATAATTGCCCCAGCCGCGATAGGTCCAGATATAAGACATTTGTCTGTCTAAAAGCCAGTCATTCATCAGGTCTAAATGCGTCAGCTGATTATTATCCGGGCCAATGCCTATATAGCGCCAATAGGCAAGGATTTTAATGGAAATCCAAGTGCTGAGGAATGGACCATAGGCAAAACGCTTGGAAAGCAAATTCTGCCAGAATTCTTCGTCCACCATCAGCATCAGCAAATTGTAAAAAGCCTTGAAATGGCGTTCTGCATGCTGCATATAAGGCTGAATTTTCACATCTACGCGCCATAATGCCTTGAGCATAATCAATGTCATCTCACAGTCTGTATGCAGGCTGGCCATAATTTTCACTTCATCTTCCTGTCCATACAGCAAAGTCAGTAATTTGCTGATCGAGCCGCCTTTGGGATTCAGTATATGCTGAAGACTTTGATACAAAGGACGCAGGCGCAGCTCTTGTAGAGCCAATTCAAAGTCTTCAATGCCTTGAGACTCTGTTTCTTCATAAAGTGTCTGCACCAGTCCGTCATGGTCGAAAATCTCGCGTATTTCCCAAAAAACCTGATATTGATAAGGCTTTAAATCGAAATGGAATCCTTCTTTGAATAAAGTTTCACACTCGCGCAGATACCACAGGCCATCATGATGTTCGCGCGCCAGCAGGAAATATCTTTTCTCATTGTGCAAAGAAATTGCTTCACCTAGATGCTGTGTAATAGTTTCTTTCTGCCCTGAATATGTCACCTGGAAAGGCGCACTTTGGCGTATATAGCCACTGGCATTTTCGGCCGAGTTGTTAAATAAAACCAAGCTGCGTTCCAGGCCAATGGCATTGCTATAGGCAAAAATATTTTCCAGCTGCTTGCCTTCTTTATCATGCGCATCATACAGGCGCCATTGATTGATTCCGGCAAAGCGATAGCGTTTATGCAGAAGAGGGAAGATTTCCTGTCGATGCCGGCTCATCACTTCTTCATCATCATTTTCAATTTGAACAGGGCGCGTCATTTGCGTGTCATATTTTTCAGAAAATCCGCGTATTTGTCCATGTGCAAATATAGGTAGGCCAGGCAATGTGCACATCAACACACAGATGCCAAAGTATTTGTCTCCCTTGCCAAATTGAGTGAATGCTGAATCATAATCGGCATCGCTCATAAAATTGATCAATCGGCTCAGGAATTCAGGATCCGAGGCAAGGATTTTTTTTATATTCTCTCGATACTGGGCATTTTTTTCATCGCGAAGCATGTTCATGAATGCTGTGTTATAGACACGATGCAGCCCCAGAGAACGAACAAAAATATGTTCCATCATATCGGGTGCCTGGGCTAAAAGAATGGCCTGTGGCACTTCTTTTGCCAGACGGTCAGATACATCGCGCCAGAATTCATTGGGAATCAATGCGTCAAATTCTTTCACGCTGATGTTGTAGTCATTGCGAGAGGGAATACCCTTATGCTCTGTCAGGGGAAACCACAGGCGCTGAATATGGCGCTTCACCAAGAGATACGCGTCGTCCATGTGCAGAATGTTGAAAACTTTTGCAGTTTCTATAATTTGATTGATAATCATCTCGCGCGCTTCGCTGCTGCAAAAATCCCATTGTGCCGTGTCGGGCTGGGGCCCGCTGCCGTCATTGCCGTGATAGATATAAGTTGTATGGCCGCTCACGGCCTGCACGCGCTTAAATACGACTGCTTCATTGTCACCCTTATAATAATGATCTTCAAGATAGATTTCCACGGCTGTATTTGTGGAAAGATTGTCTGATTTATAAGTGTACGTGGCCAGGGGGGCCAGGCGTCTTTGCAGGAAAAGATCAGGTCTTTCTATCACCATTTTGCTGTCAATGCCCACATGCGAGGGAATCATCGACGTGGCCAAGCGAATATTGCGCATATGCAGGCGATCTTTAAGATTTTGCAGCCCAACCCATCCACCCAGCTGCCGGGCGATTTGATAATCATACAGGCTGTTCACACTGCCGTAATGACTATCCAGACCCATGGTTTTACGTATTTTCTGGCTGGCATAGCTGCGCTCCCAAATACCTGTTAGCCAAAGTGTATTTATTCCTGTCTCGGCCAGGCGTGCAATTTCCTGGTCGGGAATTTCTGCAAAGGTGCGGATATTCATGCCGTATTCTTTGCCCAGCTGATATAGCCAGATGAATACATTTTTCCACACCATCACCACATCTATCATGCTGTGCTGATTTTCCAGGGAATTTTTTTCAATCTGTTCAGCGGTTTCAGTTTCGTTTTGATTATTTTCTTCTACATTATGTTTTTCGCGCAGTAAATCCAGAGCGGCAATCATCCGCTGATTCATCAATGGTGTTAAGATCAGGCCAAAACGGTCTACAATATAGGCCACCTGCTTGCTCAGGTCATTCGGAAAATGCGCAATAGGCAAATAAAGCGCCTCGTACAGGGTTTCGCCGCTTTGATCCACAGGGCTCAGCTGGCTGAAAAATTCTTTGAGCAAGGAAATCAATTCTTCATAGACAGGGTTTTTCATTAATACAACATCTTCAAAGAGATGCAGGTATGGCTTGAAAGCAGGATTATTATTCGCCAGATAGACGAGTAATAATTCTTCTGTTTCTATTTCCATGATAGATTCATTATTGTCACGGGATTCCAGATATTCCCGGCTGGTTTTTTTCCCGCTCAGCAGGCTGCTGGGGGGAAAGTCGTCGACGAAATCTATCAAAAGTTTTTTCAAATCATCAGGCGAGATTTTTTTTTGTACATAGTCCAGGGCACGGCTCCACAGGCGATGTTCTTTGCGGGCATATAATGCCACAATGTAATGCCATAATTCGTCTATGAGACCGATAGCATTGATTTCACCTATTTTAAACGCTTGTTTTTCAGAACGCTTGGAATTGGCACGCGTGATAAAATCGTGCACATGTGTATGATTCATCAGGATAACATTGCCATGCAAGCCAAAAATTGTGTCTGACAAGCCGTATCGCTGGCGCACTTTTCTGCGCATGTGAAATGAACGCAATCCTCGTTGTGTGTATGGTTCTGGAAATTTTGAAGATGTAATATGATAACCTAAAGCACCCTCTGTTTCATAGATATAATTCTTCATTGAAACTTTTCTCCAATATGCCATTATATGTTTAAATACTACTCGTGTCAAAGATTTTTTATAATTTCATTTTTATTATGATTTCTGTGGCTCCTCGGGCTCAACATGTTCTATCAGCTTGAAGATAAATCCTAGATCTGCTTTATAAATGCGCTGGTCTTTCATGATATAAACATCATTGCCGGCGGGGGTGCGATTTCCAATATCTAAAGAATATGTTTTATATCCGGATCGAAAAACAATATGTGTTGTTAAATCTGCAGAGAGTCCATAAGGAATCAGTTGCTGATCGCTTAGGCGCTGATAGACAATAAGCTCCAGGGGGATTTTCTTCGACAAGCGATCGAGCACATAGGCGAATTTTTTCTGATCTGTTTTCACTGCCAGGCCATTTTGCCCGACATTCAACACCCAGGTGCCCCCATGTATGGGCAAATATTGCCATAAAAGACTATGGGCGCCTTGCGTCCATTCCACGCTGTCCCAATGCTCTGCCGGCATTTCCAGCTGAGTTTTGTGTAAGTGATTTCCCCTCTGCTGCACCACCCCTAAGACCAAGAGCAGAGCATAAATCATCAGCGGGAAGCTGCTTTTGTATACCATCCGCGCCTCCTGGCAATACAGAAAATAATAAAGGCAATATTGGCCAGCACAAAAATAAGCACCTGCAGAATAAATCGTCCGGTATCTAAAATAGGCGAGTAAGGACGCTTCATCAGAACATTTCTGAGTTTATACAGTTTCAAATCAGCCATTTCTTCCAGGCCCACCAATTTCCAGGCCAACAGTTCCCCGGCAATGTAATTCTGCAAAGTGGGGGCAATATCAGAGAATATAGTTTCGCTGCCGGCGACAATCAGCGGAACAGAGTCTTGTTTTTCAGCAATCACAATATATGGCCCGCCCACAGGGGGCAGCTCTTTTTTCTGCAGACTGATGGGGTTAATGTCTATGATGCCTTCCTGAAGTCCGACTGCCGGAGAGGTGAACAGCAGGGGCGTCCATGTGTCGTCGGGCCACAGCGGCACGCTGAAAATTGGCAGCACCATGCGCCAAAGCAGATTTTTGCTTCCAAATCCTTTTGTCCAGGCCGGATATATTTGCTGAATCAAATTGCCATCAAGGCTTTGGCCCGAAAAATAGAAGCCTTCGGGGTCTAAGATCAAATCAGAACCCGCACGGATACCCAGATTATCAAAATAAGAAGATGCCGGCAATGCACGATAGCGTATGGGAGTTTTGTTTTCCTGGGGAGGAATACCCACGCCGCTGTATCCGATAAACATCCCCATGCCCTGTTCTCTGGCGGCAAAAAGCTGCGAAGCCATGGAATTATTCAATCCTGATGCAGAGAAAATCATGGCCCCATCTGCCGCCGGCATGATGTTTCCTGTCCATGTTTCCACGTCGAAATGCCGCGAAAGCGCCTGGATAAACAGAGAATAATCTGAAATATTCTGCATAATGCCCGCACGCACCAGCAGCCGCCTGCGCCCGTAAAGGATTTGATACAGCTTGCTGGTGACCTGATATTCCACTTCATCTGCATCCAGCAGCAAAGGTATCAGGGCCGCTTTGTCCAGATATTCAATCAGCACCCCTGCAAACAAACCATTTTGATCATAAAGACCTTGCGTCTGCGCATCTTTTATGTCTTTAAGGGGCTTGTTACGCAACACCACCCATGAATTCGCCTGGCTATATAAATGCAGCTGTTCTTGCACAGAGAGAATATCTTTATTGAATTTATGCTTGTCAGAATAATAATAGGTGATATACAGTGGATCATGCACCTGAAACAGCATTTTGTGTGTGAAAGAATGCAGGCGCGACATTCCCTGCAGGGAAATATCCATGCGCATGGGGAAAAAAAGCGTCAATACCCATAAAACAGGTAAGATAAGACGCGCATGAGTTTCGTCCTGACCGCGATACACCTCCACGGCTTTCCAGCTTTTGCGAAGCAGAAAAATTGTGATGCCCAAAAAGAATGTCATCATTCCCGAGGTCAACAGGCCTTTCTGAAATCCTGCTGTGTAATATCCATAAGTGAACACCTGCAGAAGAGCAGTGACATTGCCTAAAATCTGCCATTTGCGCAGCAAAAAGTCGCAGAACAGCCAGGCCAACAGGCATCCCTGCGTGATGAAAACCGCATGCCAGCTGCTGCGCAGCAGCCGAGTGGAAAAATACATCGTCAGGGCCAAAGTCAAGCTTGCTGTCAGCATCACCTGCACAATGCCTGCCAAGATTAGCCCCGGGTCATAGCTATACCATGTGGTTCCTGCGATCAGCCAAAAAGCACATAATAAGAGCGAACACATGGGAATGCGCATCCAAGCCAGGAATTTTGCGTAGATAATCTGCGATGATTTAATGGGCCAAGACAGCAATGTCCAATGCGTGCGTAGGGTTCTCTCCTGGGAAAATCCCAACATTGCCACATAGGGAAGAATAAAAAACTGCATGAGGCTGATCAAGTCGAAAAAAACAAGTGGCGAGGCCATCGGCGTGAGCGGATAGGCAAAGATGGTGAGAAAAATTAGCGCGCTGACCAGCATGAGCAATGGATATAAAAACAGTATCAGGCGGCTGTGGCGCACCAGGCGGTATGTTTCATGTTTATACAATGTTTTAAGAATCCATGTGCTGTTCATGATACCACTCTTTTAATTGATTCGGGCAAGGTCCATCATAACATAATTGGCCTTGTTTCAATAATAAAACCTCTGCCTGCAGGGTATGTGCTTCTTCCAGTCTGTGGCTGGCCAAAATAATACAGCTTGTCTGTGCTGTTTTTTGTATATGCTCAAGAAAAAATTCAGTTTCGGCAGGATCCAGGCCATTAGTGGGTTCGTCTAAAAGCAAAATTTTAGGATTTCCTATCATGCTGATGGCGACAGAGAGTCTGCGCTGATAGCCAAAAGACAAACGACGCAAAGGCACATTCACCACTTCCTGAAGGCGAAACTGTTCAATAATTTTCTGTGCATGAGTTTCCTCCTGCGGTTTTTTCACAGCCAGTGCAAATTGCAGCATTTCCCACACAGTGTAATCAGGCCAATAGGCCAGATACTCGCTTTGATACCCGATATATGTGCGTGCTTGAGTATCCAGCGCCGTGTTGTATTGATGCACGCCCACGCGCAGGGTTATCTGTCCGTATTGAGGCAGCGAGATGCCGGCAATGGCGCGCAGCAGTACACTTTTTCCCACGCCGTTTTCGCCCAGAAGCACAGTGACCCCAGGGTGGCTGCGTGAAAATGTGATTCCTTTCAGAACATCTTTATCCTGAAGAGACTGATACACGCGCTCCACATCCAGCGTAAAGGGCAGACTCATGAGTCTTGTTTCTCCAATACCGGATGAAAACCAAAATGGGGACGCCCCATGGCTACGACCTTGTTATATAATTTAAGCATATTTTTTGCCTGTATTTCACTGGTGAAATGCTCTGAAAGAATTTGGCTTTGATGCCCCATTGTATGGGCCTGCTCTCGATTTGCCGCCAGCTGAATTAAATAGTCTCTCACTTCATCGTCATTTTCGCCAATATATCCGTTTTTGCCATGTTCAATCAAATTATCAAAGGCATGATCCCTGTGCACCACAATGGGCAGGGCCATGGTCATCGCCTCAATCACGGTCATAGGCTGCACCTCAGATGTGGAGACTGTGCAGTAGGCCTGGCACACAGCATAGTAATTGGCAATTTCTTCGTAGGGCATGGCGCCTGTCAGGATGAATTGGCCCTCTTGATTGTTTTTTTTGATTTTTTCTTCAATCACGGCGGCCTTGTCGCCGCGCCCGATGAAAATGGCCTTGATATTGTTTTGCTGCTTCATGGCCGCACTAATGACATCATATAATTCTAAGACACGTTTTTCATCAGAGATTCGCCCAACGAAAAGAATAGTGAAATCTTCTCTGGTCAGGCCCAGTTTTTCCTTGATAGCCTGCTGTTTTTCCGAAGAACATCGATTGATAAATTCTTCAATGCTCAGTCCGTTGTTTACATGATAGGGATGAATGCCAATGCTTTTAAGATAGAAAAATGCCTTGTTTGAAGGCGCGACAATAGCTGTGCAGGGGCGCACAAAGGCACGAAAAAGCGAGCCGATTTGCCTGTTGGAAAGCATGCGTCCGTTCAGGATGTAATGCCGATAATCGGCCCACATCGTGTGCACAGTGTGCACATGGGGAATATTAAGCATTTTGCTGACAAAACGCCCCGTGAGCCCCAAAGAAAATTCGCTGTGTGTGTGCACAATGTCAACTTGATCGCGTATTAAATAGGCCGCAATCGTGGCCGGGTTTGTAAAAGCAATGCGTGATTCTGGCACATTGCGCATCACAGTGACCGATGGCCAGCGCATGATACGAAATTCATTTTCTTTTTGATCGGCATGCTTCACGGTATATATATATATGTTATTCCCCAGGGCCTCCAGCTCTGATTTCAACTGAGAGACCGATGTGGCTACACCGTTTTTGTCGGGCAGGTATGTGTCTGTGAAAAATGCGATATTCATTATTATCTCTTGCTGTGCAAAGAAAAGATCATCATTTAAGTTTCGCAGTTTTGGCCGGTAAAATCAAGAGCATGATAAAAATAATCTTCATGTCTGAGTGAAGAAAGTGAAATTAATTTGTTCTTAAGTAAAAATCAGTACAAAAAATTATTGCACATTCAAGATAAGGTATGTTAAAATCACGTGGTTTTTGAAAGCCCCGGTGATATTTGGCATTCGGTGCGGATGTCTTTTTCATTGGACAGCTGATATGGCATGATGGAGGAAGCTAGGTATGGATCTGTATGCTCAGGCAAAAGAGAAGCTGCTGGCTGCCAAACAAGAAATTATTCAAAATCTCCTGACGGAAAACGCGGATTTTCAATCAACGATGACTGATCTTGATACTGCCGATCCTGCTGATGTTGCCGCGAGTGATTTGGACAAAAGAATTATTGAAGCCCTGGGGGCACAAAGTGCACAGGCATTGGCCCGCGTGGATGCAGCCTTGGCACGTATTGAAGGCGGAAATTATGGTATTTGCGTGAAATGCGGAAATATGATTGACAAAGAGCGCTTAGAAGCGATTCCCGAAGCTGTAATGTGTATTAACTGTAAAATCGCCGGCGAAAGGCAAAAATTTGCCAGCCATGTATTCTAAAGGGGTGTGTATTTAAAGATTTTTCTTCATTTTCCCCGGTATGGAGGTTCCTGCCCATGTTTATGCAGACTCTCGCCAGAGTGTGTTTGTTTTTATTTTTAATCTCTGCGGTTTCTGTATATGGGCAGGAATTTACCCAGCGTGAGCCTGTTGCCACGTTGGTGCTCAGCTTTGCCGGCGATGCTTATATGAGCGATGAAGAGAATGCACGCAGCCCTCTTGAGAAGACCAATTCTTTTTTATATCAAGATTTAGTCCCTCTTTTGCATGGCGACGATGCCAGCTTTTTAGACTTGAACAGCCCTGTAACCAATCAGGGTTCCCGCAGAAAACCCGCCAATGCACACCCAAGCCAGATTGAAGCGATGGTGAATGCGGGCTTTGATGTATTCAGCCTGGCCAATTTAGATGTGGCTCAACAGGGCCTCTTAGGTTTACAGCAAACAAAAGAAAGCTGGAAGATGCTCTGGCAGCGTTTTCCCTGGATTCGTTACAGCGGCCTGAAAGAGAATGCTTTGGATGCCGTAAAGGCCACAATTTTCTCGCGCAAGAACAAAAATATTGCGCTTTTGTCTTTTGTGCAGCTTGCTGCCGCAGACCTGCAAAAGAATGAAGCATTTTCATTTATTAATACGGTTGATTTTCACAGCCAAAGCGAATGGAGTCGTCTGTTATCCTATATCAAAACCCTGCGTACTCAGGCTGATCTGGTGATTGTCTCTTATCATGGCGGGGATGCACAGCTTGAAGCAAGCGAGCCCTGGCAAAAGGCCTTGCGTGATCTCATCGACGCAGGGGCAGATATTGTGTGGAATCATCATCGTGCCCAATACAAACAGAGAGTGGAATTTTATCAGGACAGGTTGATTATTCATAATAATGGTACCTTGCTGACAGATGAGGTGTGGGATGTGCAGGGTAGTGAAGAAGATTTAATCTTGGCATCCAGCGGGCATTCATTGCTTTATCGTCTTTCCTGGTATTGGTATACAGACGGGGATCAGCGTTTTGTTGTTGAAGCAATGCCTTTGAGTAATTATCTTCATCCTCAGCTGGGGCGCCTGATTATTCGCTCTGATGATATGCGCACATTAAAATCATTGCCACCTGTGTGGCGTATCTATTACGAGCGGCTTTTGCAGGGCTGGGCCGAAGGCAGCGGAGGCAAAGAATGATATTTCAAGAAAAAGAAATCGTTGGCGACGCGCGCAATTATACATGGGTTCGTGTGGTGAATCCCAGCCTGGAAGAGGTAAACTTTCTCTCGGGGCGATATCATTTGGAAATCTCTTTGATTATTGATGCGATGGACCCTGACGAGCTGGCGCGCAATGAGACCCTGACAACAACTAAAGGCCGCCTGGTGATTATGCGTTTGCCTTATGCACATCCGGGCAAGGATTTTACACACACCACACTCACATTTTCCTCTTTTCTGCTGGATGATGCGGGCATTATCATCACTGTCTGCAAAGAGCATATTGCTATGTTCGATCAGGCTATATTTAACAGGGATATATTATATGCGCCTAATTTATCCTGTTTTGTGCTCAATATCCTGCTGCATGCGGGCATGGAATATCTGCGCTATTTGAAAGAGCTGAAGAATATTGCCGACAATTTGGAGATGCAGCTGGACGGCCCGGTGCACAATCAGGAAGTGGTGAATCTGATGCGTATTGAGAAGTCTTTGCATTATTTTAAAACATCGCTGCGCAGCAATGAAATTTTGCTGGAAAAAATTCAAAAATCGCCTAATTGGAGCTGGAGCGCAAAAGAAAAAGAATTATTGGATGATGTGGCAATTGAAATGCGCGAGGCGGTGGAAATCAGTGAGATTTATCTGAATATTTTGCACAGCATGGCTGCGGCATTTTCCAGCGTGACCAATAATAATGTGAATCAGGCAATGAAGCGACTGACGGTGATTTCTTTGGTTTTAATGATGCCCACAGTGGTGGCCAGTTTCTTTGGCATGAATGTGGCATTGCCGGTGCCTTATGGCGAAAATCCGTTGTCATTCTGGCTGATTGCCGGAATCTCTGCCGCTATTTCCACTCTGATGATGCTGACCTTGAAAATCAGGAAATTTTTCTAAGTTATATCAGTTTTATCCTGGGGGCCAATTCATGCGGCGCCCGGCCAAAATATGCATGTGTAAATAAGGCACGGTCTGCCCACCATGGCGTCCGGAATTGATCACCAGGCGATATCCGCTTTTGTCAACGCCCAAAAGTTTGGCTGTTTTCACTACGGTTTTTAAATAGCGTCCGGCCTGTTCGTCGCTCCAATTTTCAATGTCATTCAGCCCGGCGGCGGTTTCTTTGGGAATGAGCAAAATATGCTCGGGCGCCTGGGGGTCAATATCATGAATAGCCAGCACATTTTCGTCTTCAAAGAGTATATTTGCTGGGATTTCTTTGTTCAGCATTTTCTCAAAGATTGTCATAATTTCTGCATCGGAATATGTCTGGCCTTTATTTACAATTCTTTGTCTCTCCTGCTATACTTTGGGCAAGAGAAAACTTTATGTATTTCATATTGGGAACACAAGGACAATTAGGTCAATTATTCATAGAAGCCCTGCAAAAAAGGGCAATATCTTTTTTTGCCCCCGCTGAAAAAGAAGCAGATATTTTGAATTTGTCGCTTTTGCGCTCTTTGGTCAGGCAGTCTGGGGCCACAGCTGTAATTAACTGTGCAGCCTATACGAATGTGGAAAAGGCAGAAGATGAGAAAAAAGCAGCATATGCTGTGAATGTTCAGGGGGCGAAAAATTTAGGCGAGATATGTGCTGACTTGGGCATTACAGGGGTGCATTTTTCCACGGATTATGTTTTTTCAGGAAATACCTGTGCCCCTTATGGCGAGGAGGACATTGCCCAGCCGCTGAGTGTGTATGGAAAGACGAAACTGCAAGGCGAGCAGGCATTGATGGAAAGCGGGGCAAATTGCCTTATCTGCCGCACATCTTGGCTCTATTCATTTGTGGGGCACAATTTTTATGCCACAATGCGTGCCCTGGGTGCCCAGAAGTCTGATCTCAATGTTGTCTATGATCAAATAGGCACACCCACATATGCACCGCATTTGGTGGAATATGTTCTGCAGATTTTGCCCCGGTTTGGCCCGCAGCACAGTGGCGTGTATCATCTGGGCGATGAAGGGGTGGCTTCGTGGTACGATTTTGCCTGGGCCATTATGCAGCAGGAGGGATTCAGCTGCCGCGTGCATCCCATCCGTAGCGAAGAATATCCCACAAAGGCAAAACGTCCGCCTTTAAGTGTTTTGTCGAAAGATAAGGTAAAGAAAACATTTGGTATAGATTTACATCATTGGATGCAGGGGGTGATCTCATGTCAGCAGGCATTCGCAAAAATCTCTTAGTGACTGGGGGGGCCGGCTTCATCGGAGCCAATTTTCTGTGTTATTTTGTTCCGCGCCATGCGCATATACGTGTGATTAATGTGGATAATTTGACTTATGCGTCTGATTTATCTTATTTGGATGAGGTTAAGGATGCGCCCAATTATATTTTTGAGAAAGCTGATATTAATGATATGGCCCATATGCAACAGCTTTTTCAGCGCTATGACATTGACAGCGTGATCCATTTCGCCGCAGAGTCTCATGTGGATAATTCCATTTCTGGGCCTTCGGTTTTCCTTCGCACCAATGTAGGGGGCGCATTCAATCTTTTGGAATGCGCGCGAGAGGCATGGATGGAGGCTCCGCATCGCATGAAGAAGGGTAAGGAGCAGGCCTGCTTTTATCAGATTTCCACCGACGAAACTTATGGTACTTTGGGTAAAGAGGGTTTTTTCACCGAAGAAAGCCCCTATTTGCCCAATTCACCCTATTCTGCGTCAAAGGCATCGGCAGATTTATTCGTGCGCTCTTATCATCACACATATGGCCTGCCAACTTTGCGTTCAAATTGTTCAAATAATTATGGGCCCAAGCAGCATCAGGAAAAATTTATCCCCACCATTATCCGCACGGCCACGGCCAATCAGAGCATACCTGTTTATGGAACAGGAACCAATGTGCGCGACTGGCTGTATGTGGAAGATCATTGCCGTGCAATCGAGACAATTTTTATGAAGGGCCAAATGGGCGAAAGTTATAATATTGGCGGGGATCAAGAGCTGGATAATTTGACACTGGCACGTACTATTTGTTCTTTGCTGGATAATCTTCGGCCAAGGAAAGAAGGCAGCTATCAGGATTTGCTGACATTTGTGGCCGATCGCCCCGGGCATGATCTACGCTATGCGATTGATCATACAAAATTGACATCGACACTGAACTGGCAGCCGCAGGAGGATTTAAAAAGCGGCCTGAGAAAAACAGTGCGATGGTATTTACAACAAAATCAAAAGAAATGAAGGGATCTATTTACAAAAAAAGCTCATAAAAATCCCCCACAAGGGGCTCAAATTAATACCTCTGTTGTTTTACAGTCTTTCAGATTCAATGTGTTATTCTCGGCATGCCTACGCGCCAATCGCCAGGCCATCCCGCATTGACAATATAGGAGCGGTGATCACCGACTGATACTTTTTCAAGTAAAATGCTTTCATTTTCTTGATTTGAGTAGCATATTTTTGCATAACCTCGGGAGTATTATAAAGGGACATCATTTTCTCACTATAGACGTGCGGCACGTTATCGCGTCTATAGTTTCCAGTCTGATTTCCGTTGTGCTGGTATCCCAGGTTATGCATAGCCTCGTGAAATATAGTCCTTAGGAAGACCTGTTGCCCCGCTGGCCGTTAGACCAATCTTTATTGTGCAGCCAGATCTTTTGCCCGATCTTATAGTCATTCGTCACATCCATATAAGAGTAGACCACGTGATCGGAAGAAGCGTTCTGCACAGGCTGCGTAGAGGCTTTCTTATGTATCCATAGGTCATAGCCGATCCTCTTCACCGTATGCAAACCCTATATTTATCAAGCCTCTGCATTTGATCGGTGATGTTCCATTGGCCGCCGGGAGTCTGGGACTTGTCTTTGTGTACGGGTACATCGTGCCGTCAATTGCCCATGCCAAATTGATCGCCCTTTCTTCAAATTTGTGTGTGTTCACTCATATTCTTAAGATCGCTAATGTTTCAACGAGATATTTTTTCTCGACAAGAGAAATGAAAACAGAATCGTTTTCTGCCTCAAATCCTACTATGCCCACATCCCAGCTCGGAAAATGCTTATCCACATAGGCTTGAGTATATATATCGGGTTCTACCTCAATATTTTTTGCCGCAGGGGGACTTACAAGAGAAAATTGCGGCAGGCAAAACAAAAACACATGAATACTTTTTTACCATATTTTCTTATCCTATAAAGAATAATTAATAATGCCCCAAAGCACGTAGAAGTGGATTCTACCTGCCTAGATATATAAAATCAAGAGGGTTGATTAAAAAATGAGGAAATCTGTGTTATGATTCAGCTGGACTTTATAATTATATGCCCGAATGAAAAAGGTAAAATTTTATTGACAGCATGTCGAAGGGTATATATGATGTGTGCCATGAAAAAATTAATCCTGTTATCTATGTTGATTTTAGCCTGTGTTGCATCTATTTCTGCACAGGAAAATCAGAATAATCAAAGCCAGCCTAAAACAATAGACAGATACTATGTGAAGACTGCATATATCGATGATATGCGTAAACATAAAAAGGGATATGTGGTGTATTATATTCGCCAGGATGGGCAGCGCCGCCGCGCATTTCTTCCCTATTCATGGTTTGAAGGGAATACAACAGGATCTGTTTATTTTGTGAACGGCCCGCAAAACCCGACGATGTCTGTTTTCTATAAGAACGGCGAGATTAAGCGCATTGATATTACCTTGAATAAAGACGGTCTCTTGCCCGCTTATGGAGCACCGGTGGGTGAGCGCTATTGGGACAATGATTTTCCCAGCAAGGATAAAAAGGAAAAGAAGCAATTTGTTTTCTAAAGAATGTGGACGTGTTATTGATTTTATCAATACACGTCAATTTTTTTGTGTGATAGGCCATGAAGGCCCTGATTTAGACTGTTTATGTTCTCAGCTGGCACTTGCTTCATTTCTCAAACGTTTAGGAAAAGATGTTGTGCTCTCGTCTTGGGGGCCATTTTCGCGCAATGATGTGCGCCACCTGGAACCTTTATTTCAATCCCATGTGCCTTTAGATCGCTTGAATCGTGACGATGCAGGTGTCATTTTAGTAGACTGTGCCTCTTTGTCGCGCACGGGTTTTGGCAATATGCCCTGTGCCTGTGTGGCGATTGATCATCATGCCTGTGTGGAAGAGGGTAGCCTCTCTGGCTATATTGATGCGCAGTCTCCTGCGGCAACATTGCTTATCTATCGTCTGATGAAATCTATGAATCATGTTCCCACAAAAGAAGAAGTGGAATGGCTGATGCTGGGCTTTTGTGCAGATACGGGTTTTTTTCGCCATCTTTCGCCCAAGGCAGCGCCCTATATGAATGATGTGGGTGAAATGCTGGCCTGCGGCATTTCTATCGAGCAGCTGTATGAAAAAATGGAGGGCCGTTTTAGTCTGGCCAGCCGTCAATATACGGGAAAACTGATTGCCGGGTGCCAGGCTTATGCACAAAATCGTCTGATTATGATTGTGGAAGGGAATTGGGATGCATCTATTGATCGTGACGCTGCCAGCATTTATCGCCTCTTGTTAAGTGTGGAAAATGTGGAAGTGGTGATGATTATGCGCCGTAAGGATGATGGCTATAGTGTGGGGCTGCGCAGCAGGAATGATGTGGATGTGGGTCGACTGGCTGGGCATTTTGGGGGTGGCGGCCATGCCAAGGCGGCAGGGTTTTTCACCACATCTACCCCCGAGGCTGTGCGTGACTTTTTTGTTGATTTTCTGGATGATAAAGATTCTTAAATATATTTATGATATAATTTTCCCATCAATGGCAAAAAGAGGGGGCGCCTGTGGCGGATAAACGGCAAACCAAGGCCAGGCTGGTGAAAGGCTTTCGTGATATTTTACCCCAGCCGGCATGTCAAAGAGAAAAAGCCATGCGGACTTTGCAGGATGTGTTCCAGCTTTTTGGGTATCAGTCTATTGATACCCCGACATTGGAATATACAGATGTATTGCTGAGCAAAAGCGCCGGGGAAACAGAAAAACAGATTTTTCGTTTTGAAGATGCCGGCGGGCGCGATGTGGCTATGCGCTTTGATTTAACAGTACCCTTTGCACGTTTTTTGGCCATGCATCGCCATGAGGTTGGGCTGCCTTTTCGGCGTTATCATATAGGCAAAGCCTGGCGAGGCGAAAACCCCCAGAAAGGCCGCTATCGTGAATTTTATCAATGTGATTTTGATATTGTCGGCAGCCATAATATTCAGGCTGATTTAGATGTTTTGCTGGTGGCCCAGGCAGCTTTGCGCTCTTTGGGCGTGCAGAAATTTAAAATCCACATCAATCATCGGCGCCTGCTGAAGGATTTGCTTTCTCATTGGAATCTTGAGGCTCAATATTTGCCTGTTTTAGGCATTCTGGACAAGATTCATAAAGTGGGCAAGGAAAAAACTCAAAGTGAATTAGCCACTATACTTCCCAATCATGCTGATCTGCTGTGGCGATTTGTTCAACCCCAGGGCAATAGCGAACAGGCCCTGCAGCATTTGCAGACCCTGTTTGAAGAGCAGAGAGTGGATACACCGGCGCTGGGCGATTTAAAGCAGATCTTTGAGCAGCTGAATGCCTTAGGACTGGGTGGTTTTTATCTTTTAGATCCTTGCATCACGCGTGGTCTGGACTATTACACAGGCATTGTTTTCGAGACATTTTTAGAAGATATGAGTGAAATCGGCAGCGTGTGTTCGGGCGGGCGATATGATAATTTAGTGGGCCTGTACAGCAATGAGGAAATCTCTGGCATCGGCGGCAGTGTCGGCCTGGATCGACTGCTGGCTGCCCTGGAAGAAATACAGGGGGCTTTGCCCCAGATATCGGCTGCAGATGTGGTATTGATATATGCACAGGATATGCAAAGCCAGCGTCGGCTTCAGCTGGCCTTACAGGCCCGGGGTATCAAAGTAGCCTGTTTCCCCGATGATAAAAAACTGGATCAGCAATTTCGCTATGCGCAAAGTTTGGGTGCGCGTGTGGGTGTCTTTTATAAAGAAAAAGAAGGATTTATTCTGCGCGATCTTGCCAGCCGGGAAAATATTCCAGCCGCCGATGTCGGGGCAGCAATTTTGCATATACGGAAGATGATTCATGGCTAAGCGCAGCCAGAATGATCACTGGGCGGCCTTGGCGAAAAAGCAAGGATATCCTGCCCGAAGTGTCTTCAAATTAGAAGAGATACTGCAAAAGTATCCTCTTGTAAAATCAGGAGATAAAGTGCTTGATTTAGGAGCCGCCCCGGGCGGCTTCAGTTTATATCTGGCCAAAAAATGTCAATGTGATGTGGTCTCTTGTGATTTAAAAAAATTGGAAATCAGCCATCCGCATATCCTGGAAATTCAAGGTGATTTTACACAAAAAGCTGTTTTAGAGAGGATTCAGCCCTGTGGTCCGTTTGCCCTCGTCGTCAGCGATGCAGCCCCTTCGACCACAGGAGACAGGCTGACAGACTGTGCGCGTAGCCTGGCCTTGGTGCGGCAGGCTTGGGCCATTGCGCAAAAATTGCTGTCCAACGGCGGACATTTCATGGCCAAAATTTTTGAACATGGAGATGAAAGAGAATTTATGGCGCAGCTGGGGCAGTATTTTCATCAGGTGAAAGCTGTGCGTCCCAAAGCCATACGCAATGAATCAATGGAATTTTATATTGTTGCATTACAATATAATAAAAAGTAATTTCAATAAAAATGGGGGTGAAAATATGGCAGCGGAAACACAATTTTCAAAGCAGCAGATGAAATGCTTGATCAAATTTCAGCGCATGGAAATTACAGAGCGCTATTTATATTTAGCCGTTGCAAAAAAAGCGCGCAGAAAAAAAGAAAATCGGGACATGATTTTGGGCATCGCGGAAGAAGAGCTTAAACATTACAATATTTGGAAAAAATATTCTGGACAAGATGTGGCCCCTAATTATTTCGCCGTGTTTTTTGGTTCACTGTTCACTTTTATTGTGGGTTATGTTTTCATGCTGAAATGGATGGAGAAAAGGGCAGATGCACTTTTCACGGAAAAAAATCTTGCCTTGCTGGCCCCTGTGATTCCCGAAGTGGAGCTGGTGATTATGCAGGATGAACATAGGCATGAAAGCGAGATTCTCAGCCTGGTGGACAGAGAAGCTCTGCGTTTTGTCGGTTCTATTGTCTTGGGTCTGAATGATGCCCTGGTGGAGATGATAGGCAGCTTGGCCGGTTTCACTTTTGCCTATCAGGATGCTAAACTGATTGCCATCACCGGTTTTATTACAGGAGTGGCTGCTTCGCTGTCTATGGCTGCCAGTGAATATTTGTCTTTGAAATCGGAAGGCCGGCCAGATGCCATCACGGCAAGCGTTTTTACCGGGGCTGCCTATATTATTGTTGTTTTGCTGCTCATTGCACCTTATATCCTGATGCCGCATCAGGTCTATCTTGCGCTGGCCATGGTGGTGTGCGCCGTGCTGCTGATTATCCTCATGTTTAATTATTATATGGCTGTGGTGCAGAGCACACCCTTGTGGCCCAGATTCCTGGAAATGGCTGTGATCAGTTTGGGTGTGGCTGGGGTCAGTTTCATTATTGGTATTTTGTCCAAGACTTTATGGAATATTGACGTGTAAATTAATCAAAAGAAGGCTTTACTACCCTTCCTTTTATCAAGCAAGAAAGGGTGTAAATATTGAATTATTGCATTCTTTTCAGCGGAATAGGAAAGTTCATAAACCCCAACTATTTGTGCTTTTCATTTTCGTTGATAATGCGAAAATCGTAAACAAATTGCCCATACATAAATATAACAATCACAGTGTCACTTTTAATTTCTGTGTGCTGGGGATATGACATAAAGGCATAGGCTCTGGCCATTGCCAGATTTTCAGACAACCCTGTATAATAGACTACGCTGGTATCAGTAATTTTTTTAAAAAACTCACTACATACAAGCCATAATCCGTTTTTCCTTCTCATACCACTCCATTAAGATTATTAGGGTCTGTTGGTACAGAAGATGAAATTTCAGAATATTCTGGCATTGTGGTTTGGTTATGATTACGCTGAGGAGCTCTTTACAGGCAGATAGCATAGCAAGGATAGTCAGCATAAAATTTTGGCATACTTCAACATTGGTATTATCCTCCGTCTATCAATAAATTGTGATGGAATCTACATAGTTTGCTATAGAATGTCAAGAAATAAGTGGTAGATAAGAAAAAACACCCGGGCATGAAAGCCCGGGTGCAGAAAGCCGGGAATTGTATATCTCATGTAATCAGGAATCAGAGGAGTCAGCTATTTATCAAACAGCAAAACTCATATGAGAATATACAATCCCTAAAATATGGGTTGTCTGATATTTTTATGTATTTTAATATGTATGGTTTGGCGTAGGAACTCTTGCTTGGGGCAAAAAAAAATACATAATTAAAAACTTAACTGGAATGGGTAAAATATCACACAACAAAATAACCTAATTCAGGTTATTGGACTGATTTTATATTAGGGGGAGGGGGGATTTTGTCAAGTTTTTTGACAAAAAAATTTAAAAAACCCGCCTTTAAGGCAGGTATAAAATGGCTTATTGATTGGTTTTGTCCAAATTATCAGAAATGGTCTTTTTTCCTGATGTAAGAATTGATCGTGATTCACTTTTGAAGTCAAATTTGTATTTGTCAAAAGAAAGCGAATTATTATTGGGGTCTGATTTGGTGTTGGCCGGCTTGGTCAAATCTTTGATTGGCCAGGCCTTGGTCATTGCCTTCCCCAAAATAAGCATCCAGGGTTTTGTCGCCTGTTTTCACGAATTTCACTGCCACCCAGGTTCCGCCTGCGGCAGCATTTATTCCTATCCATGTAGTATTGTTCAGGGAATCCACATTAATAAAGGGATGATCAGGGATGTCCGGTTCCTCAGGGTTTTCATCAGGGTCCGGCGGGGGTCACTCCGCCAGTATTTCCATCGCCTCCTTTGGCGCCTGTCGATGTGGGCGAAGAACAAGAGACAAAAACCACCAGAGGCCTGTCAAAGCCAAAAAATCCTCAGATAATTAAGCATTTTTAGCTCCATTAATGATAGATTTTTGATGTATAATGAATGTCATAAGGATGTGAATAAATCTCCACCACATTGCCAAATGGATCTTCCATGTAGACCATACGATAGGGAGACTTTTCAGGATAATAATATGTGATGGCTGAGCGCTGTTTGCCTCCGGCTTTCAATATTCGCTGTACCAGGCCTTCCACATCGGGGTCTTGAACGCAATAGTGGAAAACACCTGTTTTATGTGGCATAAAGGGCTTGCGACGTCCATCATTGTCTGGAAATTCAAACAATTCAATGCCTATACGGTCTCCTGTAGAAAGATGAGCAATTTTAAATTCTTTATAGCCAAGGCCAAAGAGTTCCTGATACATGCAAGACATCGGTGTGCGATGTTCCTCTTTGGTTGTCGTCACCGGCATTGTAATATACCAGCCCATCACAGAAGAATAGAATTCCATCGCCTCATAAATATTGGGCACACTTAGGCCAATATGAGAAAAAGTCCTGGGATAAAACATTTCCTGACCTCCTTTTTTCTTGTTGGAGATAAAAATAGGTATTTTCACGCAAGGAGAAAATATTTAAAAGAAAAAATTATGTTTGGCTTGTATAATTTCTTTTTTACAAAAAAATAAAGATTCAATATTTAAGAAAGACTTCTGAGTTTAAATTTTTCTGATGACTGAGCATTTTTCATGCCGGGAGTTTTTCAAAAAAGAAAAAAAACAGCCGCATCTTTCTGCTGAAAAGAAGCGGCTCTGATGATAGAACGCAAATAACTACTTGATACGTTTCATAATAATTGTTTTGCTATTTGGGCCTGAAGTGGAAAATTCGGCTTCAGTTTCGCTGATTGGACGGAAGAGTCTTTGTGTCCCTTGTATTGAAAAAGAGATTTCTCCAGGTTTTTTGGGTTATAAGTTGTTTTGTTATTTACACTTGCTAAAGCTTGAATTGCTGCAGCAGACAAGTTATTGGATGAAAATGAGCCGGCAAAGTATGAAGTGCCTGAGTCTTTAAATGCAATGACAAAATATGTACCATTCTGTTCAAGATAAGACCATACAGTTTCGTTCAATGCGCTAATTTTATGGGTGTGCGCCCGTGGCCGTCTGGTACAGAACAGGCTGTGAGAAAAAAACGAGAAAAAGTCCCAATGAAATTGATAAATTCTTTTTCATAATACCTCCCAAAATTGTATTTGGAGTATTCTGGCAGGGGGGTGATGTCAATAACTTTGAAAAACAAAAAACAGCCACATTTCGCCTCTGGAAAGGAAAGTGGCTGCAACAGAATTTTAACGAAAATTTATTTATAGCGTGTCATTTTAATAACTGGCTTGGGACTGCTGGGGGATTTGTTGATTAATTCAGCTTCACGCTGATCAACAGGGCGAAAAATCTCATCTCCGCCAGGACGATGCAAAAGAATCTCACCTGGATTTTTGGAGTCATAGGTTGTTTTGTTATTTGCACTTGTTAAAGCTTGAGTTGCTGCAGCAGACAAGTTATTGGATGAAGATGAGCCAACATGATATGAAGTGCCTGAGCCTTTAAATGCAATGACAAAATATGTGCCATCCTGTTGAAGATAAGACCATACAGTTTCATTCAATGCAGTAATTTTGATGGGTGTGCGTCCATGGGCATCCGGCACGGAACAGGCTGCGAGAAGAAAAACAAAGAGAAGGCCCAGTAAAATTGACAAATTCTTTTTCATAATACCTCCAAAAATTAGATTTGGAGTATTCTACCCGGGGGAGGGGATGATGTCAAGGCTTTTCAGAAACCCCAAAAGAATTCTGCTGCCAAATTAATTTTTTTACGTAGATTCCATTCATGGCTGTAAATTAGATGAGAACAAATCTTTATTTGCAAGGAGAGGTTACTATATTGTCTAAGCTCGTTTTAAATATTGATGTGGGTAAAAATTTTTCCTATCTAGATGCAGAAAAAACACGCGGTGTACTTTTAGGTATAATTTATGGCATCACTTGTGTATACTCAGACTTTGGTCTGGCAGATTTCAATTTTAGGGATGAGAATAATATCGCTGAGATCATTATTGATGCAACAACCGGTGGTGATCTGTTAAGCTTTAAAAATATTTTCATTGGAATTTTGAATAATTTTCTGGAAGATAATTATGTCAGGAAAAGACATAGCTGCAGGAATGATCATCTGGTGAATCAGGATTTTGTTTATGTTGCTTTTTCCCTGAACGAGAAAACAAATTGTTATACTTTTGTTCGCAAAAATGTGCAGGATGAAGATTTATTAGTGGAGAAATGCTTGTGATAAAAAGCCGCTTTTTTAAAGCGGCTGACTGATGAATTGTTAAAACCAGACTCTTGCACCTGCATGCAGCCCGATGCTCCAGTAGAAGCCGTTAGAACTGATACGCTGTCCGTAATATAGATCAGTTATGCTGACATGTTCCCAGCCAAGCTGCGGTGTCACTTCTGCAAACAGCTCTACTGGCTTTAAGAAGATCTTGAGCCCAAGAGGAATGCGCGCCGACAAAACGAAGCCAAATGGATCATCAATCCTCCATGAGGCTGCCTTGACAAGAAATTCTGTGCCAATACCCAGACCCATATATAGCTGTATGATAGACATGTTCAGTGTTAATGCATGCCAGTCGAAAGTTGGCTTGATCAAAAGTGCACCATTTTGCCCGTGAAAAAGAACATCAATGATAAAGGGTTTTCCTTGCATCTCGCCAATGCCCATGGTGGCGCCTACACGCCAATAATTATAATTGCCTAAATCTCCGCCCGCTTTAATGCCCACACCAAAACCGGCAAATGCTTTGCCCGAGAGTAATAAGGCAAAAGTAATAGCAATGAGAGTTTTCTTGCGTGTTGATATAATTCCCATATTTTCCTCCTTAAATTGTATACACAATAAGTCTTACTCCAAAAGGATTCTACCAGGGGGGGGGGTAATGTCAAGGTTTTTCACAAACAAAAAAAGAGCCGCTCTGAACGAGCGGCTGAGTATAATCACAATGAAGGATTATTTCTTATAAAGAGTCATTTTAATAGTTTTGTATTCCTGCGGAGTGCCGGGCTTTTGGCTGATTAATTCGGCTTCGTTCTGATTTAATGGGCGAAAAATTTCATCTCCGCTAGGACGCTTCAAAAGAATCTCACCCGGTTTTTTGGGGTCATAGGTTGCTTTGGTTGTGTTTGTTGAAGCCTGAGATACCGCAAGTTCCAAAGTGTCTGCTGACGCTGAGCCGACAAAGTATGAATTGCCCTGGACTTTAAAGGTGATGACAAAATATGAACTTCTCTGTTGCTTATCCTTATAATGATAAGACCATATGGTGTCATTCAACGCGGTAATTTTGATGGGATTCGCCTGAGGGTTGCTTGCTCCCGGTGCTGAACATGCGGCCGCCAGCAGAGTGAAAATAAGAGCGGCGCATAAAGATTTAAAATTTCTCATATATATCCTCCGTTTTTACATTGGGAAACAGAATACCCGGGGAGGGGGGTAATGTCAAGGTTTTTCACAAACAAAAAAAGAGCCGCTCTGAATGAGCGGCTCTGACTATATTTATTAAAGGATTATTTCTTTTTGATGCAATAGAAAGTATCCTTGCCCCAATAGGTGGAAATCTTCTTCGATGCGTCTAATTCATCCTGGATACGCAGCAAGCGATTATACTTGGCCACGCGGTCGGTGCGAGAGAGCGAGCCGGTCTTGATTTGGCCGGTTTCCAATCCCACACACAAGTCCGAGATAAAGGTATTCTCAGTTTCACCGCTGCGATGAGAGATGATAGCGGTGTATCCGGCGCGCTTGGCCATGTCCACGGCCTCGATGGTCTCGGTCACCGAGCCAATCTGATTTACCTTGATCAGGATAGAATTGGCAATGCCTTTTTCAATACCCTCTTTCAGGATCTTGGTATTGGTGACGAACAGGTCATCGCCCACTAGCTGGATACGATGGCTCAGCTTCTCTGTCATCAGCTTCCATCCGTCCCAGTCGCCTTCGGCCAGACCGTCTTCAATGGAGATGATGGGGTATTTGTTCACCCAATTTTCCCAATAGGCCACCATTTCCTCGCTGGAGAGCTCGCGCTTGTCGCTCTTTTTGAAGACATATTTTTTCTTTTTCTCATCATAGAATTCACTGGCGGCGGGGTCCAGAGCAATAAGGAAATCCACCCCAGGCTTATAGCCGGCTTTTTCAATAGCCTTGATGATGAATTCGGGGGCTTCTTCATTACTCTTCAGGTTCGGGGCAAAACCGCCCTCGTCACCCACGCCTGTGGCAAAGCCGCTATCATGCAGCAAGCCCTTCAAAGCATGAAACACTTCTGTCATCCAGCGTAGGCCCTCGCGGAAATCGGGGGCGCCCACGGGCATAATCATAAATTCCTGAAAATCAACACTGTTGTCGGCATGTGCACCACCATTGATGATGTTGGCCATAGGTACCGGCAATGTGCTGGCATGGGCATTGCCCAGATAGCGGTATAAAGGAATACCCAAGAATTTTGCAGCGGCGTCGGCCACGGCCATCGATACACCCAAAATTGCATTGGCACCCAATTTACTTTTGTTTTCTGTACCATCCAGATCAATCATCACGCGGTCGATCTCAACCTGATTCAAGGCATCCATTCCGGCAATAGCCTCGGCAATGTCGTCATTCACATTCTGAACGGCCTTCAGCACGCCTTTTCCGCCAAATCTCTTTTTGTCTCCGTCGCGCATTTCCAATACCTCGCGGCTTCCTGTGCTGGCTCCGCTGGGGACAGCGGCTGTGCCCATGGTGCCGTCTTCCAGATACACCTCAACCTCGATGGTGGGGTTACCACGAGAGTCCAGGATTTCTCTTGCCTGAACAAAATCGATCATACTGCTCATTCTCATTCCTCCTTCAAATTTATCCATAATGAACTGTTTTCGATAATAACATATTTTGTAATCACTCACAAGCGATTTCATTGACGAGAGAAAAATAACTGTGCTAAAATTGGCGCGCAATGAAGAAAAAACGATTAATTACCAGTGCTTTGCCTTATGTGAATAATACCCCGCATTTGGGGAATTTAGTACAGATTCTTTCTGCCGATGTTTTCGCGCGCTATTGCCGGAATGCCGGATATGAGACCTTTTATGCCTGCGGCACCGATGAATATGGCACCGCCAGCGAAACACGCGCCCTGAAAGAGGGCATTACTGCGCGTGAATTATGCGATCGCTATTTCGCTTTGCATCGCGATATTTATGCCTGGTTCAATGTACAATTTGATCATTTTGGGCGCACCAGCTGCCAAACACATACGCAGATTACACAAGAAATTTTCCTTCAGTTGGATAAAAATGGCCTGATTCATACACATAAAGACCAGCAGCTGTATTGTGAACATTGCCAAAGATTTCTCGCCGATCGTTTTGTCTATGGCATATGTCCGCATTGTGCTTATGAGCAGGCGCGCGGCGATCAATGCGAGAAATGCGGGGAATTGCTGAATCCCCTGGAATTGAAAGACCCACATTGCGAAGTGTGTGGACAAACACCTGTGCCTGAAAGCACTACGCATTTATACTTAGATTTGCCTGCTCTGGCGCCAAAATTAGAGGCCTGGGTGAATAGGGCGGGAAACAAGGGGCAATGGGCTGCCAATGCTCTGGCTATGACGCGCAGCTGGATTCGCGACGGTCTGAAAGAGCGCTGCATCACGCGCGATCTGAAATGGGGCGTGCCTGTTCCTAAGCCAGGCTTTGAAGATAAAGTATTTTATGTGTGGTTCGATGCACCCATCGGTTATATTTCCATCACAGCCGAAAAAACCAATGAGTGGAAATCTTGGTGGCAGAACCCTGATGAAGTGGAGTTGTTTCAATTCATTGGCAAAGATAATATCCCCTTCCATACAGTCATTTTCCCTTGCACGCTGATGGGCACAAAGGAAAAATGGACCCTGCTGCATCATATTTCCAGCAGCGAATATCTCAATTATGAAAATGGCAAATTCAGCAAAAGCCGCAATACGGGTATATTTGGGGATGACTGTCAGAATCTGCCTATTCCCGTGGATATGTGGCGTTTTTACATTTTCTACAATCGCCCCGAGCGCCATGATACGCAATTTGTCTGGCGTGAATTTCAAGAACGCGTGAATAGTGAGCTGATTGGTAATTTTTCCAATTTTATTAATAGAACGCTCACATTCTGCCAGAAATTTTATGAAAATCATGTGCCTTGCACTCAGGAATATGATGAAGCTTTGCAGGCCAAAGTATTGGATTTGGAAAAGCAAATCTTACAGGCCTATGAGCAGGCCAATTTGAAAGATGCGCTGATGCTGATTCTTCAATTAAGTGATTTGGGCAATAAAGCGTTTCAGGCTGGTGAGCCATGGCGCCTGCGCACAGAAGACCCCAATGCGGCTGCCCGCCTGATCAGTCAATTAGCCCATCTGGCGCATGACTTGGGCCTGCTCATCGCGCCTTTTATGCCCGAGACCGCCCAAAAAATCTGTCAATTTTTTCGCACACAGGTAAATTGGGAAAATCTGGGTCAATTAGGCCATCTCACACAGATTGACGCTCCGTCTATTCTGTTTCAGATTTTGGATGATAAGCTGATTCAGCAGCTGCGTGCGCAATTTTCCGGCGAGAAAGAACAGGAGAAGAAATCTATGGAAAATAAACCCTCGACCCCTGCCGACGCACAAGAATTTCATCAGGTGGTGGATTTGCGTGTGGCGCGTATTGAGCAGGTGCAGCGCCACCCGGATGCCGAAAAGCTCTATATTCTGCAGCTGCGCATTGGTGATGAACAGCGCCAGATTGTCTCCTCCATTGTACCCTATTATAGGGAAGAAGAGCTTTTGGACAAAAATATCATCGTGGTGGCCAATTTGAAAAAGGCTAAATTCCGCGGCACACCCTCGCAAGGAATGCTGCTGGCCGCAGGGAACGGCGAGAAAGACCAATGTGAAGTGCTGTTTGTGAATGCCCCCGATGGCACGCGCGTGCTTCCCGAAGGCGCGGAAGATACGGCCGTCGAGAAAACCATCAGCATTGATAAATTTGATAAATTCCCCATGGCCGCCGTGAATGGCGTGCTGACCTATCAGGGCAGAAAAATGATGGCCGGCGGCAAAACCGTGCAGGCCCTGAAATATCCCGATGCCCCCGTGGGATAGTAATGAGAAAATGATGACCGAAGATAGCAATTCCAATTTTCAAAGTACGCTTTATTATGGTGATAACTTAAATATATTGAAGCTTTTGGGAAAAGAGCATCGCCGGCCTTTTATTGATCTGATCTATATTGATCCGCCCTTTAATTCTAAGAAAAATTATAATCTGCTTTTTGATGATTTATTAAAGAATAAAGAAGACAGCGCTAAAACCACGGCGCTGAAAGAGGCATTTTCAGATACCTGGTCAAATGTGGAAATCGCGCAGGAATTGGAAGAAATGCGCGGATTTTCTAATTTAGCCTTATACAATTTTTTAACCTGCAATAGAGCCATTTTTACAGACAGCCAAATGTCTTATCTGACGATGATGGCGCATCGTATTTATTATATGCACAAGCTGTTGAAAGATTCGGGAAGTTTTTATCTGCATTGTGATGATACGATGAGTCATTATTTAAAAATTATTCTGGATATTATTTTTGGGCTGGATAATTATCAAAATCAGATTATCTGGCAAAGAACTTCTTCGCATAATGACCCCGATCGTTTTGGAAGAATAAGTGATACGCTCTTTTTTTACAGCAAAAATAAGAAAAATATGTACTTTAAGACGCTGTATACGCCTTATAGCCAGGAATATCTGGATAAATTTTATCGGCACGAGGACGAGAAAGGCAGATATACATTAGATAATTTAACGGGCCCCGGGGTGAATGCCCAAGACGAGGCCTGGCGCGGCTATCATCCCGCCGATCGGGGGCGCAGCTGGTCTGTTTCCAAAGAAGCTCTAAGGAAAATTATCGGGGAAGAGAAAAGACAAAGTCTGACAACTGTTGAAAAATTAGATTTGCTTTATGAACATGGCCTTATTGAAATTTCCGGCAAAGGGGTGCCGCGATTTAAGCGTTATTTAGATACCATGGAGGGGGTGCCTCTGCAGAATATCTGGACGGATATTCCCCCTATCAGTCCGCATGCCAAGGAAAAACTGGGTTATCCCACGCAAAAGCCGGAAGCCCTGCTGGAGCGTATTGTTGAAAGTTCTTGCCCCCCGGATGGAATTATGGCGGACTTTTTCTGCGGATGCGGCACGGCAGTTGCTGTCGCGGAAAGATTAAAACGAAAATGGCTGGGTGTAGATATTAATCATTTGGCCATTGGCCTGGTTGAACAGAAAAGATTGAAGCCTTTAGAAGCAAAATATAGAGTAATCGGCTTTCCCCAGGATGTGGCGCAGGCAGAAAAATTCGCTAAAGAGAAGCCGTTTCTTTTTGAACAATGGATTGTCGAATATGTGTTAAAAGGCCATCAAACAAAAAAGACAGGCGATGGCGGATTTGACGGGCATATTGCTCTTGATTTTATGGGGGTTAAAAGATTTTGTATTATTGAAGTGAAAGGAGGGCGGAGCAGCAGCGGTGCCACCATCGCGATGTTGGAACGTTTTACGACGACAATGAATACGCAAAAAGCGGATTTAGGGATTTTTGTTTGTTTTGAAAATCAAGTGACCAGCGGTATGTTGAAGCATTGCGATCAGCAGGGTGTCTTTAAAATACCGGGAGTGTTATATGACATACCAAGACTGTATATCCTGACAATAGAGAAAATTATTAAAAAAGAATATCCCCAATGGCTGGGATTTCTTATTGGCGTGACTTATGGATAAGATATCTGAAAATGTTTAATCAGATTTTTCATGCTGATTGTTTGTCTGTTTTACGTCCGCTGCATGATAAGCCCCATCGCCGGCCTTTTATTGATCTGATCTATATTGATCCGCCCTTTAATTCAGGGGCGGATTATCAGTATCAAGGCAAAAAGGCTTTTTCCGATCAATGGGCCCGTGAAGATTATACGCGGGAATTAGCGCGGATACAAAAGATTCATCCCGTTTTATACAATTATCTTGCGGCCAATCAGTCATTTTTTCCGGCGGGGCATATGGCTTATCTGACGATGATGGCGCATCGGCTGTATTATATACATGCCCTGCTGAAAAGCAGCGGAAGTCTGTATCTGCATTGTGATTCGTCTATGAGCCATTATTTGAAAATATTACTGGATATTCTCTTCGGCGAGAAGAATTTTCAAAATGAGATTATCTGGCAAAGGACTTCTTCGCATAATGACCCCTGTCGTTTTGGGCGCATTACCGACAGTATTCTATTTTATGCCAAAGATCCTGCGCAGATGTATTTTAATCGACAATATCAAGAATATGATGAAAAATATTTAAACAAATTTTATCGGCACGAGGACGAGAAAGGCAGATACAGATTGTCCGATTTAACGGGCCCGGGGGTGAATACCCAAGACGAGGCCTGGCGCGGCTATCATCCCGCCGATCGGGGGCGCAGCTGGTC